>JAZOAY010000125.1:0-6035 GCA_045595725.1 Acutalibacteraceae bacterium | reverse complement strand
TGCAATGAAAAAAAGCACGGTAATGGAAACTTTGTTTCTGTATGTGTGTCTTTCTTTTGTTATGGTGTTGCCGTACACGGCAGAAGCTTTCAGAATAGATAACTGGAACTATATGTATCTTATTCTCATAAAATCATTTGTGATTTTTGTTGCATGGATATGTTCTTTCAAAGCACTTTCAAAAATGCCTGTAAGCTTATATGGTGTGCTTGATTTATCAAGAATAATTTTTTCAACACTTTACGGAATACTTCTTCTTAGCGAAAGTATAGGTCTGATGCATATTATCGGGCTTCTGCTTGTATCATCAGGTCTTCTTTTACTCAAATTCAAACCGTTTTCAAAGAAGGATAAATCAGCTGAAAAAGTTGACGTAAAAGTTGTGGTTACCGCTTTTGCAGGCTGTGCACTTACGGCACTTTCGGGAGCACTTGATAAAATTTTAATGCGTAAAGGTGACCTGACATCAGGACAGCTTCAGTTCTGGTACATGCTTTTTCTTGTGATTTTTTACGGACTTTATATTTTCTTTACACACACCTCCATTGATTACAAATCCACACTTAAAAATAAATGGGTATACCTTATGAGCCTTACTCTTGTTATCGGTGACAAAGCACTTTTTGTTGCAAACAATAACCCTGAATGTACGGTAAGTCTTATGACTCTCATAAAACAAATCAGCTGTGTTGTGGTAATTCTCGGCGGTAAATTTGTATTTAAAGAAAAGAGAATACTGTACAAACTGTTTTGTGCAGGGATTATAATAACAGGTATAATAATCGCAGTTATAAATTGATTATTTTACTTGAAAAAAATATTGAAAAATGGTATTATATATTGTAATGCATTTTTTTACTTTCCGAGGGGCATAATACACACCTGAGGAGTGGTAAAAATGCTTGGGAAAATTTATACAAATAATAAGGAAACTGAAGAAAACAGCGTTTCTGAGGAAGGTTTTTTTGACAATGCGGTAAAGCAGGTTTTTGACACAGGTTCAATTACTGTCAGAAAAAACGGAAAGAACATTCATTGTATTACAATTATCGGTCAGATAGAGGGGCATTATTTAGCCTCAAATGAAACAAAGACCACTAAATATGAGCATATTATTCCCCAACTTATTGCGGTTGAAGAAAGTGATGAAATTGACGGGCTTTTTCTCATTCTCAATACAGTCGGCGGTGATATTGAAGCAGGACTTGCAATTGCAGAGCTTGTTTCGGGAATGAAAACGCCAAGTGTTTCTCTTGTGCTCGGAGGGGGGCATTCAATCGGTGTACCTCTTGCTGTAAGTGCGGACAAGTCTTTTATCGTACCGTCTGCTACAATGACAGTTCATCCCGTCAGAACAAACGGTCTTGTTATCGGTGTACCTCAGATGCTTGAATATTTTCTTCAGATGCAGGAGAGAATTGTCAGCTTTGTGTGTTCAAAGTCCGGAATTGAAGATAAGGTTTTTCGCAAACTTATGCTTGAAACAGGAGAACTTGTTACAGATGTAGGAACAATTCTTGGGGGAAAAGATGCGGTAAAATACGGTCTTATTGACAAAATCGGCTCTCTTTCTGATGCACTTGACGAATTAGATGAACTCATAAATGAAAGAAGGAAAAATGAAAATGGCAAACGCAAAACCAAAACAGCAACCTGCCAAAAAAACACCGCAGAAAAAAGCGGCGAATAATAAAAAAACTCAGACTCAGGCAAAAAACAAACCACAGACAAAGGCTCCTCAGTCTGAGAGAAAGAGCCAGGAAAAAACAGGCGTTTCATCACAGATGACTGCGGTCATTCTGTTTTGTGTCGCCTTGCTTCTGCTTGCTTTCTGCTTCATTCCCGGAGCATCTGTATGGGAATTTGTAAGACAGCATGTGCTTTTCGGAACTTTCGGTATAACAGCTTATCTTGTACCCGTAATTCTTGGTTACGTTGCAATTCTCTCAGCACGTGAAATTCTTTATGAAAAAGGAAAAATCGGCAGAATTATCGGTGCGGGAGTTTTCATGCTTTTCCTTTCTGCATTTGTACATATTGTGGCACATGAATTTGAATATTTTAATGATAACACCATTTTTGAGCAGATAAAAGATGTCTATACAAAGGGACTTCATATTTCAAACGGCGGTCTTTTCGGTGCTTTACTCGGCGGAGGAATTGTGCTTCTCTGCGGTGAAAAAGTCCCTGCAGTAGTGCTTGTTTCAATACTTGCATTCGGAACACTTATGGTGCTTACGGGAACGTCTCTTGCAAAACTTATCGGTACGGTAGAAAAACCTGTAAGAAAAGCAGGAGATAAAATCGCTGAACATAAAGAGAGAAAAAGACTTGAAGCGGAAGAACTTCCTGATGATGACTCTGACGAACTTATTGATGCATACGGTGTAGATTTTACACCTGATTTTGAAGTTGAAGAAACAGAAGAAAAACATACAAAAAAACCAATTGAAGTAATTGAAGTAGACAGCAGTGACGACTATGCGTTCAACCCTGATGAAATTATCATGCCACCGCCTATAACTCCAAAAAGCGGTGCAACGGGAACTTCAAGAAACAGCGGAAACAGAATAAGAGCGCTTGATATTGATTTTGTTGACGAGGGTGTTTCTGCGCTTCCTCAGGAAACTGAAATTCAGCCTCAACCTGTGGAAGAAAAACCTCCTGTTATTAAACAGGCAGAAAGAAAAACTGCGCCTAAAACAGAAAAAACAGGCAATGCCTTTGAAGTGTCTGAAACAGCATTTGTTACAAGTCGTTCAGGTAAATCAAAACCCTATAAATTTCCGCCCATGTCATGCCTAAGAAATCCTGACGGTTCACAGAGCGTTGATTATTCTAAAGAACTTCAATCAAACGGACAACACCTTATTGACGTTCTCAGAAGTTTCGGTGTTGAAGCAAAAATCTGTGAAATCTGCAGAGGCCCTTCTGTTACACGTTATGAAATTCAGCCTGCACCGGGTGTAAAAATCAGCAAAATTACAGGACTTTCAAATGATATTGCAATGAACATGGCAGCATCAGGGGTTCGAATTGAAGCACCTATTCCCAATAAATCAGCAGTAGGTATCGAAATTCCTAACAGACAGCGTACTATGGTACTTCTCAAGGAAATTATTGATACTCCCGAATACAGAAAAGCTGACTCAAAACTTAACGTTGCCCTCGGTAAAGATATTACAGGTAACATTATCTGTGCCGATATTGCAAAGATGCCTCATCTTCTTATTGCAGGTACAACAGGTTCAGGCAAATCAGTCTGTATCAATTCAATGATTGTCAGCCTTCTTTATAACGCAACACCTGATGAAGTAAAACTTCTTATGATTGACCCCAAACAGGTTGAGTTTACCGTGTACAACGGTATTCCTCACTTGCTTGTTCCCGTGGTTTCTGACCCGAGAAAAGCTGCAGGTGCTCTTGCATGGGCGGTTACTGAAATGCTCAACCGATATAAGCTTTTCTCAGAGAGAAATGTAAGAAATATCAAGGGCTACAATAAATTCTGTGAAGCAAATCCCGATATTCCTAAGATGCCTCACATCGTAATTTTCATTGACGAATTGTCTGACCTTATGATGGCAGCTCCCAATGAAGTTGAAGATTCAATCTGCCGTCTTGCACAGATGGCACGTGCGGCAGGTATGCACCTTGTAATCGCAACACAGAGACCTTCTGTAAACGTTATCACAGGTGTTATTAAAGCAAATATTCCGAGCCGAATTTCTCTTTCTGTTTCTTCACAGATTGACTCACGTACAATTATTGATACCGCAGGTGCTGAAAAACTTCTCGGTAACGGTGACATGCTCTTCAATCCTGTGGGAATGTCGAAACCTTTACGTGTTCAGGGGGCATTCCTTTCAGATAACGAAGTCGAAAATGTTGTCGAATTCATCAAGAGCCAGAAAGAAGGTTCTTATGATGAAGATATTATTGAAGAAATTGAAAAACATTCCGTCAATGAAAAGAAACGTGCAGGATATGACGTTGAAGATGACGGTGACGATGATGCAGATGAAATGTTGCCTGATGCAATAAGGGTTGTTGTGGATATGCAACAGGCATCAACAACAATGCTTCAGAAAAAACTGAAGCTTGGTTATGCACGTGCTTCAAGAATTATTGACGACCTTGAAGAGAGGGGGATTATCGGTCCTTCCGAAGGTGCAAAGCCGAGAAAGGTTCTTCTTTCAAAACAGCAATATATGGAAATGAACGCACTTTCATCCGACGGAAAGATTAATATGAATAAGCAGGATTCACAATCTGATTTTGAAGATGCGGAATATGAGGAAGATGATTTTTAAAAGATGAGTAATTTTTTACCGATTACAGCCGAAGAAGCAAAAATGAGAGGATGGGAAAGTGTTGACTTTGTTTATGTGACAGGTGACGCTTATGTTGACCATCCCAGTTTCGGAGTATCAATTATTTCAAGGGTTCTTGAAGCAAAAGGATATAAAGTAGGAATTATTAGTCAGCCTGATTGGAACAACAATCAGGCTTTCAGAGTTTTCGGGAAACCACGTCTCGGTTTCCTTGTAACATCAGGAAATATTGACAGTATGGTTGCTCATTATACCGCAGCGAAGAAAAAGAGAAGTGACGATGCGTATACACCCGGTGGAAAAGCGGGAAAAAGACCTGACAGAGCAGTAATTGTTTACTGCAAAAAAATCAGGGCTATTTATCCTGACAGCCCCATTATTATCGGAGGGCTTGAAGCCTCATTAAGAAGATTTGCACATTATGATTATTGGGATGACGAGGTTAAACCCTCAATTCTTGTAGAATCAGGTGCTGACCTTTTAAGTTTCGGTATGGGCGAAAACCAGACAATTGAAATTGCAGAAAGACTGTCCGCAGGAGAAAGTATTTCTACAATGACTGATATCAGAGGTACTTGTTGTCTTATTGATACAAAAGATACCCCCTACACAGGTGTTGAGTGTCCTTCTTTTAAAAACGTTGTATCGTCAAAGCGTGAATATGCAATTGCAACAAGAATTCAGCTTGATGAACAGGATCATATCAGAGGTAAAATGATAAAGCAACGTCATGGGGATAAAATGCTTATTCAGAATGTCCCCATGCCACCGCTTACGACAGAAGAACTTGACTGGGTTTATTCATTGCCATATGAGAGAAATTATCATCCCTCTTATGAAAAATTCGGCGGTGTACCGGGTATTGCAGAAGTTAAATTTTCAATAACTCACAACAGGGGCTGTTTCGGTGCATGTAATTTCTGCTCACTTGCTTTCCATCAGGGCAGATTTATAACCACGCGAAGCAAAGAGTCTGTTCTTGAAGAAGCAAAGAAACTTACAGAAATGGAAGATTTCAAAGGTTATATCCATGATGTAGGCGGTCCTACAGCCAACTTCCGTAGACCTTCATGTGATAAACAACTTGAACACGGTCTCTGTAAAGGTAAAAAATGTCTTGCACCCAAACCTTGTTCACAGCTTGTGTCAAACCATGAGGAATATCTTGATATTCTCAGAACTATGAGAAAAATTCCCAAAGTGAAAAAAGTTTTCATCCGTTCAGGTATCAGATTTGACTACCTTCTTGAAGACAAGGATAAAACATTTTTCCATGAACTTGTTGAACATCACACAAGCGGTCAGTTGAAGGTTGCCCCTGAGCATTGTAGCGCAAGTGTTCTTGACTATATGGGCAAACCTCATATTGAAGCATATATAAAATTTTCCCGCGAATATTTTGCAATAAATAAGAAGATCGGAAAAGAGCAGTATCTTGTCCCTTATCTTATGTCCTCGCATCCGGGCAGTACGCTTGATGATGCAATTGAACTGGCACAGTTTCTGAAAAAAGAACATATCAAACCTGAACAGGTTCAGGATTTTTATCCCACACCGGGTACAGTTTCAACGTGTATGTTCTATACGGGACTTGACCCCTATACATTAAAAGAAGTATATGTTGCGAAAAATCCACATGATAAAGCACTTCAGAGAGCACTTCTTCAGAGCTATAATCCAAGTCGGAGGCCAAGCGGTCTT
>JAZOAY010000124.1:0-13835 GCA_045595725.1 Acutalibacteraceae bacterium | reverse complement strand
AACTCGTTTTTTATCGGTTGATTTCCGCTGACCCTTTGTTAAAATACTCGCAAATCCGTCAGGATTTGCTGTGTTTTTGCCTTGGTGGCTGAGTGCGAAGAAAGGCTGACGCCTTTCAAACACGAAATGCCGAAAAGACATAAAAAGATTATCTCTTTGGCGCATTCGGATTATTTGCACTACCCTAACCGTATAGAATTAATTTTACTATGTTCAGAAAATTTGTCAAGAGTTTTTTGCTTTTATTTTGTTTTTGTGATATTATATTATATATGAAAAGCAGGTGATAAAATGACATATTTTCTTTGTCCCGTTTGCGGAGAAAAGCTTACAGAATACGAAAAAGGTGCTGTATGCACAAACAGACATTCTTTTGATAAAGCAAAAAGCGGTTACATAAATCTGTTACCAAACAATTTACCGGCAGGCAATCATGGTGACAACAAACTTATGATAAAAGCACGTCACGATTTTCTGGAAAAGGGTTATTATCTTCCGTTGAGAGAAAAACTTTGCTATGTTCTTAAAAAATACGCAGAGAAAACTCCTGTAATAATTGATGCAGGCTGCGGTGAAGGTTGGTATACAAAAGGGATATTCGATTTTTTGGAAAACCCCCGAATTCTTGCAGTTGACATTTCAAAGGATGCAATGAAAATAGCTGCAAAAAGAGAAAAGAAAATAAAATGTGCAGCGGCGAGTGTTTTTCATCTTCCTGTAGAAAATGATTGTGCTGATGTTCTTCTGTCCGTTTTTTCTCCTCTGTGTGAAAACGAATTTGACAGGGTTATAAAAACAGGCGGATATTTTGTCTATGTTATCCCGGGTGAAAATCATCTGTGGGAATTAAAAAAGGCAATTTACGATAATCCCTATAAAAATGAAGTCAAGCCCTATGAAATGGACAAATTTACTTTTGTTGAAAAAGTTTGTGTTGACGGTGTGATGAAACCGGAAAATCCTGATGATGTAAAAAATCTGTTTATGATGACACCCTATTACTACAAAACGTCAGAGAAAGATACGGAAAAACTTTTTTCTGCACCGCCTGAAGAAATTACATTTTCTTTTGAAATTCTTGTTTTCAGAAAGTAAGAACTGTAAATTTATAGTTTATAGTTAATTGGTTTCGGTATCCCCTTGAAAATGCAAGTAGGGATGGCTGAAACAGAATTGCGGTGGAGAAAGATGTTCTTCTATACTGCATTGTTTTCAAAAAAAGAAAAACAGCAACCTTAAGTGTAAAATCAAAGGTTGCTGTTTTATTTATTTTGTACAAAATTTAAAGAAAATTTAATAAACTACTTGATTATAATTTGATTTTAATATATAATGACTATGAGATTATATCTATAAATGGCTTTTTATACCCTTTTTTAGGCTTATAGACAAAATCCCAATAATTTTAAAATTTGTTTTTCATTAAAACTAATCGAAAGGCGGAGTATGTTATGAAAAAGAAATTGTTATCTCTCTTGCTCGTAATTGCAGTAATGATGACATCTGTTTCCATGGGATTCGGATCACTCGTTGCTACTGCAGGTGCAGCAAACGGCGGTGTTGAAAGTATCAATGCGTTCAGCCTTGTGCAGAACGGCACCCCGACAGGCACTTCATTCAGCACAACTGTTACCATTAAAAGTAAAGCACAGGGTTATCAGATTAAGCTGAACTCAATTTCAGCTGTAATCAGATACAGTTCTGATGAAACAAATGTAATTAATACTGTAAATGTTACATATTCAACAGGTACTGTTGTCGGCACTGGTGGTGCAAACTTCAATGTTTCAGGTACTATCGGTGCAGGTCTTGCAGGTCTTATTCGTTATGAATGCAACTATGACCTTCTTGATTCAAACGGAAACGTTAAATACGCAGGCATGACAGGTTACGGCTACGGTGCTGTTTCTGCAAATGGTCAGCAGACAGGCGCTTTGGGTTCAAACTCAGGTGAACCTTCACGCCCCGGTGACCGTTATTATTTTGAAAGTTTTGATCAGATAAATTCGCTTTATGTTCAGACCCCCAACATTGTTCTGAATTCTCATCAGCAGACATCAAAAAATGCGGTTTCCGGTGCAGGCTCAGAGAACCGTTCAATGGCTCTTACAGGTAATTACCCCAACACAATTACTGTAAGAAACCTTAGCTGGGAATACGTTGAAATGTATGGTGAAGGAAATGTTTATACAACATGGTTTGAGATGAACTCAATGCCTAACGGTCATTTCAACTTCACAATCGTATACAATGATTCAGACTGGTTCAATGTTGAAATGTACTACAGAAGTGATGATGCTAAGAATCAAGCACTCAATCTGTTCAATCAGTACCTTTCTGAAGGTCGTGAAAAGAGCTACTATACAGCAGATTCATGGAACAAATACCTTACAGAGCTTGAAAAAGCGGCTATCGTAGGTATGGCAATTCCCGGACCTAACTATGCTTTCAGAGTGGCTTGTACTTATGCTGACGCAGTAGCAGGCGATACAATTGCAGCAGCTAAAAACGATCTTACTCCCGTTGAAGCTGATTATACAGCATTCAATAATGCAGCTAATGAATTCCTTGCAATTGAAAACAGTATGGTAACAGTAAAAACATATGATGGTGGTACAGATCTCGGGGAAGACCAAATCCGTCTTTATACACAGGAAGCAACCGATGCTGTTTGGACATGGTATAATAACAACTTTAATGGTAATCTCTACAGATATGACCAGCCTATCGTTGATGGTTATACTGCAACTATCAAGTCGATGATTGCAAACCTTACATACTCCGACGCCGTTTATACATATCTTGATCTTGCTGTCAGTGAATACGATAGTAAAAAAGCATCTGATTATACAAATGCAACATGGCCTGCTTATGAAAGTGCAGTAAACAATGCTAAGGCGCTTTCACGCTCGCTCAAAGCAAATTCGCAGAGTGAAATTAATACATGTCTTGAAGCTGTTGTTTCTGCGAAGAATAATCTTAAATATGTTCAGGCAAACACAGTGGCACTTCAGGAACAAATTGAAAAAGCGGACGATGTTTACACAGAGCATAATAACGAAAAGCTTCTTGAAGAGGCAACGGGTTTTAAAGAAGCATGGGATAATTTTGAAGCTGCTTATGAACAGGCAATGGCGGTAAAAGGCTACACAATTGACAAACAGGCAGATGTAGATGCTGCTACAGAGGCTCTCGGTATTGCTATCGCAACCCTTTCAGATTACCGTATTCTTGATACCACAGAACTTCAGCAGGTTCTTAATCTTACTCCCAAATATGAGGAATCAAAATATGTTGCCGACTCATACAACACATGGTACTTATTGACCCTTGAAGGTGATGCTTTCCTCGAAAAGGCAGGGGTAGATTATGCTGGTGAAGACAGAAAGACATATACTCACGTTGATGAGATGAACAGACTTATAACTCTTATCAGAAGTGCTTATGAAGGTCTTGAATTGGTTAAGGCTGATTTCACAAATCTTAATGAACAGGTTGCAAATATTCCTTCAGACGAAGTTCTTGCTCTTTATAAACAGGAGTATGTTGATGCTATCAAGGCGGTTGTTCAGACAATTGACTACGGTGCAACAATTGAAGAACAGGATAAGGTTGATGAAATTACTGAGAAACTTAAGGCTGCACTTGCAGAGCTTACACCGGATAATTACAGAGATGCTGATTACTCAGGCGTTGAAGATGCAATTGCTGATGCAGGTAAGCTTGACAGAAGCAAATACGTAAACTTTGAAATCGTTGACAATGCAATTGGCAATGTTGTTTACGGAAAGAAAATTGTAGACCAGGACGAAGTTGATGCAATGGAAAAAGAAATCCGCGATGCTATCAAAAATCTCGGATATGTAAAGGCAGACTACTCAGATGTCGAAGATGCTATTGCTGAGGCAGAGGCAGTTCCGAACAAAGACTGGTATGCAAACTATTACATAATTGAAGATATAATCGCCGGTATTGATTGGAATATCACACTTGAAAATCAGGAACAGGTTAATGCTTATGCTGTAGCAATCCGTGAGGCAATTTCTAACCTGACACTTGCAGAGGCAGATTATTCAGGCGTAACAGATGCTATTAACGATTCAAAAGCTCTTGAACCGCTCACAGATTTCAATGATGAATTTGTTGCAAGCCTTGACCTCGCAATTTCAAAAGTTGTTGCAGGTTATACAAAAGACAGACAGGCTGAAGTAGATGCTATGGAAGAAGAAATCAGAGCTGTTCTCGCAACTGCAGAAGAAAACCTTCTTCCTGCCGATTACACAAAGCTTAATGATGCAATTGCTTACGCTGAAAGCTTTGTTGAAGCAGAATACCAGAACTATGATGTTGTTAAAAATGCAATTGAAGCTGTAAACTGGGATCTTAATTGTCGTCAGAAAGACGAAATGCAGGCTCAGATTGATGCAATCTACGCAGCTACAAAAGAACTCAAACTTCATCCCGCTGACTATTCAAAGGTTGAAGACGCAATAGAAGATGCAAGATATACTTATCAGAATGGTGCATATCCCTATACTCAGGAATCTATTGACAAAGTTGAAGAAGCAATTGCAGCAATTAACTGGGATCTTGACATTCAGTCTCAGACAGTAGTAAACGGATACGTTGATGCTATTAATGATGCAGTAGAAGGTCTTACATATATCAGAGCTGATTATACAGAGCTTGATAAAGCTATTGATGCTTACGAGGCTCTCGACAGAGACCTTTATGCTTCTCTCGGTCAGGTTGACGCATATGTTGCTGCAATTAATATGAATATTACAATTGACAAGCAGGATGAGGTTGATGCCTATGCAGAAGAACTCAATAAAATGCTTGAATCACTTGAATACGGTCCTGCTGATTATAGTGCAGTAACACTGGCTAAACAGGCTTTCGACACTATCATAGAAAGTCACTTTGAACCTGATGATTACAAAGCTGCTAAAGATGTTGTTGATTCAGTTGAATATGGTCTTACAAAAGAAAGACAGGCTGAAGTTGATAAGATGGCTGAAGATATCAACAATGCTATTGCACTTCTCAATGCAAAAATCAAGAGTGCTGATCTTACTGCTCTGAACGATGCAGTAGCAGCAGCGAATGCAAAGATTAGTGAGATGAATGCAACAGGATATGAAATTGAACCTGAATCATACAGTAATCTTAGAAATGAAATGCGCGATGTATCAAAATATGATTCAACAACTAAGATTAATGAACAGGAAAATATTGATGCATTGACAGCAAGAATTATCGAAGCAACAGCAAATCTTGAATTTGTGTTCTGTATTGACCTTGAGGGAACAGGGCTCGTAATTGATGAAGAAGGTTACATTTACGGCTTCGAAGAAGGCGTTATGGCTGAAGATGCAAGAGAACTTATTAAGTTTGTCGGTGCAGCTGAACTTAAAATCTACGAGACAAAGAACGGTTTCGGTACAGGTACAATGATTCAGTTTGTAAGCACAAAAGATGGTTCAATCCTCGGCACATACACAGTTCTTGTATTTGGTGACGCAAACGGTGACGCAGTTATCGACACGTTTGATGTAGCATATATTACAGAACTTGTTAATGCAGGCGAAGATGAAGACAAGCTTCTTCTTAAGGTTCTCGATTTGTTCAAAGACGGATATCTTGATGCAATGGACGTTTCAATCATGATTTCACTTGCAAACATGGATGCAACTCTTATGCAGGATGGTTCAATGGGAACATATTAATCTATAATAAATTTAAGAAGCAGGAAGTTTTGACTTCCTGCTTCTTTTCTATTTATCGGTAATAATATTTGTAAATAAATCAAAAAGGTATAGACATTTTTGATATTTTGTAGTACAATACACAGACAATAATCTTTTGAAAAGAGATGTTTTTTAGTGAACATTGTAGTTGTAGGCTGCGGTAAAATCGGCAGAGCACTTATTGAAAATCTCTCTGCTGAAGGTCATGACATTACTGTAATTGACAATAACCCGTCAGTTGTAAGCGAAATTACTAATATTTATGATGTTATCGGTCTTTGCGGTAATGGTGCAGACAGCGATATCCTAATTGAAGCAGGCATTGAAAATGTTGAACTTTTTGCAGCATTTTCAGGTTCAGACGAACTCAACATGCTCAGTTGCTTTATTGCAAGAAGAATGGGTGCGAAGCACACTATTGCAAGAATAAGAAACCTTGAGTTTAACGACAGAAGCCTGGGTTTACTTCGTCAGCATCTTAATCTTTCTATGGCTGTTAACCCTGAAAAACTTGCAGCAAGGGAAATTTTCAATATTCTAAAATTTCCCTCGGCGCTTAAAATAGAAAATTTCTCCGCAAGAAACTTTGAAATGGTTGAAATCAGACTTAAACCGGATTCTGTTCTTGACGGAATGACAATTGAGCAGATGCGTAAAAAATACGATTATAAATTTCTCGTGTGTGTTGTTCAGCGTGGTGACAGCGTTACAATTCCCGATGGTAATTTTACTCTTAAAGGCGGGGATAAGGTTGCGGTAACCGCTGACCCCATCGAAGTTCAGAAGCTTCTCAAACACCTCGGAATTCTTCAGAAACAAGCACGTAAAGTTATGATAGTAGGTGCAAGCAGAACTGCTTATTATCTGGCAAAAATGCTCCTTGGTATAGGTTGTTCCGTTAAAGTAATTGACTCAAACCTTGAAAAGTGTGAAAAGTTTTCCGAACTTCTCAGCAAAGTGGATGTTATCTGCGGTGATGCGGCAAAAGAAGAACTTCTCCTTGAAGAAGGTCTCGGTTCTATGGATGCTTTTGTTTCTCTTACAGGTATGGATGAAGAAAACATTCTGCTTTCCTACTATGCTTCTTCTCATAACACAGCTAAAGTTGTTTCCAAAGTAAACAGAGCTGAGTTTTCTGATATGGCCGAAAAATTGGGAATTGATTCCATTATTTCTCCGAAAATTGCAACAACAGATATTGTTGTAAGATACGCACGTGCCCTTGAAAACTCAATGGGCAGCAGCGTTGAAACAATGTACAAACTTATGGACGGTAAAGTTGAAGCACTTGAATTCAATGTGAGAAGTGACTGTGAAATGATTGATGTTCCTCTGAAAAAAATTCGTTTTAAATCCAATATTCTTATTGGCGGTATTATCAGAGAAAAGAAAACAATTATTATTCCTGCAGGTGACGATGTTATCAAAGAAAATGATAAAGTTGTTGTGCTGACGTCAGGTCACCGTATAAATAAACTTGATGATATTGTTGACTGGGGGTAATTTCTGATGAATCACAGAATGGTCTTCAGTACAGTCGGTAAAATGGTATGGGCTGAAGCAATACTTCTTCTTTTACCGTATATAGTTTCTCTTGTTTACAAGGAGAAATGTGCAGAATCTTTTTTGATTACAATTATTATTGCAGCAGTTATAGGCACACTGCTCGTACTGTTTTTTAAAAAGAGGGATGACGTTATTTATTCAAGAGAGGGATTTCTTACTGTTTCTCTTTCGTGGATAATACTTTCGCTTGTTGGCGCATTGCCTTTCAGGTTAAGCGGTGAAATTCCTCACTATATTGATGCGGTTTTTGAAACTGTAAGCGGGTTTACCACAACAGGTGCATCGATTCTGACAGACGTTGAAGCAATGAGTAAGGGACTTCTTTTCTGGAGAAGTTTTACTCATTGGATTGGCGGTATGGGTGTTCTTGTTTTTGTAATGGCAATTATTCCTAACGTATCAAAGCGCTCAATTCATATTATGCGTGCGGAAGTTCCCGGCCCCGTAAAAGGAAAGCTTGTACCAAAATTGAGGGATACGGCAAAAATACTTTATACAATTTATATCGTTCTGACTATAGTTGAAATTTTACTTTTGAGATTTGGGAATATGCCTTGGTTTGACAGTATCGTTCATTCTTTCGGTACTGCAGGTACAGGCGGTTTCGGAATTAAAGGCGACAGTATTGCTTCTTATAGCCCTTATCTTCAATGGGTAATAACCATATTCATGATACTGTTTGGAGTAAACTTCAATATCTATTTTCTGCTTCTGATAAGACGTTTTAAAGCTATCGCTAAAAGTACAGAACTTTGGGTTTATTTAGGCATTATCGCGATTTCAATTTTGTGCATTTCATTTAATATCTATCCAATGTACAATGATGTTTCAGATACTGTCAGAGATGCAGCCTTTCAGGTAGGTTCCATTATTACCACAACGGGATATGCAACTGCTGATTTTGATTTATGGCCCTCTTTTTCAAAAGCGATATTGTTTTCTCTTATGCTTCTTGGAGCATGTGCAGGTTCAACGGGCGGTGGTTTCAAAGTTTCACGTGTGATAATTCTTTTCAAAAAAATAGGAAGTGAAATCAAAAGACTCCTTCATCCTCGTTCAGTCAAAACAATCACTTTTGAAGGAAAACGTCTTGATGAACAAACAATAAACGGTGTGGCTATTTATCTTGCAATTTATATTGTATGTTTTATTCTTCTTTTCCTTGCAGTTTCACTTGATAAATTTGATTTTGAAACAAATTTCAGTGCCGTTTCGGCATGCTTTAATAATATCGGTCCAGGTTTTGGTGCAGTAGGACCGACAGGAAGTTTTGCAGGCTTTTCAATTTTTTCAAAGATTATTCTCACTTTTGCTATGCTACTTGGAAGGCTTGAAATTTTCCCACTTATTATCGTTGCAATGCCTGCAACATGGTCTAAAAACTGATTTAAAGCCTCTGATGCTTCAGAGGCTTTTTGTTATAAAATTTCTAAAAGTATTGAATTATAATTTTGCGTATGATAAAATATGTGTAATTTATTTCTAAAAGAGGTGTATATATATGAGCGTTGTACAGTCTATTTTTGCTAATCTTGGAGCATTTCTCTTGGCAATTATTATGACATGGGTCCCTTATGCAGGTGTTGAACTTCCTGTAATTGATGATAAAAAAGAGGGCAGTCTCCTTACAGCAGAACTTATTTCAGATACTCATGTTGAAATGACAGAACTTCTTCGTCCTGAATTTCTCAAAGCAGGTTTCAGAAACATGAAATATGCCAAAAATGATATTGACGTCATGCTTGTAAACGGAGACATCACAAACTATGCCGATGAACCTTCCCTTGCATATTATTATGAAATTATCAAAGAATACAGTCCTGTTCCTGTAATAACGGTTGCCGGTAATCACGATATAGGACATGCAGGTGACAGAGATGTAACAGATATTTCCCGCGAAGAAGCAATGGCAAACTTTATCCGTTATTCAAATGAATATTACGGAACAAACCATGAGCATAATTATTACAGCATGGATGTTGAAGGATATAAGTTTATCGTGCTTGGTGACGAGGTTATTGACGGCGGTCATTGGGACGGCATGGATATCTCACCTGAACAGATGAAATTTTTTGACGAAGAACTTGCTGAAGGTACAAAAGAAGGCAAGCCTGTTTTTGTATGTTGCCATTGGCCGGTTGATGGAATTAACGGTCAGGAAATAATTTATCCTGATAGTGGCATTGACCTTGCAGTGAACGATATAAAAACCGTTATGGAAAAATATGAAAATGTAATTTATATCAGCGGACATATGCACGGTGGTATCAGATGCACATGGGTAGGTGAAAAATATGATATGCCCATTGTTGAACAGGTAAACGGTGTAACATATGTCAGCCTTCCAACATTCGGTATTGTAAATATGTACGGACTTCTTCAGGCAGGTACCGGAATGCAGATGGAAGTTTATGAAGATGAAATTATTTTCAGACCCAGAAACTTTATTACAAACCAGTGGTTTACAAACTCCGCATACACAATTGACCTTGTATAAATAAAACAAAAGCAGCAGAAATTGAGTTTTCTGCTGCTTTGTTGTTTTTAATAAATTGTTACCATAATTACTTATTTGTCGGTCGTCTTTAAATCCAGTAATTCGTCTGCACTGATATTATAAAATTCACATAGTTTTTTGAAGTCCTCAATTGCAAGCTTTGCTCTTCTTTTTTCGATATGGTCATAGCCCTGTTGGGATTTGTCAATAATTTTCCCAACTTCCTTCTGGGAAAGGTCATGGTCAATTCTCAAAGCTGTGAGTTTGTCAAGATAGTCCATATTATCACCTCAAGACAAATATACAATACTCTGATTTTGAGTATTGACAATAACTCAAACATTGAGTATAATCAATATGAAACTGCATTTCCTTTTTTTGGAGTTTGACATGCTTAGTTTTCTGTTATATTATTAATCTATAAAAGTTTAGGAGAGAGTATATGGCTAAATTATTCGGTAAAAACCAAGAACAGACAAAGACAAAAGAAAATAATCTTGAAACGAGATATAAAAACAGTGTCGGTAATTTGCTTGTGATAGTAATTTTCAGCGTTATAAATATCGGTTTGCTTCTTGCGGGTACTGATACATATTTCTTGTTTTCTGCGTTTATTCCCTATTTTATAGTTGACTATGGCAGGGTGATGTGCGGAATGTATCCTGAAGAATTTTATTCTGATTTGCCTGCAGAAGAATTTCTTGACAGGTCATTCCTTTTTGTGATGGTTGCTGTTTCAGCCGTTATTATATTAGCTTATCTTGCCTGCTGGATTTTTGCAAAGAAGAAAAAGGTTGCTGCTTTGTTTGTGTCTCTTGTACTCTTTGCAGCTGATACGGTGCTTATGCTTTTTATGATGGGTTTTTCGACAGACATAATTATTGATATTGTTTTTCATATCTGGGTTATTGTTTATCTGATAACTGCAATATCAACATATTATAAAATCAAAAATACCCCCAATGCAGAATGTACAGAAATGCTTGTGGATACAGAAGACGGAGAACCGATTGAAAGCAATTCTTCGGTATTAAGAATGGCTGAAGAAATCAAAAGCAGAGTTTTCATCGACACAGAAATAGCAGGTATGCATATAATTGTCAGAAGAGTCAAACACACAAATGAACTTATAATCAATGGTTGTGTGTATGATGAATATGAGGGCATTGTTGAATATGCCCACACACTGGTTGCAGATGTATGCGGTCACAGAATAGAGGCTGTGTTTGACGGTGCTGCAAGTATAAAACTTTTTGTTGATTCTCAAGAAGTGGCTAAAAAAATAAGACTGATATAAACGGAGCAACCCCGGGTATTCCACCCGGGGTTATTTGTATAGGTTTTTTGCTGAATTTATCTGTCAGTCGTAGTGAAGATTTCTTTTACTGCATAGAATGAAGGCTTTCTGTTTCCTTCACCGTCTACAAGTCCCCAGCCTGTTTCAACGGGACAATCTGATTGTCCGCATACGTAGCATGAATCGCTGTCAGACCAACAGTAAATAACTGTACCGATAATGTAGTCTTTTGCAAGAAGCTTGGGAATAAGGTCTTCAAAGAACTTACCTTGTCCTTCAGGTGTATGTGTGTAACCGTCAAGGTAATAACCTTCAGGAAGAGAAGTATAGAAGTGGTTCATGTATTCGCCACGGAAAATAACATCGGCATACTGCTCTGCAGTGTAGTTAGGATAGATTTCAAGAATTTCTTCTTTCATATCTTCAGGGAGTTTCTGAATGAAGTTATCCATATCTGCAGTTGCTTCTGCTTCGCTGTTGTAACCGTATTTCTGAAGAACTTCGACTTTTTCTTCAGGAGTTTTAGGTTCACCATACCCCATATATCCGAATTCACAGTAGATGATGGGTTTTTGTGTAACGAGATGAACAAGACCCGCAAGAGCTACGAAAGTGTCAACTTCATGAAGAATATCTTCAAAGCATCCGAGATATAGGTCAAGACCTACATAGTCAAGATAGTCATTATATTTGAGCATTTTGAAGGGAAGAGTGAAGTCTGCAATGTTGTATCCGAGAAGGATATCGTATTCTTCGCAGAGAGGATCCATAACCTCAAGCTGATATCCGATATAATCTGCAGCTTCGTCGATTGTAAGGGGGTATGTGAAACGGTCAATGCCCATTTCATTTGTAACCTGGAAAACACCTACGATATCTTTAAGGTCTTCAACATAATATTTCGCAGTTTCCTGAACCTTAAGTTTACCTTCGGGCGTTCTGGGGTCGATACCGTATTCAAGGAATTTGTAAGGGTAGGGTGTGATAGCAAAAATCTTGATTCCGTTATCAGCGTAAGCCTGCATTTCAGCTTTCCAGTTAAGGTAACTCTGGCTGATATTACCTTCATGGTCATAGAGGAAAGGAATGTCTTTTCTTGTCCATTCAATTCCTGCTTCGTGGAGAAGCTCGTAGTCAGGGTCAGCATGGCAGACACCTTTGATAAGACCGTCTGTTTTTTCTAACGCTGATTTAACCTCAGGGTCGTACTTTGCAAGAGGATCAAAAGAAATTACTGCTGCCAATACCGGAATAAGAACCGATAACAGTACAGCAAGAACTTTTTTGCCGAATGCTACTAATTTTTCGTTCATTTTTATATCTCCTTTCATCCGGACCTTTCTGCCCGGTTATAACCTTTTTATTGCATTTTTCCGACTTTCCTCCAAAGTTCATCTGCAACTTTTACCCATTGGTTATAGTCCTCAGGTGATTTTGGAAAAGCAAGATAATGTTTTTTGAGTTTTCCGCTGAGAATAAATCCTCCTGCTGCTTCTTTGAGCGTTGCAAAAGAGATTTTTCCTGTAAGAATGCCGCCGAAAATTTTTCCCAAAGCGGGAACAAGTTGTCCTATATTTATTTTAATTTCAGGACCGTCTGCGGCACCATCAAGGAATGCCTGAAGGAAATTGTGTCCCTTTTCGAAGAAGAATTCAAATTCATCTTTTTTGGCTTTTACAACTTTTGTAAGCAATGCTCTTGTGCTTGCAAAATCAGCACCTTGCTTTTCGTTGTAAATGGTGTTGATTTTCCAGAGTTTTTCACGGGAAAGATTATTTTCTTTAATTGCTTCATCAAGGACATCTGCGGCAATTTCCATGTGAACCATACTGCTTGTAACACCTTCACCGTTGTTAGGCTTTGTAAGACAGCCTGCATCACCCGTAACAATAAAATTGTCTGTAACAAATGAATAGGGAGGACGAGTGTATGGTGTTTTTCCTTTTTCAGTATGAACTATTGTGTATTCAGGAAGAGGAATATTTTTGATTACATCCTCGAGAATTGTTTCAGCCTGTTTGTAACTGTTGCACGCACCGATACCCAGTATACCACCGTTAGGGTCTGCCTGAGGAGCAAGCCATGATTTGTAGAAAGGCCAGCCTGTGGAAGACGTGTTGTAGATGAAATCAGGGTCCTTGAATTTCACGTATTTGAGAACAACATAGAACATGTCTTCGGGTAAGATTTCAAATTTTTCAACAGTAACATTTTCGGGAAGCTTTCTTCTGGGGATACTTTCAATACCGGAACAGTCAACAACGCATTTTGCAAGAACTTCTTCTGAGCCATTTTCAGTTAAATATGTAAAACCTGCGATTTTATTGTTTTCATAAATGAAATCTTCAAATGAAGCGGAGTAAATGAATTCTGCACCTTTTTCTTTTGCCCACTTGTTCATAAGAACTGTGTAGTCGTGCATGTGAAGACCGACCATGGGGTCAAATGTTTTTATGGGATATTTGCCTGAGGGAGCAGCAGTATAGTTTGTTTCAAATTCGAATGCCCATTCTTTGTCCCCTTTTATGGGGCGGGGAATTCCGAAACGTTCAAACTCTTTTCTTCCGATATGGAAAATGTCGTATCTTGTACCTATTTTTTCGAGAGGATTTCTGTCGATTACCAGAACACTGTATCCTTTTTCGGCCATTTTTCTTGCGAAAAAGGAACCGGAGGTTGCGCCACCTATAACAGCTACGTCATATTTCTTCAAACGAATCAAATC
>JAZOAY010000123.1:0-2531 GCA_045595725.1 Acutalibacteraceae bacterium | reverse complement strand
ACTTTCCCTGTCAGCAGAATTACCGTAAACCTTGCTCCTGCAGACACAAAAAAAGAAGGTACGGTTTACGACCTTCCCATGCTAATTGCAGTTCTTGCCGCATCACATCAGATACATCCGGTACCCGAAACTTCAGCTTTTATCGGTGAACTTTCTCTTGGTGGTGAACTGAGAAAAGTCAACGGTGCTTTGCCCATGGTTATTGAGGCCTACAGCAACGGCATAACCGATGTTTTTGTTCCTGAAGAAAATGCATACGAATGCTCAGTTGTTGAGGGGATACGCATTTTTCCCGTAAAGAACATAAAGCAAATTGTTTCACACCTTGAAGGCACAGAAAAAATTTCTCCCGCCCTTTACACACCGAAAGATGAAGTACTTGAAACACTCTTTGATTTTGCTGATGTAAAAGGTCAGTTTGAGGCAAAAAGAGCAATTGAAATTGCTGCTGCAGGAGGCCACAACATTTTCCTTATCGGACCTCCCGGTTCAGGCAAAAGTATGCTTGCGAAAAGAATTTCTACAATTCTCCCCGACATGACTTTTGAGGAATCGCTTGAAACAACAAAAATATATTCGATTTCCGGAAAGCTTTCAAAAGACAACCCACTTATTACAAAAAGACCTTTCCGTTCACCTCACCATACAGTTTCTCCCGTAGGACTTTCCGGTGGCGGTGCAATACCAAAACCCGGTGAAATTTCACTTGCACACAACGGAGTACTTTTCCTTGATGAACTGCCTGAGTTTTCACGCACAACAATGGAAATCATGCGTCAACCGATAGAAGACGGAGTTATTTCTATTTCAAGAGCGCAGGCAACAGTCACGTACCCCTGTTCTGTAATGCTTGTATGTGCTATGAACCCATGTCCCTGTGGATATTACGGACATCCGACAAGAGAATGTACCTGTCCTCGAGGCAGTGCAGAAAGATATCTCAATAAAGTTTCAGGACCTCTTCTTGACAGAGTTGACATTCACATTGAAGTTCCGCCCGTAGATTTTGAAAGTCTTTCAGACGATGAAAGAGGAGAAAAATCTGCGGATATCAAAGCGAGAGTAAATAAAGCAAGACGTATTCAGCAGAAACGTCTTGAAGGTACAGGTATTTCCTGTAATGCTCACATGACTGCACGTCAGACAAGAGATTTCTGTAAACTCACTGACGAAGCCAAAAACATGCTGAAAGTTGTGTTTGACAGGCTTTCCCTTTCAGCACGAGCCTATGACAAAATTCTGAGAGTTGCAAGAACAATCGCCGACCTTGAAGAAAGCGATGTTGTCAACGAAGAGCACATTGCAGAAGCAGTCCAGTACAGAAGTCTTGACAGAAAGTTCTGGGGAAAGTAAAAATCTTATATTATTGACATAGAAATTTTCGGAGGGATTTTTTCATTATGAAATTCGGTATTTACTACGCTTATTGGGAAAAAGAATGGGGTGGCGACTGTGTACCATACATTAAGAAATGTTCAAAACTCGGGTTTGACGTTTTAGAAGTACCCTGTGGAGATTTTCATACAAAACCTGAGTCATACTTCAAAGAACTAAAAACTATTGCTGCGGACCATGGCATGCTCCTTTCGGGTGGTTACGGACCGAGACCTGAACATAACCTCGCTTCCCCCGACACTAAGCTTGTAGAAAACGCATTTAAGTTTTACGCTGATGTATTCAAAAAAATGGAACTTGCAGGAATCGACCGCATAGGCGGTGCACTTTATTCCTACTGGCCCGTTGATTTCGCATCAGGTTTTGATAAAAAAGCGGATACTGAACGTAGTATCACAAACATGAGAAAACTTGCTGACATTGCTGCTGACCACGGTGTTACACTTTGTATGGAATCTCTCAACCGATTTGAGGGTTACATGATTAACGAGGCTTATGAAGACGTTGACTACGTTAAAGCAGTTGACAAACCCAACGTAAAATCAATGCTCGACACATTCCACATGAACATTGAAGAAGATTCAATCGTTGAAGCTATAAGACTTACAAAAGGAACTCTCGGTAATTTCCATGTAGGCGAAGCCAACAGAAGATGTCCGGGTCCAAACGGCAGAATGGACTGGAAAGCAATCGGCGATACGCTTAAAGAAATCGGCTATGACGGCTACGTTATTATGGAACCTTTCGTGCGTATGGGCGGAAAAGTGGGACAGGACGTTTCAATCTGGAGAGACCTCTCAAAAGGCGCTTCAATTGAAGAACTGGATAAAGACGCAGCTGATTCAGTAAAATATTTAAAAGAAATATTTAAATAATACAAGAGACGGATTCAATGAATCCGTCTCTTTTTTGTTTATAGCAAGGACACCGTATTCTATAGAGAAAATAAAAAAAACCGACTGGAATAAATCAGTCGGTTAAATTATCATATTTAGGGATTCGTACCTAAAAAACTGAACAAAAACATTTCGTGAAGTTGAACCAAACAATGGTCAAGCTCTCGACCTATTAGTACTGTCAAGCTGAATGAAGTCGGATCGTAGCCATGTCGTTCTGTGGGCCAAGGAGTTGGCACA
>JAZOAY010000122.1:0-12136 GCA_045595725.1 Acutalibacteraceae bacterium | reverse complement strand
TGATTTGCCGATAAACAATTTTACCGGATTTACTCCTTTCAGAACAGGTGTTTTTGAAAAAGATATACCTGATTATTCTGAGTTTGACGGTGTTGTAAACGGAATTCTGGCAGAATGTCCCGATGCTTTGATTTTTCCCAGAGTTAATATCGCAATGCCCCGTAAATGGATTGAAAATAATGTCCGGGAAACTGTCGAAACAAAAACGGGCAGGAGAGAGTCTCTTTACTCCGATTTGTTTTTGCGTGACGGCGGAGAATTGCTCGAAAAACTTGTTTTACATATACGTTCTCAGGTTTATGCTGACAGAATTGCAGGTTATCAGCTTTGCGGCGGTATTACTCAGGAATGGATGCATCATGACCTTGCAGGTTCTTTTTCCGAAAAGGGACTCGATAAATTCTATCTGTGGATGAGAGAAAAATACGGAATAATCAATGTCACTTCATTTTCAAAAGAAGATTTCGATAATCCCGATTTAAGTGACACAGTCAGCCATTTCGGTGAATTCTGTTGTGAAATGGCGGCAAAAACCGTAGAGTATTTTGCAAAACTTCTGAAAGAAATTATAAACGGAGAACAGATTGCAGGTGTCTTTTACGGCTACAATGCATTTGTCAACGATTATCTTTATGGCTTGCACGGCTTGAGATTTATTATTGACTCACCGTATATTGACTTTTTTTCATCACCCTGTTGTTATGATAATAACAGAGCCTTTGGTGTTGACTGGGGAGATATGCTGACTGCCGAATCTGTAAAAATCCACGGAAAACTATATTTTGTTGAATGTGATATCAGAACACATCTGACTCGCAGAATGCAGGAGTCACGTCCCGGAAAATATCCTGATGATATTTATACTCTCACAGATGAAAAGGGCAACAAAACCGTCTGGTGCGGTCCCAAAACCGAGGCACTTTCTCTTTCTGCAATACGAAAAGCATTTGTCCACCAACTGACAAAAGGCTCGGGCGTATGGTGGTTTGATATGTGGGGCGGCTGGTATCACGACGAAAAAATTATGTCTGAAATGGCAAAAATGAAAGAAATTGCCGATATATCAAAAAACAAAAAAACTGACTTATATCCTCGTGCAGAGACTGTTATGTTCATAGACGAAAAGGCGTATCTTAACAATCCGAGAGGAAGCGAATTCTGTCATTCGGTAAATTGGGTAAGAGTCAGAATGGGTAATACGGGAATACCCTTTGATTTGTGTATGGTTGAAGATGCAGAGAAAGTTCTGCATAAGTATAAAGCGGCAATATTTACCGCACCGTTGCCTTCTGATAACGGGGAAAAGGCAATAAACCTATGCAAAAATATGAATATTCCGCATATAAAAACAAGCACGGAAAAGACTTTTTACACAGAGGAGGAACTCCGTGAATTTCTTGTTTCTTCAGGAGTTCATTGTTACAATTCAGACGGACATGTTATTTATAACGGAGAAGGTTTTCTGGGAATTCATGCGGTTTGTGACGGTGAAGTAAAAATATCTCTGCCTGAAAAATATTTTGTCAGACCTCTTTTAGGTACTGATTTTTCCGAATGTAAAACAGATGAAATTCTGATTAATATGAATGAATATGATACGGTGGTTTTTGAATTGAACACAATTTAGTTTTTTGTTGCAAAAAAGGACACGGATTGATATAATAGTCATGAAGATTTTATTTTGGAGTTGACTTTTTATGAAAAAAATAACGGCTGTTTTACTTTCGCTTGTTATGATTTTTTCTCTGACTGCCTGCGGTGGTAACAGTCAGGGCGAAAATGACGTTACAGAAGAAAAAATTACTCATAATGCAAGTGAAAAAATTACGGAAAATGAGGATGCTGTTGAAGACGTTACAGAAGAAAGTGAAAAAGAAGACGAAAGTGTAACTGAGGAAACAGCTGAAACAACTTCTTCCTCGAAAGAAGAAAATGGCGAAACCGAATCTGAAAAAACTACTGTGAAAAAATCTGAAAATCCTGATGATTGGGATGCAGAAAAAATAGTTGATTTTTATAAAAAAGCAGCAAAAAAATCAGAGGCAGGGGTTACCTCTCAACACAGTATTGCAATAAAGAAAATTTCAGTAAACAACGGACAGTTTGAAGGCTTTTTTGATTTCATAATGCCCATTATGTCAAAGCTTCTTGCAAATAATTCGGATGATACACCGGGAATTACAGGCGGTTATATTAATCTTACATCTTCTGATGTTGCCTCTGCAAAAGCATATAAATCAGGGAAATATATTGCAGTTGAAATGACTATGAAAGAACAGGTTTCTGGTCCGAGAGAAGATGCTCTCAGCGGCAGTGTAGGACATGCGATAAATGCAGTTGGTGACATCGGCGTTGTTGTTGACCAGCTTAAAGATTTAGGAATGCCTCTCGAACTTTCCGAAAAAGATACAAAGATTTATTATACAAATCCTACCGTTAAAGTTCTTGTAAACAGTAACGGAAAAATTATAAACGGCACATGGAAATATACTGTTGAAATTAGAATGGATAACTATAAAGCATTCGGAACGGCAGTTGAAACTACTTCTGTTATTATGGATAATGTAATTACCGTCAGTGGCGGCTTCAAAAAGTAAAGGAAACCTCTGAAATTTTAAAAAGGACGTGAATTTATGTCAACATTACTCTGGCACAATGAATTTATAGATGATTGGATGTATGCTTTCCCTCTGGGAAACGGCAGACTGGGAGCAATGCAGTACGGAAATCCTCATTGCGAACAAATTGAAATTAATGAAGAAAGTCTGTGGTCAGGCAGACAGATTGAAGAAAAATATCATGCATCTCCCGAAGCTCTTGCAGAAATCAGAAGACTGATTTTTGAAGAAAAACTTCATGCGGCGGCAGACCTTGCAAGAAAAACTTTTTTGTCAACTCCGCCTTATGTCCGTTCTTATGAAAGTTTCGGAGAAGTTTTTGTTGACTTCTTCGATAAATCTCCCTACACGAATTACCGTAAAGAACTTGAACTGAGTGAAGCGATATGCCGTGTTTATTGGACAAAAAGCGGAATGAATTTTTCAGAAGAAAGTTTTATAAGTGAAGAATATGATGCTTTCGTATACAAACTTCAGAATGACGGTAAACCATTCTCATGTAAAGTGACCATGAAAAGAGGTCGTGATGCCTACACAGGTGCTCTGAGTAACGATACACTCATTATGAACGGCAGATTGATTTTCAGCGAAAGTGAACAGTACGGAGAAGGCGGAGAAGGCATGTCCTTCTCATCAAAACTTAAAATAAAAACTGACGGTGAACTGTCAGCCGAACATGATTATATCACTGTGATAAACTGTACCTATATTATAATATACGTTTCATGTGCAACGAATTATAATATTGAAAAATTTGATATTGACGAAAGCATCAATTACAAAAAATTCAATGAGGAATGTCTTGAAAAAATTACTGCTGTTTCTTATGAAGAAGTAAAAGGAAAGCATATCTCTGACCATAAAAAGTGGTTTGACAAAGTGAAATTTGAAATGCCGACAAAGGACCTTTCTCACATTTCCTGCGATGAGCGACTTGACGATTTCCATGACGGCTTCAACGACCTTGACCTGATTACACTTTACTATAATTTCGGCAGATACCTTCTTATTGAAAGCTCAGGTAAAAAAGCAAAGCTTCCTGCAAATCTTCAGGGTATATGGTGCAACGGTTTTACTCCTCCGTGGGGAAGTGATTATCACACCAATATCAATCTGCAGATGAATTATTGGCCTGCAGGTCCCGCAAACATGATTGAAACGGAAAAACCCTTTATCAATTATATGAAGAAACTCAGCGAATTCGGAAAGAATACAGCAAAAAATGTTTTCGGAGCAAATGGTTGGGTTGTTAATCACACATCGGATGTTTTCGGCAGAACGGGAGTCCATGACAGCGTTGACTGCGGATTTTTCCCCATGGCGGGTCCGTGGCTTTGCCTGAATTTGTGGGAACATTACGAATTTACGGGAGACAGGGATTATCTGGAAGAAATTTATCCCATTCTCAAAGGCTCATGTGAGTTTGTAAAAGATTATCTCATAGAGGATAGCGAAGGAAGACTTATAACATCTCCCTCAAATTCTCCTGAAAACAGTTTCTTCTACATTGACGAAAAGGGAGAAACACAGGAGAGTATGCTTACCCACGGAGCAACAATAGATTTTGAAATCATTGATGCACTTTTCACCCGCACAATTTATGCCTCATCGCTTTTTGAAAATGATGAAAGTTTTATAAAAGAACTTGAAGAAATTCTCGCAAAACTTCCGCCCGTTAAAGTCAGTGAACGTTACGGTACAATTCAGGAATGGATAAAAGATTACGAAGAAACAGAACCGGGACACCGTCATGTTTCTCAGCTTTTTGCACTTCACCCCGGAGACAGAATCAACGAAGAAAGTCCCGAACTTTTTGAAGCGGCAAAGAAAACAATTGACCGCCGCATTTCAAACGGTGGCGGTGCAACAGGTTGGTCAAGAGCATGGACTATAAATTTCTGTGCAAGACTTAAAGACGGAAATCATGCAGAAAAGCATCTTAAGTCACTCCTCAGCAACTGTACCGCATACAACCTTTTTGATATTCATCCGCCTTTCCAGATTGACGGCAACTTCGGTGGTGTTGCGGGTATTACAGAAATGCTCATACAGAGTCATCTCGGCACACCCGATAACAGAACGGTTGAACTTCTTCCTGCACTTCCCGACAGTTGGAGCGAAGGAAAAATCAGCGGAATCAAAGCAAGAGGCAATTTCACGTTCGACCTTGAATGGAAAGAAGGAAAAGTGAAAAACGTAAAAGTTTATGCTGAGAAAGACAATGTTCTCAGACTCAGACTGAACAACCGTACAGGTGTACCTGCGGGAAATAAATTTGCAGTTGAAAATTCTGTGCTTACCGCAGAAATGAAATCCGGACAGACTGTGGAACTTGAATTTTAATAAAAATTTTAACGAAAACTCCATTTGTATTTTCAAGTGGAGTTTTTTATCTTTCTTAATAAATATTCATGAAAAATTCATTATTTTTCCAATTATACTTGACAAGATGTGCATATAAGTATAAAATAACATAGATGGTGTATGTCTAAAAGTGTAAGTACATCATGTAGTGTTTTTATTCTGATTCTTTTGATGAATAGATTTACAAGTTTAACAAGAAGGAGGTGCGATCTATTTTGGATACAATCGTTTGGGTAATTCTCATCGTTGCTGCTGCAGTGGTATTTGGTGCGGCAGGTTACATCATCGGTGGTTTACATAGAAAGAAAGTTGCAGAAGCCACAATCGGTTCTGCAAATAAAGAAGCTGCCCGTATTGTCAACGAAGCTCTCACAGAGGCTGAAACTAAAAAGAAAGAGGCCATCTTAGAGGCTAAAGACGAAATTCACAGGCAAAGAACAGAAACAGAAAAAGAATTGCGTGAAAGACGCTCTGAAGTTCAGAGACAGGAACGCAGACTTATTCAGAAAGAGGAGTCTCTTGATAAAAAGACAGAGTCCCTTGAAAAGAAAGACGAAATCCTCAGCCAAAAGCTGAAAGATGCAGAAGACAGATTAATCGAAATAGATAGCATCAAGAGAAGTCAGTTTGAAATGCTCGAAAAAGTTTCAGGTTATACTAAGGAACAGGCAAAGGATCATTTGCTTAAAGCTCTTGACGAAGAACTTACAAGAGAAAAATCCCTTAAGATAATGGACTTTGAGCAGAAGCTCAAGGATGAGCAGGATACTATGGCAAGAGAAGTTGTTGCAACCGCTATTCAGCGTTGTGCTGCTGACCATGCCGCAGAAGCAACAGTAAGTGTTGTTGCTCTTCCCAGTGACGAAATGAAAGGCCGTATAATTGGCCGTGAAGGCAGAAACATCAGAACTCTGGAAACAATCACAGGCGTTGACCTCATTATTGATGATACTCCCGAGGCAATTACTGTTTCAAGCTTTGACCCCGTAAGACGTGAAGTTGCAAGACTCACTCTTGAAAAGCTCATTACTGACGGACGTATTCACCCCGCACGTATTGAGGAAATGTTTGAGAAATCAAAGAGAGAAGTTGAACAGACAATCAAGCAGACAGGTGAACGTGCTCTTATTGATGCAGGCGTCAACAATGTTCATCCTGAAATTGTCAAACTTCTCGGTAAGCTGAGATACCGCACAAGTTACGGTCAGAATGTTCTTAACCATGCACTTGAAGTTTCATACATCGCAGGTCTTATGGCAGCGGAAATCGGTGCTGACGTAAAACAGGCAAAACGTGCAGGTCTTCTTCATGATATCGGTAAGGCTCTTGACCATGAAATGGAAGGCTCTCATATTCAGCTTGGTGTTGAATATGCCAAGAAGTATAAAGAGAATGATGCTATTGTTCATGCAATTGCAGCTCATCACGGTGAAATTGAAACAAAAACCATTGTTGCAGCACTTGTTCAGGCAGCCGATGCAATTTCAGCAGCAAGACCCGGTGCAAGACGTGAAAACGTTCAGAACTACATCAAACGTCTTGAGAAACTTGAAGAAATTTCAAATTCATTTGAAGGTGTTGAGCGTTCATTTGCAATTCAGGCAGGCCGTGAAGTAAGAATTATGGTTAAACCAGAAGTTATTTCAGATGACGGAATGGCTATTATTGCAAGAGAAATTGTTAAGAAAATCGAAAGCGAACTTGAATATCCGGGACAGATTAAGGTTAATATTATCAGAGAAAACCGTGCTGTCGATTATGCAAAGTAATTATTTTCAGACCGCCGAAAAATTTTTCGGCGGTCATTTTTCAGAATGGAGTTAATGTATGAAAATTCTCATTCTCGGTGACATTGTAAGTAATATCGGATGTGAACATGTCAGAAAAATTCTTCCTGACTTAAAACGAAAAGAAAATATTTCTTTCTGTATTGCAAACGGAGAAAATTCTGCTGCAGGCAACGGAATAACGCCTCTCTCTGCACAGTTTCTTTTTGACAGCGGAGTTGATGTTATCACAACAGGTAACCACGTTTACCGCAGAAAGGAAATTTATGACTTTCTTGATGAAAGACTTGACATTGTAAGACCTGCGAATTATCATGAAAACAACCCGGGCAGAGGTTACTCTGTCACGGATATTGGACGCCTGAAAATCGGCGTTATAAATTTTGCGGGAACTTTTTCTATGGATGCTGCAGACAACCCTTTTAAAACAGTTGAAAAAGTTCTTGAAAAAGTCAAAGACTGCAAAATTAAAATTGTTGATTTTCATGCCGAGACAACAAGTGAAAAACGTGCAATGGGATTTTTTCTTGACGGAAAAGTTACTTGTGTTTTTGGCACGCACACTCATGTTCAGACTGCAGATGAGCAGATTTTGTCTCAGGGGACGGCGTATATTACTGATGTTGGTATGTGTGGTGTGAAAGAGTCTGTCCTCGGTGTTGATAAGGACATTATTGTAAAAAAATTCATTGACGGTATGCCTGCTTTCTTCAATGCGGCAAACGGTGACTGTATGGTAAACGGAATTGTTGTTGAAACAGATGATGTTTCGGGAAAAGCATTGTCTGTAAAACGTGTTAATTTTTAAAAGAAAAGGGAGTGAAAAAATGAAAAAAGTGAGTCGTGTGTCAGCATTTATTTTATGTGTGGTTGTTGTAATGACCGCTTTTTCTTCATGCTCTCAATCTTTGGGTGAGATGAAACCGGCAACTTCACAGATTGACGATTCTGTTCAACTTAAACTTCCTGTCTGCACTACGGATTCTTTTAACCCTTACCTTGCCACAACTCAGTATAATTTGGCTCTCTCAACTCTTATTTTTGAGGGACTTGTGAAAGTAAAGGATGATTTCACAACAGAAAACGTCATTGCAAAAAGTATTTCTGTTGTCGGAAACACGGTCAACGTAAATATGAATACTGCATATTGTTTCAGTGACGGTTCATCTGTTACTGCCGGTGATGTTGAGTATTCTTTTAACATGGCAAAGGAAAGCGATAATTTTTCAAAACAGCTTGAAAATTTTGAAGACATTTCAGCATCGGGGCACAGTGTTACATTTACTTTGAAAAAACCTGATAAATATGCATCCCTTTGTCTTGATTTCCCCATTGTGAAAGAACCTGCTGATGAAGATGATAAAAGTGTACTTGGCAGCGGTAAATATAAAATTGAAAATTCACAGTCGCTTGTTATGAACGAAAGATGGAAGTCAGGGGCACTTCCGAAAGTCAGACGTGTCAGACTTATTAATATGCTTGATACTGCAAGTGGTCCTGAAAGTGTTGAAACAGGAAACATTTCTTTTTATTTCCAGGATATGAGCAACGGCTCTTATGTGAGAAAAAATGTTCAGGTTCATGAAACCGCAATGACAAACCTTGTTTTTCTCGGCATGAACTCACACAATGAACACCTGGGTAAAGCAGAAGTCCGTCAGGCAATTTCTCTGCTTATTCCAAAAGAAACAATCGTTGAGGAATCATATCTCGGCTACGGACAGATTGCAGATACACCTTTCTTTCCGGGATGGAAAGAACTTGAAAATGTGAGAACTGCAGAAAAAACTGAGGCAATAAATGAAGCAAAAGAACTTCTTGAAAGTGCCGGATACACAAGAGGGGAAGATGTGCTTTCAAAAATTATGAGACTGAGAATTATTGTGAATGACGATAATCCTTTCAAAGTTTCTGCAGCAGAAAATGTTGCAGGTGCCCTTAAAACAGCAGGCATTGATGCAGTTGTTGAAAAAGTCCCCTTTGAGTCAATGGAAGGCAGGCTTCAGAGGGGAGAATATGAACTCTATATCGGTGAAACAAAGCTTTCAAAAAATATGAGTCTTTCTTCTTTCTTCTCTTACGGCGGAGGAGCATCTTACGGAATTGACTCAAATGCAAAAATCATTTCTGTCTACGATGAATTTCTGGAAGGGAAAGTAACTCTGCAGAGATTTGTTGACTTTTTTGATGTTGCATCACCATTTGCTCCTATATGTTTCAGAAGCGGTATTGAAATGTACACAAACGAGTTGACAACGGAGAAATACGGCACAGTTACAGACAGATATGAAAATATTTATTCTTGGTATTATTGAGGATAGTTTATGCTTAATATAGTTTACGGAAAAGCAGGAAGCGGAAAAACAGAATATGTAAATAAAATCCTTACATCTCTCGCAAGAGAGGGATGTGAGGATTTGTTGCTTGTTGTACCTGAGCAATTTTCTTTTTCGGCAGAAAGGTCAATGCTTGAAACTTTAGGACCTGTAGATTGCAACAAAGTTGAGGTTGTTATGAGTTTCAGTCATATCGCTGAAACTGTAAGAAAAGAATACGGAAGTGCAAGACTTCGTGAAATAAGCGGTGGAGAAAAAATTCTTCTCATGTCAATGGCTGTGAAACAGGTTGAGGACAAGCTACTTTTTTTCTCAAGCAGAACAAAATCAAAAGGTTTTGTGAAAGAGATGATTTCTCTTTGCGATGAATTCAGACAGAACGCACTTTCTCCTGAAAATGCATTTGAGTTCTGTGAAAACATTGAAAGCGGAAATCTCAGAAAAAAGCTTGAGGAAGTTTCACTTATTCTTGAAAGTTATGATGCGCTTTTGAAGAACAGATTTTCTGATCCCTTCGATGTGCTGACAAGACTTTACGATGTGCTTGGTGAATACAGTTTCTTTGAAAACAAAACAGTTGTTGTTGACGGTTTTTACAGTTTCTCAAGACAGGAACTTAAAATTATTGAGCGCATGATGGCTCAGGCAAAAGAGGTTTATATTACAGTCTGTGCCGATAAACTTTTTGCAGGCGAGGGAGAAGATTATGACGTTTTCTCTTATCCGAGGAAAACTGCAAGGTCAGTTATTGAAATTGCAAAAAGATATAACAGAGAAGTAAAAACAATTGAAATAAAAAGAGAAAAAAATATTTCTTCTGAAATTGCTTTCCTTGAAGAAAATATTTTCCGTGCGGATAAAAAAGTTTTTGAAAACGAAACCGAAAACATTGAAATAATCAGCGCAAAAAATATTGAGAACGAATGTAAATTTGTAGCACTTACAGTCAAGAAAATTTTAAGTGAAGGAAAGATAAGAAGCCGTGATATTGCCATAGTTTCACGTGACGGCGGAGAATATGACATTCAGGTGAAAGAGGCTCTGAAAAAATATGGAGTTGAAGTTTTCTCCGATAAACTCCAACCTGTAAAAATTCAACCGCTTTGTACTTATCTTTTGGGTGCGCTTGAAATTGCTGCTTACGGTATAAACGAAAGTCGTGTTATGAAATGTTTGAAAACGGGACTTACCGACCTTGACACGGATGAGGTGTCAAGGCTTGAAAACTATGCCCTGATGTGGGGAATGAGTGCGCCTTTTAACCGTGAATGGACAGAAAATCCCCGTGGCTTTGGTGAAGATTTTACTGAAAAAGACGAAGAAGAATTACATGCCCTCAATGAATTGCGAAAAATTGCGGTAAAACCTCTCCTTGATTTCAGGGATGCTATCAGTAAAGGTGCTTCAGGTGTAACTGCAGCCGAAGAAATGTACAGACTTCTTATTAATTCCCATGCGGATGAAAACTTGAAAAAAATTGCAATAAAACTTGAAGAACTGACCGAAGAAGAACTTGCCCTTGAGCAGGAAAGAATATGGGAAATAGTTATAAAAATTATCGACAGTTTTGCGTGTGTTGTAGCAGAGGATAAGAAAACTGCCGAAGAAATTTACAACCTTTTTGATGCTGTTATCACAAACGAAGAAATGGGTGTTCTGCCACAAGGTCTTGATGAGGTTCTTGTGGGTAATGCTGAAAGAACACGTGTGTCATCTCCTGAAATCGTTTTTGTTGTAGGTGCAAATGACGGAGTTTTTCCCCGCGTTCCCAAAGTGAACGGAATTTTCAATGACAGAGAAAGAAACGTTCTTCTTGAAAGAGGACTGCCACTTAATGCACCTGTTCTTGACAGAATACTTGAAGAAAGATTTATTGCTTATCACACGCTCTCAAGTGCTAAGAAAAAAGTTTATGTTTCTTACTGCGGTCATTCAATTTCAGAAGAACTTTACCCTTCCGAAATTGTAAATGAGATAAAAGAGATTTTTCCCTCCTGTAAATTTACAGATGCCGAAAAGGTCAGCGTGTACGATTACGTTTTCAGTTATGCTTCTGCCTTTGATGCAGTAGCGGAAACATGGAAAAGTGACAGTAAAAAAACCAATGCTCTGAAAAAATATTTTTCAGAAAGTGATGATTACAAAGACAGAATACTTTCACTTGAAAAATATCTTAGAAAAGATAAAATTCATATTGAAGACAGCGAAAAAGCAAAGGAACTTTTCGGAAGAAACATGTATCTTTCCGCATCAAGAATCGAGACTTTTTATAAATGTCCTTTTCAGTATTTCTGCAAATTCGGACTTAAGGCAAAACCAGAGGAAAAGGCAGAAATTTCTCCTCGTCAGAGAGGTACAGTTGTTCACTTCTGTCTTGAAAAACTTATTAAAGAATACGGTATAGAAAAACTTAAAAGTTTTGATAAAAATGAACTTGAAAAGATTATTTCCGTACTTCTCATGGAATACGCTGAAACTTCAATGGGCGGTCAGGAAAATAAATCAAAAAGATTTGAATTTCTGTACAGCCGTTTTGAAAAAACAGTTTACGAACTTATTGCAGGGATTATTGAAGAGTTTTCTTCGAGTGATTTTGTTCCCTGCGGTTTTGAACTTAAAATTGACAGAGACGGTGAAGTTCCGCCTTATGAAATCTCTCTTGATGACGGAAAGATTTTTGTACGAGGTCTTGTTGACCGTGTTGACATGATGGAGAAAGATCGTGAAAAATATATCCGTGTTGTTGACTATAAAACAGGGGGGAAAGATTTTAAACTTCATGAGGTTCTTGAAGGTATAAATATGCAGATGCTTATTTATCTTTTTGCCATTTGGGAAAATGGAAAAGATTATTATCAGAACAATATTATCCCTGCAGGTGTTCTTTATTTTCAGGCAAAAAATACAAAGGTAACTTCCGATAAATTAGAAAGAAATTCCGACAAAACAGACGCACAGTCATTATCTGCAAAAGAACACGCTATGGACGGTATGATTCTTAATAATCTTCAGGTTTTTGAAGCTATGGATA
>JAZOAY010000121.1:0-26811 GCA_045595725.1 Acutalibacteraceae bacterium | reverse complement strand
TCACGTAGAAGATCTTGAAATAATTTGCGAAAAAACTGATTGACAAACTTTGTGCTCACCGAGTCATTTTTGAGCGAAGCAAAGAAACTGGGTGAAGATTTTTTTATTGCACAAATTTTAAAAATATTATATAATCAATCTATAATAACATTTTATGAAAGAGTGATAAATTATATGGATAAACGCCGTGATAAGCACAATTATTATCTTGACATAGCCGAAACCGTTGCAAAGCGTTGCACATGTCTGAGAAGGCATTACGGAGTTGTTATCGTAAAAAATGATGAAATTATATCCACGGGATATGTGGGTGCTCCCCGTGGCAGAAAGAACTGCACTGATATCGGATATTGCGTTCGTGAGAAAAACAACATACCTCGCGGAGAAAGATATGAACTTTGCAGAAGTGTCCATGCAGAAGCAAACGCAATAATAAGTGCCTCAAGAAAAGAAATGATAGGAAGCAGTTTATATATGGTTGGTACTGACATTACAGGGGAAAACTATGTTGAAAATGCAAACAGTTGTTCGATGTGCAAAAGGCTTATTATAAATGCAGGAATCGAAAAAGTCTACATACGTGATAATGAAAATGACTTCAGAGTAATAGACGTTAAAGACTGGATTGAAAACGACGAGTCATTAGATTGTCAGTTCGGCTATTAAACCTAATTTATTTTTACATCAGAAGTAAAAACAGCACCTACTGAAAAACAGTAGGTGCTGAACTTTTTAAATTAGTCAAGAACGTAAATTGTAATTGCACGTCTGCCAAACTGAATACATTCTGCTGTAGAATCGAAGTAGAGGTCAGCAAGTGTGCCGCTACCGTTCCATGCAAATCCGCCTGTATCTGCTGCAATTGCATAACCGTATACATATCTGCCGTCGTCTGATGTAATCCAGAGCTTTGAACCGTAGGGAATGATATCAGGGTCAACTGCAATGTAGCCGGGTTCAGGGACTTTACCTGTAGAAGTTCTGTAACCACCATGATATGCTGTGCCGGGGCCGTTGAACTTTTGCTTGTATTCTGTGGGAACAAGGTTCTCGTCAATTGTGTATTTTGAGGGAAGTTTGAAGTTTGAAACTGTCTTTACAGTTTTTGAACCTACTGTTACGCTTGCTGCCTTGTAACCGGGAGCAGGTTTCTTTGTTCCTCTGACCACAACCTGATTAACAGGCTTTTCTGTGATTTTTTCGGAAACAACTTCTTCACTTACCTTCTTACCTTCAACATATTTTACTTTGTAAACAACGTCTTTTTCGCCGTTCACACCTCTTGATTTAACATGAGTTGCACCCTTGTACATCTTTGCATTGTCTTTGTAAGTTGTACCGTAAGGCTCAACCTCAGTTCTTGTAACTTCCTTATAAGTCACACGGCTGATTTTAATTGTTGTGTTCTTTTTGATTACTGTGCCTCTTTCGGGTTTCACAATATCATCTTCACCCAGTTCAACACCGCATCTTGAAAGAACAGTTTCAACATCTGCAGAAAAAGTATCTTCTTTAATTACTTCACCGTCAACCTTGATTTTAATTGTGATGGGGTTTTCGATGATAATTTTCATGCCATCTGAAAGTTTGCTGTCAAGGCTGCAGTTTATTGTATCTGTTTCTGAAACATCAAGTTCTTCCTGTTCAATAACATTAGCAACGTTCTTGTAACCTACAGTTCTGAAAGTTTCACCGTGGTAAGAAACAGTAACATTGTAGCCTCTGTTGATTTTAATTGTGCTGGGTTCACCGGGAACAAAATCATCTGTAATAACAATGTCATTATCGTCCGTTTCGATGTCAGCCTCTCTGAGTACATGAGAAAGTGTTTCTGCCCTTGTAGAGAATGTAACACTTCTTTCTGTGTCAATAATCGTTACGTCATAAGTTGCACCCGAAGCTGCTGCAACAACTGTCATTGCACACATAATAACAAGAACAATCGCAATTACTGCACGTGCAATAAGCCATGCCTTGTTTTCGTGGTTTACCTTAATCATAAATAACTCCTTTTGCGGTTTTTTATTACTGCCGCCGTAATTGATATAAGAGTATAGGGGTATCCCTTGTCTTATGTCACGCCTCACATTATAGTAAGATTATTTCGGCTTGTCAAATGAACTTTTTTGAAATTTTTGTCTAATTTGCACAAAATACAGTTTCTTTTTACGAAAATCCCCCTTGATAAACCTTTAAAATACTGGGTTTTTTACTTTTTACTCAACGCCTCTTTTGTGCAAAACGTAAAAATTACAAAATCGTTACAATCTGTTACAATTTATGCAGATTTTAAGAATATATACCATTTTTTATAAAAATAACCTTTTTTTATGCAAAAGCATAAAATAATCTGAGGTGATAATTATGTGCTCAATTGCAGGAAAAATCAATTTTGAACGTGACATAAGAGACGAAAAAGGGACTTTTCTAAGAATTCAGAACACTCTTTTAAAACGCGGTCCCGATGACAAAGGAATGTGCTCGGAAGAACATGCATCACTCATACATACACGTCTTGCAGTTATTGATATTGAAAATGGAAAACAGCCAATGGAAATTGAACACTATATAATAGTATACAATGGTGAACTTTACAATACAGAAGAAATACGTGCCGAACTGAAAGGTTATGGTGTTTCTTTTGCAGGACATTCTGACACAGAAGTCCTTCTTAAATCCTATATTAAATGGAAAGAAAAGTGCGTTGAAAAATTCAACGGAATTTTTGCCTTTGCGATATGGGACAAAAAAGAAGAAAAGCTCTTCATCGCCCGTGACAGAATTGGTGTAAAACCCTTTTTCTATTATAATAGAAGCGGAGATTTTGTTTTTGCATCAGAAATCAAGGGGATTCTTGCAAGCGGTATAGTGGAAGCAGAAGCCGACATAAACTCTGTCTCTGAACTTATTCTTTTAGGCCCCGGAAGAACTCAGGGACAAGGCGTTTTCAGAAATATTGAGGAATTACCTCCAGCTACATGCGGATATTTTGATAAAGACGGTCTTAAAACATGGAAATACTGGAGTCTTGAAGATAAAGAACACCGTGATAATCTGAAAACCACAATTGATACAGTCCGTTTTCTTGTAACTGATGCAATCAAAAGACAGTTAGTGTCTGACGTACCTGTCTGCACATTCCTTTCGGGCGGTCTTGATTCAAGTATCATTTCTTCAATTGCAGACAGATATTTTACTGAAAATGGCGAAACACTCCACACCTTTTCTCTTGATTACAAAGACAATGATATCTATTTTAAAGAAAGCAAATTTCAACCAAACAGCGACACTACTTTTATCAATATAATGAGTGGTTATTTGAACGGCGAAAATCACATAATAAAGCTTGATACAGATGAATTGGTGTCTGCACTCTTTGATGCGGTGGATGCCCGTGATTTACCGGGAATGGCAGATGTTGACTCTTCCCTTCTTCTTTTCTGTAAAGAAATCAAAAAACAAGGTACAGTTGCCCTGAGCGGTGAATGTGCAGATGAAATTTTTGGCGGCTACCCGTGGTACAGAGACAGAACCATCAGAGAAATTGAAGGTTTTCCATGGGCACAGTCAACTGCATACAGATACAAATTCCTGAAAAAAGAATTTGCAGAAAAAATAAATCCTACAGATTTTATTTATTCACGATACAGACAGACCGTTGACAACGCAGACACAACAAAAACAAAATCCGCCCTTGACAGACGGATGAAAGAAATGATAAAACTTAATCTTGATTGGTTTATGCAGACGCTCCTCGACAGAAAAGACAGAATGAGTATGTACAATGGCCTTGAAGTACGCGTACCTTTCTGCGATTACAGAATTGCCGAATACCTTTATAATGTGCCGTGGGAATATAAAGATTATAACCACTACGAAAAAGGCTTGCTCAGAAAAGCAATGGAGGGTTATCTTCCCGATAAAATTCTGTGGAGAAAGAAAAGCCCCTATCCCAAAACTCATAATCCTGCTTACCTGAAAAAAGTTTCTGAATTATTGAGAGAAATTATCAACGATAATACTTCTCCGCTTTTACAGATTGTGAAGAAAAAGGAACTTGAAAAACTTCTGACAGATAACATATCTCAGCCATGGTACGGTCAGCTTATGACAACACCACAGACAATAGCATATTTTGTACAGCTTGATTATTGGTTGAGAAAATATAGAGTGAAAATTATATAATTGCGTCGCAGACCCAAACCTATTACTTCTTACTTAAAAGGAAACGGCTCCTCATCCGAGAAGCCGTTTTATTATCACTTTTAAATTTTATTATACTATACCCTGTGCCATCATTGCTTCTGCAACTTTAAGGAAGCCTGCAATGTTTGCACCTGCGATGAGGTTGTCTTTATTACCGTATTTTTCTGCTGCATCTGCACAAGCGTTGAAGATGTTAACCATGATGCCGTGGAGTTTTTCGTCAACTTCTTCTCTTGACCATGAAAGCCTCATGCTGTTCTGGCTCATTTCGAGAGCTGAAACTGCAACACCACCAGCGTTAACTGCTTTTGAAGGAGCAACTACTACGCCGTTTTCGCAGAGATATTTAACTGCTTCGTCTGTTGTGGGCATATTTGAAACTTCGATGTAATACTTAACGCCGTTAGCAACGATTTTCTTTGCATCTTCCAGCTGAACTTCGTTCTGAGTTGCACAAGGCATGATAACGTCAGCCTTAACGCCCCAGGGTTTTTCACCTGCAAAGAACTGTGCACCGAATTTATCAGCATAATCCTGAACCTTGTCACGACCTGATGAACGCATCTCAAGCATATAAGCTGCTTTTTCTTCTGTGATACCGTTTTCATCATATACATATCCGTCAGGACCTGAAATTGTAACTACTTTACCGCCAAGCTGGTTAATTTTGAGAACTGCACCCCAAGCAACGTTACCGAAACCTGATACAGCGAAAGTTTTGCCTTTGATATCTTCGCCCCATTTTTTGAGAACTTCGTTACACAAGTAAACTCCACCGAAACCTGTAGCATCAGGTCGGATAAGGCTGCCACCGTAAGAGATGCCTTTACCTGTAAGAACTGCATTTTCAAAGTTGTTGCAAACTCTCTTATACTGACCGAAAAGGTAACCGATTTCTCTTGCACCAACACCGATATCACCTGCAGGAACGTCAACGTGTGAACCGATGTGACGTGAAAGTTCTGTCATGAAGCTCTGGCAGAATCTCATAACTTCACCATCTGACTTACCTCTGGGGTCAAAGTCAGAACCACCTTTACCGCCACCGATGGGGAGACCTGTAAGTGAGTTTTTGAAAATCTGTTCAAAGCCAAGGAATTTGATAATACCTTCATAAACAGAAGGATGGAAACGGAGACCGCCCTTGTAAGGACCGATTGCGCTGTTGAACTGTACTCTGAAACCGCGGTTTACCTGTACTTTGCCGTTGTCATCAACCCACGGAACGCGGAATTTGATAATTCTTTCGGGTTCAACAATTCTTTCACCGAGGTTAGCCTCAACGTATTCAGGATGTGCCTCGATAACAGGTTCGATTGATTCGAGAACTTCTTTAACTGCCTGATGGAATTCCGGTTCGCCGGGATTTCTTTTTTTCATGTTCTCATAAACATTTGATAAATATTCGTTCATGATTTTACCCCTTTTCCGCTGAAAATCTGCAAAATGTACAGCCTCAGCAATAAAAATTATTTCATTTTACATTCTATTATCAAGATGTTAAAAAAATGTTGCGAAATAATTACCGTTCTGTGAACAATGAATTATTTCGCAACAAATCTTTCAAATTATATTATTCTTCTGAATTTAATTTAGCTTCTTCAATAACTTTCTGAGCAATATTTGCAGGAGCATCTTCATATCTTGCAAATTCAATTGAGAAATATCCCTTGCCGTGAGTTACTGAACGGAGAATTGTAGCAAAGTCGCCCATTTCACTCATAGGAACATCAGCAACTATTTCGCTCATCTTAGGTTCTTCGGCAGGTCCCATACCAAGAACACGGCCTCTGCGCTTTGTGATATCACTCATGATATCGCCCATCTTACGGTCCTGCATGTATGCTTTAAGTGTACCGATAGGCTCCTGAATTGTAGCCTGTGCATTGGGCATTGCGTTCTTGAAAGCAAGGCTTGCAGCCGTTTTGAACGCCATTTCAGATGAGTCAACGGGATGATAAGAACCATCATAGAGAACTGCCTTTACACCAACCATGGGGTAACCTGCAAGGAAACCGCGTGCAACGCTTTCTCTGAGACCTTTTTCAACTGCAGGGAAGTAGTTCTTCGGAACTGAGCCGCCAACAACTTCAACATCAAACACAAGGTCCATTTCTTCACATGGTTCAAATCTTACCCATACATCACCGAACTGACCATGACCGCCAGACTGTTTCTTATGACGTCCCTGTGCTTCAACCTTTTTACGGATTGTCTCTCTGTAAGCAACCCTGGGAATTGCAAGGTCAATTTCAACACCCATTTTTGCAAGTTTTGAAACAACAACGTCAAGATGCTGTTCACCGAGACCTGCAATAATCTGTTCTCTTGTTTCATTATCTGTATAGAACTTGATAACGGGATCTTCGTGCATAATCTTTGTCATGCTTGCAGCAACTTTTTCTTCTTCGCCCTTCTTACGAACCTTGACTGCTCTTGAAAGACATGCTTCGGGGAAAGAAACACCGTCAAGGAAATAAACTTTCTTCTGTTTGCAAAGTGTATTACCTGTTCTGAAACCGCCGAGTTTTGCGATAACACCGATATCACCTGCAGGAATGCAAGCTGTTTCTTCCTGTTTTGAGCCTTTGACAAAGATGATTTTACCCATTTTCTCAAGCTGTTCTTTATTAGCGTTATAAGGCTGAACATCGGGAGTAATTTTACCGCTTACAACCTTGAAGTATGACATCTTACCAACATAGGGGTCAGCAACTGTCTTGAAGCAGATAGCAGCAAGTTCACCGTTTTCATCACATTTAAGTTCAACTTCGTTGCCGTCTGCATCTTTTGCAATTTCACCTGCAGCCTTTTCTGCAGAGGGAACATCGTAAACCATTGCATCAAGAACAAGGTCAACAGCTTCCATGTTATAACCTGAGCATCCGTATACGGGAATAACATCACCTGCAGCAACACCTGTGCTGAGGCCTCTTACGATTTCTTCCATTGTAAATTCTTCGCCCTCGAAGAATTTTTCCATAAGTTCATCGTCAGCAGTTGCAACTGATTCAATGAACGCGTCTCTCATTGATGTAATTGTATCATCCTGAGGAACATCAACCTGAGTTGCAACACCATTATTATATGTATAAGCCTTGTTTGTAATGAAGCTTACATAGCATTTAACTTTGTCGTTCTCATAATAAGGAACAACAACGGGACAGATTTTTGTGCCGTATTCTTCTTTAAGAGCATCAATTGTTTTGTAGTAATCTGTATTTTCAGCATCACATTTTGTAATAGCAATAATTTTGCTTATACCTCTCTTTGTTGCTGCCTTGTATGCCTTTTCAGCACCAACATCAAGAGCTGAACCTGCAGCAGTAACAATAAGTGCACAGTCTGCTGCACGCATACCTTCACTCATACCGCCTGCAAAATCAAAGAAACCGGGTGTATCAAGAATATTGATTTTTGTATCTTTCCATTCAACTGCTGCCATAGCAAGTGATACGGAAGTCTTTCTTTTCTTTTCTTCTGCGTCATAGTCCAGAACTGTATTTCCGTCAGCAACTCTTCCGAGTCTGTCTGTTGATTTTGTAAGATAAAGCATTGCTTCACAAAGAGAAGTTTTACCTCTACCGCCGTGACCGGCAACTACGATATTTCGAATGTTTTTAGCATTATAGGCTTTCACCTAAATTCCTCCTTTGTATCTCTGTTTACTGCACTTTCAATTTTGTTCTGCAGCCGTAATACTCGTTCATTATATCACGCGTTTTGGAAAAATTCAATAATTTATTTCAAAAAAGATGAAAAAAATTATATATTTTCTGCAATTATGCACAAAAAACAATGTTTTTTCGGTTTTCGGAGATAAGAAATTGACTTCTCGCCCCCTGTATGATATATTTTTCCTTGAGGTGATATATATGAAAACTATTAAAAAAGGTGTCCTCTTTGACATGATAAAGCAGGTTCCCTCTTTTCTGATTACTGATATCTGCAATATTGAGAAATGGGAAACTATTGACGGTATACACAGCGATTACGGTGTCCTTGAAAAATGGAAAGGTACTGAAAAAACAAGAAAATTAGGTGACTCCTGGGAAACAGGATATCACAGAACAACATGGTTCAGTTCAGATTTTGTTATTCCCGAAAGCCTCATAAATAAGAAACTATACCTTGAAATCAATTTCGGTGGTGAAGCAATTGTCAGAATAAACGGCGAAATTGTGGGTGCAGTAAGTTCAAACATGAAATTCGGTTGGGTAAACCGGGATCAGATTTTTCTCCCTGTTTATAAAAAAGCGGGAGAAATAATACATATTGAAATTGAAGGAGCACTCAACTCCGCAGGTTTCTGTGATTTTGCAATGGAGGGTGCAGTAACTGAAACGTACATAATGGAAAAAGCAAGAATTGTTGCAGTTGACCCTGTATGCGAAAGTTACATTTACGATATCAACACTATCTGGAATGCTCTTCCCTTTGTTGAAGACAGATATATAAATGCAAAACTTTACGAAGCACTTGATGATTCCGTTCACATGGTGGACTTTGATTTTGACGGTGACACAGGCAGAAAATCAATTGTCAAAGCAAAGAAATTTTTAGATGATCAACTTAAAAAGATTTCCTATGTTCCCACTTCAGAAGTTTATATTACAGGTCATTGTCATATTGACATTGCATGGCTCTGGGAAGTAAGAGAAACGGTTAGAAAAACTGCCCGTACAATGGCAAATAACCTTGCACTTATGGACAGATACCCCGATATGGTTTTCACACAAAGTCAGGCCATTCTCTATGATTTCCTGAAAAAACATTACCCCGATTTATATGCGCGTATTAAGGAAAAAGTAAAAGAAGGCAAATGGATTATTGAAGGTAATTCATGGGTTGAAGCCGATACAAACGTAGCAAGCGGTGAGTCTCTCATCCGTCAGCTTCTCTACGGCAGAGAATTTTTCAGAAATGAATTCGGAGTTGAGAGCGACACTTACTGGCTTCCTGACTGTTTCGGTTTTTCATGGGCATTGCCTCAGATTATCCGAAGAAGCGGCATGAAATATTTTGTCAGCGCAAAACTTGCAGGTCAGGACATTAATCCGTTCCCTGTTTCTACTTTCAAATGGAAGGGCGCTGACGGAAGTGAGGTTCTTGCACACATTGTAAAAGGCAAAGGCTACGGCGGAGAATGTGATGCTGATGACGTTATAGAATTTGACAAAAAAAATTCACAGCCTGATATATTGCCTGCAACAATCGGAATGTACGGCTACGGCGATGGCGGCGGCGGATGCACTTACAGCATGGTTGAAAGAGCAGAAAGATACGGTCACATTCCCGGCATGCCCAAAGTAAAACAGGCACCCGTTTCCGAATTTTTCAAAAAAGCTGAAAAATGCCGTGATAAACTCCCCACATGGTATGACGAAATGTACTATGAAAATCACAGAGGTACATACACTTCTCAGGCAATAATCAAGAAGTATAACAGACAAAGCGAATTCCTTGTAACAAGAACGGAAATGCTGGCTTCACTTCTTGAAAATATTTCAGGCGAAAAATATCCCAAGGAACAGCTTGATGAAATATGGAAACTTCTTCTCAAAAATCAATTCCACGATACTCTCCCCGGAACATCAATTCACGAGGCACACATTGATGCAAAAAATGTTTTTGAAAAGCTGATGAAAGATGCTGATAGCATCAAATCGAAATTATTGACGAAACTTAACGAAAAAATTTCTGCAGAAAAAGACTCATTCATTGTATGGAATCTCCTTTCTTTTGAAAGAAGCGGGTATGTGACAGTTGACGGTGTAACTTTCTATGCAGATAATGTTCCTGCAATGGGCTACAAAGTTTTCGCAAAAAATGAAAGCAAAAATAAATTCAAGCCTGTAAAAGCTACTGCAAAACTTCTTGAAAATGAGAAACTCAGAGTGCGTTTTGATAAAAACGGTCTTATTAATTCAATCTTTGATAAAACAAATAACAGAGAAACTTTGTCGGGAAAAAGTAATCTTCTTACAATTTTCCAGGACAAACCCATTCATGAAAGTGCATGGAATCTTGAAATAAACTATCAAAAGAAATTCTGGGATTTAACAGAAGCAGAAGAAATAAAGGTTTGTGAAGATGACGGAGAAAAAGCTTATATTGAAATAACAAGAAAATTTAACAAGTCAACAATAAAACAGAAAATTGTTCTCAGAAGAAATTCATCACGTCTTGATTTTGAAACGGAAGTCCAATGGTACGAAACAGAAAAAGTTCTCAAAGCCGCATTCCTTACCGACATTCTCTCAAGTAAAGCCACTTACGAAATTGCCCATGGTTCCATCGAAAGACCTACACACTATACAACGTCTTATGACCTTGCAAAGTTTGAAGTTTCCGCGCACAAATGGGCTGACCTTTCAGAGGGAAATTACGGCGTGAGCATTCTTAATGACTGTAAATACGGCTACGACATTTTCGAAAACAGAATGCGACTCACTCTCATGCGTTCTCCTAACTGTCCCGACAGAACTTCGGACCATGGAATAAATACTTTTACCTACAGTTTTTATCCCCATCAGGGACTGTGGTCACAGTCAACTATCGAAGAAGCCTTTAACCTTAATCTCCCGTTGGAAGGCTTTTCAAAAACCGCGCAGACAGATTCACTTGAATCGGAAAAATCCTTTATCAGCTTTGACAGAGACAACATCGTCATTGATGCTTTCAAAAAATCTCAGGCAGAAGATGGATATATTCTCAGAATTTATGAAAGTAAAAAACAAAAGGGTAACGTGTGTGCAAAAATTGGTTTTGATATTTCAAAAATCATTGAGTGCAACATGATGGAAACGGAAGAAAAAGAAATCAGAGTCAACAACAATTCTTTCACATTTCTTCTTAAACCCGGTGAAGTAAAAACATTTAAATTTTTGAAATAAATCTATTGTATTTTTACTTCATTTATGATATTATTTATTGGTATAAAAATATCCTGATTTTAGGAGGAAAGAAAGATGAAAAAAATCATTTCAATTGTACTCTGCGTTGCAATGCTCGTTTCAACACTTGCAGTTGCAGGTGCATCAAGCGTTTTTGCAACTGAAATTGACGAAATGTCTCAGCTTGCAGATCTTGTTGAAAAAGAAGAAGGCAAATACACACCTGTTATTTTCCTTCCCGGTATCGGTCAGTCAGAAACTTATGCTTACGATGGAAACGGAGATATCATTTCTCATTGGAATCTTATCGGCGTAAATCTTGACCTCAGCTCTGCTGAAAACATTATTACGCTCGTCAAAGCAGCAGGTCCCCTTATTCTTACACTTCTTGTAGGTAAAAACATGGTTTCAAGCGACGCTCTTGCAGAACTTGTAGACATGCTCTTTGAATTCTGCAAGCTTGATAAGAACGGTAACCCCCCTTCAAACGTAGAAACTCCTCTTTTCAAAACTTCACTTAAAAACTATGTATCAATGTACGGTGAAAAAGGTGAAGAAGGCAGAGAAATCTTCCTCAAGAGAATTCCCTGTCAGGAACTTATCGACGTAATCGGTGAAGAAAATGTTTACTGTTACAACTATTCAGCATTCTCTTACACACTTAAAGAAGCTGACGGTCTTAACGACTTCATCAAAAACGTTGTTCAGAAAGAAACAGGCGCAGAAAAAGTTATCCTTGTTCCTATGAGCATGGGTGCAACAGTTACAAGTGCTTACCTTGCAAAATATGCATCAGAACAGGATGTTGAAAAAGTTATTTCAATCGTTGGTGCATGGAACGGCAGTGACGTGTTTGCTGACCTTCTTGAACTCAGATACACAAAGAATGCTCCCGATCTGCTGTACAACGGCATCATTGCAGATCTTGTAGGTGATCCTTACGGAAACCTTGTAAATATTGCTCTTCGCCTCTTCCCCAAAGCTGTTCTCAGAGAATTTATTGACCAGGCTCTTACAGCAGTTATTGAAAATCTTATATGCACAACAACTTCATTCTTCTCACTTGTTCCCTATGAAAGATATGATGCAATCGCAAACAAATATCTCTCAGGTGACCACATGAAGGGCATCAGACTTGAAACAGATGAATATCATCAGATTCAGGGCAACGTTAAAAACACACTTTACAACTGCCGTGATAAATACGGTATGGAATTCTATTTCATCTGCGGTTACGGCATGGGATTCGGTGAAGAAACATCAGACTTCCAATTCTTCCAGTTCTTTGAGTCATCAGAAACAACAAACTCAGACGAAATCATTCAGATTTCTTCAACAGGTGTAGGTACAACTGCTGTTACAGCAGGAACACAGCTTCCTCTTAACTACACAGCTAAAAATTCTAACTGTACAGACAAAACTCACGACCACATTTCACCTGATAACTCAATCGATGTTTCAACATCATATTTCCCCGAAACAACATGGTGCTTCTACAGACAGACTCATGAACTCACATGGAACGATACTGCTCTTGAACTCTGCTATGCTATCGTATTTGACGAAGTAAAATCAGTTCACGACACACCCAAATATCCTCAGTTCAATGATTCAAGAGATGTAAAAGATCTTAAGAGAGATCATCTTCCCAATGCAAAAGCTCTTCTTGCAGGTGAAGTTGAAGGCTTTGTTCTTTCAGTTGAACAGATTGAAGTTCTCACAAGACTTGTTGCAAATGCAGAAGAAATGCTCGAAAGAACAATCAACAACCGTGAAGCAGATGACAGAATTATCGACGCTCTCTATGATTACCTTGTAGAAATCGGTTTTTACGAAGCTCCTTCAGAGCCCGCTATCGGTGACGTTATCCTTGATAAACTTCTGACAGCACTTAACGAACTCGTTTACAACTTTGTTGGTCCCAAAGGCTTCTCAGATGTAATCAACCAGTTCCTTTCAGGTATTAACGGAACTCCTGCAGAAAAACCCGAAGAAAAACCTGCAGCATAATCGAATAAATAATTTTGGTGGGTGGGGCTGAGCAATCAGCCTCACTTTGCTTTTAAAAGGGTGAATTATATGGCTCAGAAAAACAGTTGCCATAAAGTAAATATCACATCAATAAACTCTTCAGGCTTTGGTGTCTGCAGGGTTCAGGGAGTTGTTTGCTTTGTTGCCGGCGGTGTAACAGGCGATGAACTTGAAATAAAAATAATTAAATCAAAGAAAAACTATAACATTGGTAAAATCGAAAGAATTATTACACCTTCACCTAAAAGACAGGAAAACGATTGCGAAGTTTTCAAAAAATGCGGCGGCTGTTGTTACCGCCACGTAAATTACGAAGATGAACTTGAAATAAAAGAAACAGGTGTCCGTGATGCATTCACAAGAATAGGACATTTTGAAAATATAAACTTAAAACCGATAATTCCTGCTGACAGCAGTTTAAGATACAGAAATAAAGCACAGTATCCTGTTAAAAACGAAAACGGCAAATTTTACGCAGGATTTTTTGCTGCGAGAACTCACGATATAGTCCCTTGTGAAGATTGTCTTCTGCAACCTGAAATTTTTTCAGAAATAGTGAAAGAAGTCTGTCTGTGGGCAGAAAGAAATAACATTCCTTCTTATGATGAAAAAACAAACAAAGGCGTGCTGAGACACATTTATCTGCGTATTGCCGAGGCAACAAACGAAGTAATGCTCACCCTTGTTTCTGCTCAGAAAAAAATCAAAAATCAGGATGAACTCATTAAAACAATCACAGAAAAGTTTCCTGAAATAAAAAGCATTATCCTTAATATAAATTCCGAAAAAACAAATGTCATTCTCGGCGAAAAATGCATAAAACTATACGGCGACGACTATATAACAGACATTTTATGTGACACAAAAATAAAAATTTCTCCCTTGTCTTTCTATCAGGTCAACAGACGTCAGGCTGAAAAACTTTATAACAAAGCAAAAGAATACATGGGGGATGTCACCGGCAAAAATGTTCTTGACCTTTACTGCGGTACAGGTACAATAGGTCTCTGCACAGCAAAGGATGCTGAAAAACTAATCGGTGTTGAAATCATTCCCGAGGCCATTGAAGACGCAAAAGAGAATGCAAAAATAAACAACAGAAAAAATACAGAATTTATATGTGGCGATGCAGAAAAAGCAGCAGAAGTTTTAAAAGAAAAAAAGATTTCTGCTGATATAATTATTGTAGACCCTCCGAGAAAAGGTCTCACACCAAAACTCATTGAAACAATTTCTGATTTTAACCCGGAAAGAGTTGTCTACGTTTCTTGCGACCCCGCAACACTTGCACGTGACTGCGAAATTTTCAGAAATTATAACTTTGAAGTGGTTGAAGCAACCCCTGTTGATTTATTTCCACGTACCTCCCATTGTGAAACGGTTGTTTCTTTGGTCAAACTTCCGCCTGATGATGTTATCAACATTGAGCTTGACCTGACAAAGCTTGATATATCAATAAACGACGGCAAACCGACCTATGACCAGATTAAGGCTTATGTGCTGAAAAAACATGGTCTGAAAGTATCAAGTCTCTGTATTTCTCAGATAAAGCGCAAACACGGCATTGAAGTCGGCGAATCTTACAACAAGTCAAAAAAAGACAACCACCATATTCCCCAATGTCCCAAGGATAAAGAAGACGCCATAACAGATGCGTTGAAATATTTTAAAATGATTTAAATGTTGATAATGCTGTTTGAACACCTAAATCAGAGCCTTAAAGGGGCGCTGAACGCGTTATTGTTGTATTTTAATAGATAAAATTATTGTCAAAACAGAAAACGCGTTTCGATGCCGTTATACACAATATAAACAATTAACCCGTGGAATTACTCCACGGGTTTTCTTGTGCAATTAAGTTAATTATTAAATGAATTATCTCCGATGTCTGCACCTAAATCGCAGGTATAAAGAAATTTTATTTCATCTTCGTTTTTTATTACATAATCACTGCAACCATAATTGGGGAAAGTGCCGTTTACACAGTACATCCACCCTGATTTTGTTCCGCAGTCTTTCTCGTAAATCTGATTTATTCCCTCAATATAATAGTTGTCATATCCGGGAGTGTAGGAGCTTTCCATCTGAATATTATTCTCTTTGCATATTCTTTTGAGCACATCAAAAACTGTTTCTCCATCTTTGAAAGTGACAGTAGTTTTTTTCAGAATCACACCGTCAGCAGGGAGAAATTCTTTTTTACTTTCTTTCAGATTTTCAATATTATTCAGTATAGTTTTGCACTCAATAACAAAAGTGCATGTGTTTTGCTTTGGGGTTGTAGTTTCAGGCTTTTTAGTTTTTGTTGTGGTTTCAGGCTTTGGGGTAACTTCAGATTTTGTTGTACTTTCTTTAACTGTTGTTGATTCTGTGAAGGTTTCTTCTGTTTCACTTAAAGAAGTTTCTGTTATTTCATCTGTAACTGTTTTTTCTTCCTGTAAAGCTGTAGTAGCAGAATTATCAACCTTTTCAACGGTCAGACCACATCCGCCTAAAAGAAAAACGAAACATAGAAACACAGGCAGTATCTTTTTCAAATTTCTCCCTCCCCGAAAAGTTCATATTTATTTTTAACTCGTTCAAGTTTTTCAGAAATTGGTTTATAACCTATTAAAAGAATCAGAAATGTGGTTATTCCGTGAATAAGATTATATACAACTCCTGATGAATAAATTGATATAATTGAACCGATTGAAAAATCCTTCGTCATCAGCACTACCGAGCCGAAATCAACTATAATTCCGTAAACTATGAAACAGACAAGTCCCCCTGTAAAACTTATAAGAATCTTTGATTTTCTGATTCTTTTGTTTTCACATATAAATGCGGAAACATAAACTGCCATTGCCATTCCCAGCATCTGAAACGGTGTAAAAGCACCCTGACCAAAAAACAAGTTTGACAGAAGCATTGACAATGCACCAAGGGCGAAACCGATTTCTTTACCGAAAACTACAGCTGAAATAATCAGTATTGCACACATAGGCTTTACCTGCGGTATCTGAAAAAACGCAACCCGTGAAGCTACGGCAATTGCGGAAACCGATGCCATTATTACAAGCTCTCTTGCACCTAATTTTTTCTTTTTAAGATTAAGAAAGAACGGCACAAATGCCATAAAGGCAATTAAAATTGCAGTTATGTAATACTGTTTTCCCTCAAGAAAAAATGCACCGACCAAAACAAGGACAGGCGCTAAAAGGAAAATCAGGAGAAAAGTTGTTATTTTGCTTTTAAGCATTTAATCACATCCTCACAGGTAAGTGCGTTTCTGATTATGCCCTTTGCAATTCTGCAGGCAGATGTTGTATAAAAAACATTTGAAAGGAAAAATTCACGGGCAGCTGAGTAGGAAGAAATTTTTCCGTCAAAGACCATTGCACAGTAGTCAGCGTGATTTGCCAGAAATTCAACATCATGGGAAACCATAACGATAGTTTTGCCTTTACTTTTAAGTGAACGGAGAATTTCTGCAAACTCCTCTTTAAAATCGTTATCAAGACCTTTTGTCGGCTCATCAAAAAGCATAATATCAGGATTTTTGAGCAGTAACATTGCCGTTGCTGCTTTCTGACTTTCACCACCGCTTAAATCGTAAGGGTGTTTGGAAAGCAGGTTTTCAATTCCCATTAATTCTATAATTTCTCTGATTTTTTCGTCTGCACTGCAGATTTTCTTCAGATTCAGTTCAACTGTTTTTTCTGTAAAAATGAGCCTTACATCCTGTGGTAAAGACGCAATCTGCAGATTCTTTGAATTTTTCACTTTGCCTTTATACGGAACTTCCGTTTTTGCAATAATTTTAAGAAGTGTGGATTTTCCTGCACCGTTACCACCCGTTATTGCAAAAATTTCTCCTTTGGGAATCTTCAGACTGATATCTTTTAAAATATCTTCACCGTTTTTAGAATATCTGAAAAACACATCTCTGATTTCTACAGAAAAATCATCAGGTTTCTTTTTCTCTTCTTTTTTGATTTCTTCAACCTGATTATCAAGAGTTTCTCTAAGCCACTTTCTTCCCTCTCTTACAGTTACGGGGCAATCACCTTTTCTGATTTCAGAATAAATTCTCATTGCACTCGGCAGGGAAGATTTTATGATGTCAAGTTTTCCGATTTCTGACGGTGATGAAACTGCAACTATTTCGCCGTCATCCATTACTACAACTTTATCTGCAACAGGGAAAATTTCTTCAAGACGATGCTCTGTGATTATAACTGTTACACCAAGTTCTTTATTTATTCTGTCAAGAGTTGTAAGAAATGTTTCTGCAGAAACAGGGTCAAGCTGTGATGTAGGTTCATCAAGAATAAGAATTTCAGGGTGCATTGCCATAATTGAAGCAAGGTTTAACATCTGCTTCTGACCGCCTGAAAGTTCGTTTGTCTTTTTATCAAGCCATTCTTCTATACCGAAAAAAGTTGCCATTTCAGCCATTCTGACTGTGATTTCATTTGATTTAAGACCCATATTTTCAAGCCCGAAAGCAAGTTCATGCCACACTTTATCAGTTACAATCTGATTTTCAGGGACCTGCATAACAAAGCCTATTTTGTCGGTCCGTAAAATTATTTCGCCCTCTTTTTTACCTTTGGGTGCAAGAACTGTTTTCAAGTGCTTTAAAAGTGTTGTTTTTCCGCAACCGCTTTTTCCGCACAGAACAACATATTCGCCTTCATCAATTGAAAGAGAAATATTTTTCAGTGCAGTTTTTTCTTCATGTGGATACCTGAATGTCAGATTTTTGATTTCAATCTGCGCCAATTTAATTCCTCCTTCAGGTCAATTATCAAGGGTAAAAAACAAAGTAAAATATAAATTGATATAGTTGCAATTTCAAAGGCCGACAACGGATTTATTACCATATTTATTTCTTTGATAAGATAGGTAATACCGTCAGCTTTTTGCGAATTTATAATCACATAGGGGTTATACGAGGCATAAAGCCCGTCTTTTAATTTGCATATCGCCACAACAACATCAGCAATAATTATAAGTAAAAGCACAAATCCGTCGCTTTTTGTAAAACGGAATCTTGAATAAAAGCTTCTTTTGTTTTCGCCATAGCTTCTCGCTCTCATTGAATCAGATGTCTGAATTGCGTTTTCAAGTGCCCACGTAACAAGAATAGAAACTGATTTAACTGCATTTCTGATTCTGTTTAAGATTTTCTTGTCATCATCTGACTGCATAAAGCCTTTCTGCGCTTGTGAAATTTCTGTGTATTTTCTTCTGTAAAGAGGTACAAAACGAAGTGCCATAGTAACGACAAGCGCCAATTTCGGAATACCTTTACCGAGAACAAACATTATTTTATCTGCTGTTACAATCTCGTTGAAGCAGAAAAACCACAACATAGTTGTTACAACTGTCAGACCTAAAACAAAACCGTAAATATAAGCTTCAAGAGTTATATTGTTCCCGTTGGAAATTTCATAAAGTACGGTCATTCCGTAATGATTAAAAATTCCGTTTATGAGCGTAACAAAAATAAGCATAGGCAGAATAAATGTGAAAATTTCTTTTACTGCTTTCCTTCCTTTTAATCTTATATCAAGGCAAACCGATGCAAAAAAAGACACAAAAAGGCATACGGGATGTAAAAATAACATCCCGAAAGTAATAACACTTATAAAAAACATTACATTCACCCAGGGGTGGTAACTTTTAAATCCCGTAGCCATAAAATTAAATTCCTATAAATAAAAAAATACTTTTAAAGAAAGATACAATACTTTCAAAAATGTTTTTCAGTATTGACCAGAAGTCATTTTCTTCAATTCGGTTTTCAATATTTTCTATTGCAAAAATATAACCTGAATCATTCTTATAAAATAAAGTTCCGTCTTCTGATACTTCAATAGGGCTGATACAGTAGTTTCTCATTCCTTCATCAGGTACAAAAAGGTCAGTTGCTGAAACTTTATCAGCAGAAACATCAACTATGCTGATTCCTCCGGGAGAAGCATTATAGGTTGAATAAACAAAGGTTTTATTATCCTGAACAGATAATGTAACTTCATTCTGCGGATAACCTTTCATTGATACGCTGTGAAGTATTTTTAAGTTATCAGCATCAATTATTTTCAGGTAACCTTTGCCGAAGTTTTCTCCCTGAACACCAATATAAATTCTGCCGTCAGAAATTGCAGGGGTTGAAGTTGAAGCTCCGCCGAGTGAAAGTTTTTTGAGTGATGAATCATCAAAAGCACCTTTGCTGAATTTAACACTGTAAAGATATCCCGCTTTTGTTGCAAAATAAAGTTTTGAAGTATCTTTGTCAAAAGTGATTCCTGAACGCTGATCTCCCATGATTTTTATGGAATCAGCAAGTTCTCCTGTTTCCTTATTAAAACAGAAAACAGATGATTCTTTGTTGTCATAAACTGTACCGTCATCTGAACCGAAGATAATGTAGTCACCTGTAACAACACTTTTTGCCCAATAGAAACCGCCTTTGTGAGTATAAGTCCATAAAGCATCTTTTTCTTCGTGGGTGGATTTTTTATCTTCATCTTTTGTGCTGATGCAGACATAGTTCGCTTTTTCGGTTTCGTCATTCCAGAAACCTGTATAGGCTTTGCCGTCAGACACAACAATTCCCGTCAATGACTGACCGCCGAGAGCATCCTTATAAACCCACTTTGATTTAAGGGTTTTGAAATCAAAAGCCTGAACAATACCGTTATCGAGAGGACAATAAATCACACCGTCAGAATAAGTTATAGGGGTATAACTGAAAGATGGAGTTTCTGACATTTCGGCTTGCTTTATAATCTTACCGTTTTCTGCATCAATCTTATAAAGAGTTTTGCCACTCATAACAACAAGATAACCATCTGCAAACACCGGCGGTGAAGGTGCATCTCTGTAAGAATTGCCCAGTTTCAGAGCGAAACGAAGGTTTGCCTGTTCTGTTGATGTAGGTGTTCTGAAATCTACTGTTTCAGCACTCGCTGTCACAAAGCAACAAGCAAACGCAATCAGAACAACTAACATAACAGAAATTGTTTTCTTAATAAATTTCAATTTTTTCACCTACTCAGAAAAGGCTGATGACAGAGTTGTAAACCCATACAAAACAGGCAACAACTTTATCAAAAATATTCTTGAAGAAATTTACAACCTTCTGCCAGAAAGTAAGCTCCTGAGGTTCATCAGGTTCTTCGGGGGGTTCCGGTGTTTCAGGTTCTTCTGCTTTTTCAACTGTAACCTTTGCCCAGTCTATCACAACCGGACCTTCTGCAATCGTACCTGCAACATAAAGAGAATACTCTCCTGCTTCTTCAAATGAAATCTTTGCTTCACCATTTGCATCAAGTGTTGCAACCTTTTTAAAACCACCATTTCCGTCTGAACAGAAGATATCAGCACCTGCTGCTTTTACAGAGTTTGCTGCAAGAGTTTCTTCTGTTGAATTGCCGTACCATGAACTGAAAGCAGTAACAGAAAATGTAATTTCTTCGCCTGTTTTTACATTAAACTCATTTTCCTTGATTTCTGCTTTATAATCTGCCCAGGAACTCAGATCCTGATAGAAGAAATATGTAATTGTGTCATTGTTCTTAACAACCGCTGTGTCGCAGGCAAGACCGGTGTATGATCCCCAGCTTTCGTTATAAATTCCGTCATTCGGCATTCTGTTATTAAGGAAAAATCCTGCTGATGCAGTATCTTTACCAAAGGATTTTGTCATAAAGCTATATGTCATTACAAGATAGTCGTTTGCAGTTTCAGGAGTGAATGCATCTCCGTAAAGCTTTTTGTGTGCAGCCACGACAACATCAAAAATTGTAACGCCGTTTACAGGATTTCCGTTGTGGTCTGCAGATGCTACCTCATAGCCATATTCTTCTGCGATGCCGTCATAGACGGTGATTTTTTCGTTGGGCATTATAACACTGCCGTCAAAAACACTGAAATTTACTGTAACGCTGTTGTCAGTTGCAAGCACTGTAGGAATCATGGAAATGAACATTACAAGTGCAAGAAGTATGGATAAAAATTTTTTCATAAATAAAATTCCTTTCATATTTAATTCTGCCACTTTTCAAACAATGTTCACTCCTCTCCACGGCGTACCGACTTTTACGGAAATGGCATTTGCGACGGATTTGCACCGAACTCACCGCATTTTTATATTAAGGATTACTCCTCATTTTTTATCTTTTCTTTGAGAGCCCGTTCTTCTTTCAGACGTTTTTTTCTCGCCAGACGCTTTGCTCTGTTTTTGTCAAATTTCTTTTGCCTTTTCGGTTCTTTAAGCCCGGCTTCTTCCAATGCCCACGGCCACGGTCCGAAATAACCTTTTATTTTCATCACATCATAATCAGAAAAATCTGATTTTTTAGGAAGTCTGTTTTCTCTCTCGGCAACTTTTTTCAGTTCACCGAGATAATATTCCCGTGTTAAATTTTTCTCATCAGGCATTGGCTTCACCTCCGAACAAATAAAAAAATCCGCCCTCATCACAGTGATGAAAGCGAACGGAAAATTGAGCGTACTTAGGGAAAGGTACACCAAAATAACCGCACCTTTCATAACCCAAAAGTGTTTCAACAATAAAACGAACAAGACAGGTATTCCGACTTTTACGGTAATGGCAGTTGCGACGGATTTGCACCGAACTTCCCTCAGCATCTCGTTCAATATATTCATTTTTATAAATTTTATCACAACACTTTTATTCTGTCAAGTCGTTAATGCTTGATAACTGTATTCAAAAGTTTTCGTACGGAAACTTTTGACAATATTAAAAATAACTTAAAAACACCTTTTCGTAATACGAAAAGTCACCTTTTACAGGTGGCTTTTTCTTTTTGCCCTTTTTGCCCGAAATGACCCGAATCGACCCAAATACGCATTTTCTCCGCTAAGATGACATACTTTAACGACAGGATAAATTTTCAGCAGGCAGAAAAGAGGCGAAAAATACGCTTGCGTATCTCTGAAATATGGCTACATAAAGATATCGATGAAGCCTACCACGAAATTTTTGACGAATCTGTGCAAGAACACAATAAGGAACAAACGGATTCTCGTAGAATAATCAAAGATTACAGAGAAGAAATAAAAAAATCCAAACAGAAAAACGAAGCATATGAAGTCATTGTAATTGTAGGTAACGTCTCAATCATCCTACTGACGAAATGAACAAAGGAATCATGAAATAGAAAACATAGAAGACAAAATTGCAGAAATAAAAGACCAAATTGAAGCTATTGTCAGCGAGAAAATAACAGGCGATAATATTTATAAATATCTCTTGTGTTTTGAGCAGTTTTATGATAAATTTAGTGATATAGAGAAAAAAGAATTTCTTCAGAGTTTTGTTGAACGAGTGGAGATTTTTGAAGATAAGCTTCCAAGTGGCAGACTGCTGAAGAGAATTCAATTCAGATTCCCGGTCATCTATGATGATAAAGAGGTCATAGGTTTGCGTTGGGACAACGATCTTACTGTTGAAACAATTTGTCTTTTGAAAAGGTGATGAGAATGAAAAAACTTATTTCCGCAATTCTTAGTCTTACACTTATCCTTTCTGTTTTTTTCGTTCCTGTGCATGCAGCAAGTGATGAAAACTCTGTCCCTGAAATTGTAAATTTCTTTGAAAAACACGGTACAAATTTTGTAAGCCTTTTAAGCAGGACATGGAATATGATTTCAAAAACAGATGAATTAAACATTCCATCTGCCCCAGAAATTACTCCTTCTTACAAAGAATACACAAGCGAAATAAACATAATCCCTGAAGAAATTTATGATGCAGAAACATGGGTTTCAGAAGAAATTACTTTTGAAAGCGAAAAAGCTTATTCAAATCCCTTTAATGATATTGACATGGACCTTCTTCTTTACGGTGACGGAAAAGTTTATACCGTACCCGCTTTCTGGGACGGTGGAAGCACTTGGAAAGTCCGGTTTGTATGCCCTACAGAGGGAGAATGGTTTTTTGAAACCGTCTGCACAGACAAAGAAAACTCATCTCTCCACAAAAGAACGGGCAAAGTAATCTGCAAAAAATATTCAGGTGACCTTGATATTTACAAACACGGTTTTGTTACAACTTCTTATGGCAAAAAGTATTTCACTTACGCTGACGGTACACCTTTCTTCTACCTAGGAGACACTCATTGGAGTCTTGGTGATGAAACTGTTGACATGGTAAAAACAATCTGTGAAAAGAGAGTTTCTCAGGGGTTTACCGTTTTTCAGAGTGAACCTATCGGTGCTGCTTTTGATATGTCTAACGGAATTACAGAAGACGATATGGCAGGTTTCCGAGTAAACGATGAAAAATTCAAAATCATTGCTGATGCAGGCCTTGTTCATGCAAATGCACAGTTCTTCTTCCCCTATTTAATGGAAGTCCTCATTGCAAATAATGGCGGATATTCCGATAGAATTATTTCAGACGGAATGAAAGAATTATCCGTTGATACAAAACATTATCTTGAAAAAATTTCCCGTTATTGGGTTGCACGTTATGCATCTTACCCTGTAATGTGGACTTTAGGTCAGGAAGTTGACAACGATTTCTATTATAACGAAACAACTCATCCTGATTGGAATTACATTAATAATCCGTATAAATTAGTCGCAGAATATATTGCAAAATACGATTATCTCAGTCATCCCCTTACCGCTCATCAGGAAAACAGCGGTACAACTGCCGCTTACGGCAATGGTGATGGAGCAACTGACAAATGTAAAGTTTATAACAAAGACGCCATGCCCTCTTGTTTCCGCGATGTAAAAGAACACAACTTCTACGCAGCACAATGGACACCCGACAAGACAAAACAGAGTTCTTTCTCCAGAGAAAAAGATTTCTGGTACAATTCTCAGGGCAAACCCGTTATCAACTATGAGGGCCAGTATTGCTACCTGTGGACAAAAAATTTCGGTGCAAGAATGCAGGGTTGGACTGCTTTTCTCAACGGAATGTACGGCTACGGCTGGGGCGGTCATGATACGTGGAGTTATCTTAACATTTACGATGAAGAAAATGACAGTTCAGACGGTGTTGATACAATAACAAGTGAAGAAAAAATAAATGCCACATGGCAGGATTCCCTTGAGTACAAAAGTTCTTATCAGGTTGGATATATGAGGAACTTCCTTGAAAAAGGCGAGTGGTACAATCTTATCCCACGCTTTAATAATCTTGCTTATTTTGCTCCCTGCACCAATGTTTACTACACTTATGCAAGTAATGAAAACAATACTGAAATCGTGGTTTATTTCTATTCATTCACAGATGAAAACGTAGCAGAAAAAAATAATACATGGAATTACGGCGGATTAAAAACAGGTACTGTAGGAAATCTCGAACCCGAAACAAAATATGTTTATCAGTGGTTCAATCCCGTTACAGGGGAAGAATACGAAGAAAAAGAAATTACATCTTCTGCTTTCGGAACGTATTACCTTGGAGAAAGACCTGATGATACAGACATGGCAGTAAGAATAATAAAAGGAGAATAAACATGAACGGAATGACAAGACGTGAAAGACAAGTTACGGATATAAATAAAATCCTTGAAATTCTTGATAAAGCAAAGGTGGTACGTCTGGGACTTGTTGATGGTGACGAAGCTTACGTTGTACCAATGAACTACGGCTACACCTATGAAAATGACAAACTCACCTTGTATCTTCATGGTGCAAGACGCGGCAAAAAAATCGACCTTATGAAGGCAAATCCAAAAGTCTTTTTTGAAATGGACTGCGACATTGTTCCTTTTGAAGGTGAAGTTGCCTGTAAATACGGCATTACCTATTCTTCAATCATGGGCAAAGGACGTGCAGAAATTCTCGAAAACCCTGAAGAAAAAATGCAGGCTCTCACATATCTCATGAAAACTCAGACAGGCAAAGATTTTGAATTCAATGAAAAATTGGTCAGCGTCGTGGCAGTAATTAGAATTGATGTTACAGAGTTTACGGCAAAACACAGACCCGCACCAATGAAATAAAAAGGGTGATAAGAATGAAAAAAATATTAAGTTTATTGCTTGCAGTTATTATTACCGTAAGCATTCCTGTAAGTGTTCTGGCAAGTGAAACTGACTCCTGCAACTGCGGTACTGCTCCTGTAGTGTATGTAAGAGGCTTCGGCGGCGGTATTTACAAAGTTGAGGATGACGGTTCACTTACAAACGCATTTGCTTTTGACGGTGACAAAATCGTTCCGCTTATTGACGATATTGTATTGGCTGTATTTTCACTTGCTTTTGGAAATGCAAAACTTTTCAGCAAAAGTGCAGATGCAATTCTCGGCGGTATAATGGGCGACCTTATGTGTACAGCGGAGGGGAATTCTGTAAGCAAAATTATCCCTGAAGAATCTGATCCCACAAATATTGATAAGCATAAAGATTTCACTCTCAAAAACAATGCTGAAGCAAGAGAAGATGCAATGTATGACTTTGAATACGACTGGCGTCTTGACCCTATGGTAATTGCAGACGACCTTAATACTTACATTGAGGAAGTCAAAAAAATAACAGGTCACAATAAAGTTGTTATCAAATGTCACAGCGAAGGCAACTGTGTTGCTGCAGCATATCTTTACAAATACGGTTACGCATCTGTTGAAAAATTCTGTTTTACTGCTGCTGCATTCAACGGTATCAACCTTGTAGGACAGCTTTTTACGAAAGACCTTGCTCTCAGGGATAAAGGTGAACAGATAGGTGCTTTTGTTTCTTCTCTTACGGAAGGTACGGAATCAGGCAACCTTGTTTCCGCACTTATGGATATCCTTAACGATATCGGTCTTATCAATTCAATCGGCAATTGGCTTAACGATGCACTTATCGGTGATGTTCTTAACACTCTCTATGATGAAGTTCTTATTGATTCTTTTGCAACATGGCCCGCTTTATGGACTTTTGTTCCCGATTCGTATTATGAAACGGCTAAAAAGGAAATGTTCGGTGATAATGAAAAATATACAGTTCTTGTTAAAAGAATTGATGACTATCACTACAACGTGCAGAAAAACCTTGATAAAATGTTAAAGGAAGCTAACGAAAACGGTGTTTGTATTCTTTTCTTCTCACAATACAATTTTGCTCCTATTCCCGTATATGCGGGTAGTGATAATATGGGTGACATGCTTGTTGAAACAAAATACACAAGTTTTGGTGCAACAACTGCAAAATACGGTACAACGCTTGACCTTGATTTTAATTCACCTTATGCAAAATATTATTCAAAAGATAAGCTTATTGATGCATCGACATGTCTTTTCCCTGACTACACATGGTTTATCAGAGGCATTAATCATGCGATTTCTCCTGCACCTTATATGGACTTTACAGATTGGGCAATTCTCTATGACGGACAGCCTACAGTATTCACGGATGAAGCTCATCCTCAGTTTGTACGTCTTGAAGGTGACAAACTTGTTCCCGTTACAGAAGAAATTACCAAAGACACAACAAACAGTTTTATACGACTTATTAAAGCAATTGCAGCAATGACTGCATAAAAATTCAATTTTCCTATTGAATTTTGTCAAAACCTGTATTATAATAAATTAGTAATGTACTTCTAAGTCCACTATCAGCAAAATGAAGGGAGTATGACAAATGAATATTGCACTTATTGCTCACGATGCTAAAAAAGAACTTATGACTCAGTTCTGTATTGCTTACTGCGGAATTCT
>JAZOAY010000120.1:0-10196 GCA_045595725.1 Acutalibacteraceae bacterium | reverse complement strand
GGTATCTTGCATACCTTCCTCTTTCATAAGAAGTTCTTCATAAAGTTTTTCACCGGGTCTGAGACCTGTGTATTCAACCTTTATATCAACATCAGGTTCAAAACCTGAAAGACGTATAAGCTGTCTTGCCATTGTGTCGATTTTAACCGGTTCACCCATATCGAGAACAAAAATTTCTCCACCCTTTGCATAGTAGCCTGCCTGAAGAACAAGGCTGACCGCCTCGGGAATTGTCATAAAGTAACGGATAATTTCAGGGTGTGTAACGGTAACGGGACCACCTGCTTCAATCTGCTTTTTGAAAAGAGGAATAACGCTTCCGTTTGAACCTAAAACATTGCCAAAACGAACTGCCACAAACTCAGTTTCAGACTGTCTGTTCATCATCTGAACAACCATTTCGCAAAGACGTTTTGAAGCACCCATAATATTCGTGGGGTTAACTGCTTTATCCGTTGAAATGAGAACAAATCTCTTTACACCGTATTTTGCCGCAGCACAAGCCATTTTGTATGTGCCGAAAACGTTGTTTTTAATTGCCTCATTTGGACTGTCTTCCATAAGCGGAACATGTTTGTGTGCTGCTGCATGGAAAACAAGTTCAGGTCTGTATTTGCCGAGTACATAGTCAAGACGTGCAGTGTTTCTTACTGAACCGATAAGAACTTCCAGATTAAGTCCCGGATATTCTCTTTCAAGTTCCATCTGGATATCATAAGCATTGTTTTCGTAAATATCAAAAATGATGAGCTGTTTCGGATGTGAGCGTGCAATCTGACGGCAAAGTTCACTACCTATTGAACCGCCGCCTCCTGTTACCATAACAATTTTTCCTGAAATAAATTCAAAAATATCATCCATATTTACTTTGATTGGTTCTCTGCCGAGAAGATCCTGAACATCAACTTGTCTCAGATTACCTACAGTAACATTACCGTTTACAAGCTGATAAACCGCCGGAAGAACCTGAACCTGACATCCCGTTTTTATGCAGATATCAAGTATCTGTTTTCTTGTATCAGCATCACTTGCGGCAATGGCATAAATAATTTTATCAATTTCATATTTCTCAACCGCTTCAGGAATGTCATATCTGTTACCGACAATGGGAGCCCCGCCCAGCATTTTACCTCTTTTCTGAGGATTATCGTCAATGACACATGCAACACGGTCACGGATATGTTCGCTGTTTTTGAATTCTGTAATAAGAGCTCTGCCTGCCATACCTGCACCAATAATCATAACATTTTTCTTATTACTGTCAGGACTGTGACGTTCAAGATAAAGTCTCACCTGTCTTATGAAGCGATAAGAAAACCTTATTGCAATCGTAAAACAAAAACTTACGACAAAACCGATTATGTAACAGGCATACGGCATACTGAAAAATCCTGTTACAATGCTCACGGTTCCCGGAACTATCAACACCAGATAAGAAACAACTATCCTGAAAAATTCATCTGTACTGACAAAAGTCCACACACTTTTGTACAGATTGAAAAAGGCAAAAACCGTGATACTGAGAACTCCCCATAGCGCTGCAAACCAAAGAAATTCTGCTTTGAAGTCGTGAGGAATTGCATTGAAGCTGAAATCATATCTTACCCAGAGACCAAAAAAATATGATAAAGCGATACAAAAGAAATCCATTAATGCAATTAAGAAAGATTTTCTTATAACAGGTAGACGCTCTTTCAAAGAAAGACCTTTTGACACAATTTCCACATCCTATAATTTTATTTGAGAAACAAACACCTTTCAATAATATACAACCTTTATCAGTATACCATAAACACATCCGAAATGCAACACTTATAAAATTGACAAAGTCTTTCATGTATGATACAATGAATTAGTTTAATATGATTTTTAAAAGAAAGGAAGAAGATAAATGTTTAAAGACAGAACTCTTCTCATTACAGGCGGAACAGGTTCTTTCGGACACACCGTTCTCAAGCACTTTCTCTCAACAGATATAGGTCAGATAAGGATTTTTTCCCGTGACGAAAAAAAGCAGGACGATATGCGTCATGACCTTCAGCTCAGATTTCCCGAATTTGCGGAAAAAGTTAAGTTTTACATCGGTGATGTAAGAGACAAACAGTCAATTACAGATGCAATGAAAGGTGTTGACTTTGTTTTCCATGCAGCGGCACTCAAGCAGGTTCCTTCATGTGAGTTCTTTCCCATGGAAGCAGTAAGAACAAATGTTATGGGTACAGACAACATGCTTCATGCAGCAATGGAAACAGGAGTAAAAAGAGTTGTCTGCCTTTCAACCGACAAAGCAGCTTACCCCATCAATGCAATGGGAATTTCAAAAGCTATGATGGAACACGTTGTAACCGCAAACGCACGTGTTGCCGCAGAAAGCGGAGGCCCCGTAATCTGCTGCACAAGATACGGTAATGTTATGTGCAGCCGAGGCAGTGTTATTCCCCTTTTCATAGACCAGATAAAAGCAGGCAAACCCATTACAATCACCGACCCCGGAATGACACGTTTTCTCATGAACCTTGATGAAGCAGTTGACCTTGTTAAATTTGCATTTGAGCATGCAAACCCCGGCGACCTTTTTGTTCAGAAATCTCCCGCTTCAACAATCGGAGACCTTGCAAAAGCAGTTCAGAAACTTTTCGGTGATACAGGAACAAGAATTATCGGCACACGACATGGTGAAAAACTTTACGAAACACTTATGACTCACGAAGAAAGACTGAGAAGTGAGGATATGGGCGGATATTTCAGAGTTTCTGCCGATAACCGTGACCTGAACTATGATAAATTTATGGTAAACGGAACAGTCAACACAATGGCTGACTCCTCATACACAAGTCACAACACGCAACGCCTTGACGTAGACGGAACAGTTGAGAAAATCCTCACAACTGATTACGTTCAGGAAGCACTTAAAGAACTGAATAAATAAAAGCAATCCCTATGGCAGTTCAAACTACCATAGGGATTTTTACTGTTAATTAATCTTTAAGGTCTTCCGGAATTTCTTTACCTTTTAGTTTCTTTGCCACAAACTCCTTGTAAACGCAGTAAAGCACAGTACACACGGGAACACTGAAAAGCATACCCACAATACCTGCAGCACCGCCACCTATTGACACGGAAACGAGAACAAGTATTCCCGGTAAACCCACGCTTTTACCTACAACTTTCGGGTAAATAAGGTTTCCTTCAATCTGCTGGAGAACAACTATGAAAATCACAAACCACAGTGCTTTCATAGGGTCAACAAGGAGAATGAGAAATGCACCGATTACCGTTCCGAAAAGCGCACCGAAAACAGGTATAAGTGCCGTAAAACCGATAAGAACGGAAATTATTGTGGCATAGGGCATCTGCAAAATAAGCATTCCTATAAAACATAGAACACCGATTATAACCGCCTCAAGAAGCTGACCTGTTACAAACTTTGTAAAAGTGTCTGAAGTAAGCTTTGAAAAATCAATAATCTTTTCTGCCTTTCTCTTAGGACGTACTGCGTAGAGAAGTCTTCTCAGATGACGTCCTATTTTTTCTTTTTGAGAAAGCACGTAAAGTGAAAAGAAAACCGCAATTACAAAATTCACTATAACCGTTACAATAGAAGTTGTGATATCAACCGTTTTGTTAATAAAAGAATCGGCATAATTGTTAAGGAAGTTATTGAGGAATTCCCCTGCCTTACTCCAATTAAGGTCAAAACTGGGCAACACAATGTTGTAATTTTCAAGCGTTTTCATCAACTTATCAAGAAGTCCTTCAAGGTTTTTCATATACTGAGGAAGCATATTGGCAAAGGATGCAATTGTTTCCACAAGCTGAGGAACAATCATGAACAGTATGAGAAAAACTGCACCGAAAACAATAAGTGTGCTGAATGTAAGACAGACGGGTCTTTTTGCCTTATCAAAAAGTTTTGTTCTCTTTTTCTCGGGAACTTTTTCCCAGAGCTTTTCAAGAGGCTTTAAAACTGTATTGATAACAAAAGCAATACATGCACCAAGCAAGAATGGCGATAAAAGTGAAAGCACATTTCCGATTATCCCCGTAAAAGAAGAAGTGTGGTTAAGTACCCAACTGAGCAGAAGTGTGAACGTGACAATTGTGAGAATAAACTTCATTGTTCTTCTGTTCAGCGGGATTTTTTCTTCTTCGTGATTTTTGTTTTCGTTAAAATCGTCTTTTTTCATATCTTTTCGATTGTTTCGATAACAGGAAGAAAAGCATCTGTATCTGCAAGCTCAACTGCACCCTTGTCAACAAGTGAAGCGGTAGCAGGATTGATTGGAAGACGAGCCAGTACGGGAACACCAAGCTGTTTTGCAATTTCGTCAGCTTTGCTTTCACCGAAGATGTTGATTTTCTTTTTGCAATCGGGACATTCAAGATAACTCATGTTTTCAACAACACCGATGATGGGAATATTCATCATCTTTGCCATGTTGTATGCTTTCTTGACAATCATTGTAACAAGGTCCTGAGGAGTTGTTACGATAATAATTCCGTCAACGGGAAGTGACTGGAAAACTGTAAGTGAAACGTCGCCTGTTCCGGGAGGCATGTCAACGAACATGTAGTCAACGTCACCCCAGATAACTTCCTGCCAGAACTGCTGAACCATACCTGAAATAACAGGACCTCTCCAGATAACGGGTTTTTCTTCATCATCAAGAAGAAGGTTAACACTCATTACTTTTATACCCAGTTTGCTTTCTCTGGGGAAAAGACCTGAATCATTTCCTTCAGCCATACCTTTGATGCCAAATGCTTTGGGAATTGAAGGACCTGTAACGTCAGCATCAAGAACTGCTGTGTTGTAACCTTTTGTTTTAGCTGCAACTGCACAGAGTGATGTTACAAGGCTTTTACCTACACCGCCTTTACCGCTGACAACACCGATAACTTTTTTTACATTACTCATAGGGTTTGCAGGAATGTGTAAATCTTTCTTCTCGCAATTTGAAGAACATGTTGAACAATTTCCTGAACAAGAACTACTCATTGTTTATAAGACTCCTTTTGTTAAAAATTTACCTATATATTATATACCCATTAAATTTATTTTGCAATGTTGATATTGTATTTTTTGATATCATGATGTAAAATATTATCTGTAGGAAGTGATAAAAATGTACGAAACAGTAAAAAATCAGGCAAGACAGGCAGCAGAAGAGCTGCTTGAAATTGCAAAACTTGAAAAAGGCGATATTTTTGTTGTAGGTTGTTCATCAAGTGAAATTGCAGGTGGCGTTATAGGTCATGATTCTTCTCTCTCAATGGCAGAAGCTGCATTTGCCGGAATTTATCCTGTTCTTAAAGAAAAAGGAATTTACCTTGCTTGTCAGTGTTGTGAGCATCTCAACCGTGCGATTATTATTGAGAAAGAAGCAGCACAAAAATACGGCTATGAAATTGTATCAGTTGTACCACAGCCAAAAGCGGGCGGTTCATTTGCAACAACGGCATATAAAAATTTTGAAAGCCCTGTTGCACTTGAAAATGTAAAAGCAGATGCAGGACTTGATATCGGTCTGACTTTAATCGGTATGCACCTTAAAAATGTTGCAGTACCTGTGCGTCTTTCTCTTTCAAAAATAGGCGAAGCACCTATTGTTGCTGCAAGAACAAGACCGAAATTCATCGGCGGTGAACGTGCAAAGTATACTTTCTGAGTGCAAAATGTCGGGTCTGCGACGCAATTTTATACTATAACTGACGTTGGTTTGTATAATAAATAATGCCCATACTTGGTTTTTGCACCGATTTTAACACTATAGGGTCGATTCACAAATCGTCCGTCTTAATTTCGCGAATAACACCTTGTCAAACCCATAATAGTGTGTTATAATATCTAAGTTAATTTTTAAATTATTTTATTTTAAGGATGGTATCTATGTCAGGACATTCAAAATGGAGTACAATCAAACGTAAAAAAGAAAAAACTGACGGCGCAAGAGCTAAGATTTTCACAAAAATCGGTCGTGAAATCGGTGTTGCTGTTAAAAACGGCGGTCCGGACCCCTCAGTAAACACAAAACTTAAAGACGTTATTGCAAAAGCTAAAGCAAACAACGTTCCCAACGACAACATCGAAAGAATTATCAAGAAAGCTGCCGGTGAAGCAGGCGGAGATAATTTTGAAGAAATCGTATACGAAGGATACGGTCCCTCAGGTATTGCAGTTATCGTAGAAACTCTTACAGATAACCGCAACCGTACAGCAGGTGACATACGTCATTACTTTGTCAAATACGGTGGAAACATGGGTCAGTCAGGCTGCGTTTCTTTCATGTTCAGCCGTCAGGGTGTTATCATCATCGAGGCAGAAGGTGTTGATGAAGAAAAGCTTATGGAAGATGCTCTTGAAGCAGGTGCAGTTGACTTTATTGCAGACGGAGATATTTTCGATATCCGCACAGAGCCTAACGATATGGGTGCAGTGCGTGATGACCTTGAAGCAAAAGGCTACAGCTATGTTTCAGCAGAGGTTGAATATGTTCCCTCAACATACACAAAACTTACAAACGAAGATGATATCAAGAACATGACAAAAATGCTTGACATGTTTGATGATAACGACGACGTTCAGAATGTTTACCACAACTGGGAAACTGACGACGAATAATCAGGAGTAAAATTATGTTGTTTCTGCGTTACTTAATGGCGGTGATTATGTTGATTCCCAATATTATAGGCTGTGTTTTTAATGACTATGCTTTCCCGGCAGTCAGCCGTGAGGGTGCATACCTTTTCTGTTATTTTGTAGGTAACGAAACAGAACAGCAGAGAATTCATCTGGCTGTCAGTACAGACGGATATAATTTCGATGCACTTAATAAAAACGAGCCTGTAATTATTCAGGAAAAGGGCAAAAAATGTGTCCGTGACCCCTATATTTTCAAAGGTCAGAACAACTGCTACTATATTATCGGTACAGACATGAATGCTCTTGAGGGTTGGACCTCAAACCATGCACTTGTTACATGGAAGTCAGAAGACCTTGTGAACTGGACAGACGAAACAATCATTGACATAAGAGATTTAGGCGGAGAATTTGCAAACACTACAAGAGCATGGGCACCTCAGGCTATCTGGGATGCTGACAAAGAAATGTACATGGTCTACTGGGCGCATTCCACAGTAGAAAATGATATTGCAGGTCACTACTATGCTTACACAAAAGATTTCAAAACTTTTGAAACCGAACCAAAACCGCTCTACGGCAGAGAAGGAATTCAGTGTATTGATGCTGACATCATCTATAATGAAAACGACGGTTATTACTACCTCTATTTCAAGCATGATGAAGACCAGACAATAGCCTATGTAAAATCAAAAAGCCTTACCGGTCCCTATGATACGGAACCTGTTGTATGTTCTCTTTCAGAACACGGTGTTGAAGGCAGTACAATGTTTAACATTACAGGAACCGATGCATGGGTGATGTTGATGGATGAATACGGCACAGGTCACTTCTTTGCTCAGATGACCAGAGATTTCAAGACATTCAAAGCAGTAAATCCCAAAAGCTATAAAATGGACCATTTAAGTCCCCGTCACGGCTCAATCGTCGCAATTTCCATGGAAGAATACGAAAGATTGGTTGACCATTACGGAATTGAAAAATAAGCACAATAAAAATCCTCCTCTTTTATTTTCAAGAGGAGGATTTTTTCTTTAAATTACTTTTTCATTTCAATAAGGTCCTTGTAAGAAATGAGTGTGATTCCGTTTTCTTTTAGAATTCTGTGAGTTTCAGGGTCATTCATAAGGTTGAATTCCCACACTCTGTCCTGCCATGATGGGACAATATTTTTCAGTTCATCTGTTTCCTTTGCCGGATGGACAAAAGTTTCCGTAACTCCGTCAGGCAGGTCTGTCCAGATTTTGAGGATTGTATCACGGTAATGCTCATATCCGTTTGAACGCAGTTCCTTTGTCCAGTCGGGAAAAAGAAGATAATCGGGAAGAATTACCTTGTACTGCTTTGCCCAGAGACGTGAGATAAGCGTTGATGCCCAATAAAGAGGATACGGTGTTCCCGCAGGACAAATGCGTTTGTCGTGGCATGTATACATTCTGTAGGCATAGCCAAGTTCACCGCATACACGCAGAGACATTTTAAGAAGGCTGAATCTGCCTGTATAATGGCCGTAGAGAGAACCCATGTGATTATCAAGGTGAGAAGGCTTAAAGCCGTTATCAGTTGCCATTTTCACCTGAGCACGAATTTCTGCTTCAAGTTCTTTTATATCGGCATTTTTTTCAACTTCCGTACTTGACCTCCACATGTACCCCTCAGCATTTCGCAGACTTTTACCGTCTGACAAAGGTGACCAACGGCATTTTTCCCATTCATTTGTCATTGTCAAATGAACACCGATTGCATATTCAGGGTTTGCTTTTGCAAATTCCATTGCATCCTTTGCTGCGGGGCAAGGCATCATTATGGTTGAAGATTTAAGTCTGCCGTTTTTAAAAAGTTCTTCAACTGCATCATTTGCCGACTTGCAGAGACCGTAGTCATCTGCATTTATAATAAGATATTTTGCCATAAAATCAACTCCGTTTTATAAAATTCAAAGTGTCAGGTCTGCGACGCTGATTTATAATAATTTCAACAACAATACCGTAGGGAATACCCTTACGGTCTTCCGAAAAATTGCGTAAAACTCACGGGTCAACTCTACAATTTAAAAAAATTTATAATTTATTTATATACCTAAGTTTTTGCGGCAGGAGCAAGCCCCAAAATTTTGCACTTTGCACTTTGCACTTTGCATTAATTTATAGCATCATCACTTCGAATATACATAATCCCCCGCCTTAAGTCAATTAACAAAATGTAAATTTTTACAATAAATTGATTATTTTGTTTTATTGTGTTAAAATAGCATTGTTTTCGGGGAAACAGGTGAAAATCCTGTACGGGCCCGCCGCCGTGAGGCACATTTTAAAAATTTTTTCTTTCTACCTGATGCCGCAAATCAGGGACAAGCCATTGGAGTTTTTTCTGAGAAGGCGAAAGAAAAAGTGCTGAGTCGAAATATCCGGAAGCAGAAAAGGTTTCGTCAGTATTGCGAGTGCCAAGAAGAAACCAATATATTTTAAAAGGAGAATACAAACTATGAAAACAACACATTTTAAACGTGTGTTGCCGATAGTCTTGTGTATCGTGCTTATTGCGGCTATGGCACTTTTTACAACAGGCTGTAACGGTAACACGGAAGCCCCTGAAATCACAACAGGTGTTCAGGCAGAAGTAAAAGTCCTCGGTGAAGGTGAAAAGAAGTTTGAGTTTGAAGTCATTGACAAAGATAAAAACGTAACTTCTTTTGAAATTCACACAAACAAGGGAATTGTAGGAGATGCACTCTCAGAATTAGGTCTCATTAAAGGTGAGGAAGGTCCTTACGGTCTTTACGTAAAGGAAGTCAACGGAATTACCGCCGACTTTGACAAAGACGGAGTTTATTGGGCTTTCTACGTCGATGGAGAATACGGACTGACAGGTGTTGACGTAACGGAAATCGAAGAAGACAAAGTTTATTCTTTCAGGGTGGAAAAAGGTTGAAGATAAACATTAAGGAAACTGTAATTTTTGCCATGCTCGGTGCTCTGATGTACATGTCAAAATGGCTGATGGAATTTCTGCCCAACATACATTTAATCGGAGTTATTATTGTTGCAATTACGGTGGTTTACAGAAAAAAAGCCTTGTACCCCATTTATATTTTTGTCCTTGTAGCAGGACTTCTGGGCGGTTTTTCCGCATGGTGGGTACCATACATTTACATCTGGACGATTCTGTGGGGAATGACAATGCTTATTCCTAAAAATTTACCGGAGAAAGCCAGACCGATTATTTACATGGTGGTCTGCTCCTTACACGGCTTTCTCTACGGCATTTTTTACGCCCCTGCACAGGCACTCCTTTTCGGACTTGATTTCAAAGGGATGCTTGCATGGATTATGGCAGGTTTACCTTTTGACATCACCCACGGTATCAGCAACTTTCTCTGCGGAATACTGATTGTTCCTCTCATACACGCAATACGCCTTGCAGATAAAACAACAAAAAACTAAACACTTTACATCCCCTAAAATAAAAAGAGCTGTAAAAAACTTTCGTTTTTTACAGCTCTTTTTTTACATAACTTCTGCAATATGGGGAAGTCGGAGGGCCAAGCGGTCTTAGG
>JAZOAY010000119.1:0-11016 GCA_045595725.1 Acutalibacteraceae bacterium | reverse complement strand
CAACAGGCAAAGCAGGTTCATGGTCAAAACTTAAAATTATTAACAGCGGTAAAGCAGGTTCTTACACAGATTCTAAAGTAGAAATCGGCAAAACATATTACTACTGCATCAAAGCAACAAAAACAATCGGCGATAAACTTTATGCAAGCCCTTCATCAAAGGCATACAAAATGGTAATAATGGACGTTGCAGTTCCCCAGAACCTTTCAGCGGTTGCTAAAGAAGATGGTGTTTACTTCAGCTTCGATAAAGTTCCAGGCACAGCAGGTTACTATATTTACAGAAGTGAAACAGGCGTTGCAAAAACATGGACAAAAATCGGCACAACAAAGTCTAACAATGACACAACTTTTGCTGACAGAACTGCAGAAGAAGGCAAAATTTATTACTACACAGCAAAATCATACAAAACAGTTAACGGTAAAACTAAAGCAAGTGCATCTGCACCTAAAGTAAGAGTTACAAATATTGAAAATACACCTCAGATTACATTTGATCCTGCAGAAATCAAATTTGATAACTTCTATGAAGTGATTTCTGTAAAACTTTCTTTCAAGAACATGGCTGAAGATGATAAAATCAGAATTTACATCAACGGTAAAGAATTCACAGATGAAATTGCAGAAGACGAAGCAAAAGCAGCAGAGTTCTTCAAAGATGTTAACTTTATTTTTGAAGAAAACGAAGACAAATCAACAGACGATACTCTTGTTCTTGATTTCATAAGACTTGCTCCCGGCGAAGGTACATTGAAGGTAGCACATGCAAAATACTCAGATATTTATGCAGAACTTAAAATCAAGGCTCCCGAACTTGAATATGACAAGGATTTCAAGACATTCGCTGAAAAAGTTGAAGACGGAAGAAAACTTGTAAAAACTGCAAAAACTCATCTTGAAGCAGCAAAAGCAGCTACAACAGATGAAGAAAAAGCAACAAAAATTGAAATGGCAACTGCAAGACTTGACGAAGCAAAAACATATTTTGAAGAAGCAAGTATTCTTCTTTCAAAATATTCAAAAGATTATAGTTCTTACGAAGATTACAAAACAGAAATCAACCGTGTTGAACTTGCAATTACAGCAACAGAATATGTAGTCAAACTTGTGGGTGCAAATGACCTCGATAAAGCAATGACAGAAATCGACGGAATTTTAGCATAACAGAAATTCAGACATAAATGAAATCAGCAGAGTTCGTTCTGAACTCTGCTGATTTTTTATGAGTATTGATTTTATCAGATATCAATATTTTCAATGATATTTGATTCAACTGCAACACCGTCTGCATCAATGATGAAAGAACGGATTTCATAGGGTTCAATATCAACCCAGAAACAAGCATCAAGAAGTCTTGACCTTACAACAATTTTTTCGCTCACGTCTGCTGTCTGTCTTATTCTCATAATAACCTTGTCTGTGTTTTTGCAACATTTTTTGAGAGCAAGAAGTTCTGTTGTTTCGCTTGTTGTTTCAAAAATATCTGTAGCACAAACCTCAACTTTTTCAAGGTCTCTTGCAATTTCTTCTGCTCTTTCTCCCGCACAGGGGAAACCTGAAAGAAGTGATTTCCATGCTTTATTGATGTCCTTAATTTTACTTTCAGCACCGTTTTTAACAACATTCACAACATCAAGAACTTCGCTCTGAAGAAGTGACTTTTCAATTTCATTTTCAGGAATTGAAGAAGAAAAATCAATTTCTGCAATTACATCAACATCTTCAAGATTATTATAAAATTCATGGAAATATGCATCAAGAGTAATCATTTCATCTTCCGGTGTGATTTCCTCAATTGATTTGAAATTAAGAACTTTTGTTGATGTACCGAGAATACGATTTGTATTTTTGGAATCAAGCCAGTAGAAATCTGCTTTTGCTTCTGCATCTTCTTCAACATAGCAGTTGATTCTTGAGCGGAAAAGAATTTCGATTGCTGATGGGTTTGTAAGCGTTTTACCGTATGCTGTGCGGAAAACTTTTCCAAAATTTTTCATGAAGAATTTCTGAGAATAAAGTGTGTTTCTTGCCATGTTTTCATCAGAAATTTTTTCGTCAGCACTATCGTTCCACCAACCTGCAAGAGGCTGAAGTCTGTTTGCAGCAACAAGAACCTTTACTTTTTCAAAAGTTTCGGGTTCGTTCTTTTTGATGAATTTGTAATCAGATGCATAAAAAGCATTGAGAACATTTTTTTCATCTTTCTCAAGGAAACTGATTGCCTTTGCAAAGCTTCCCTGAATATCATTTTTATCTGCCTTCAATATAGCAAGTGTGTAGTTTGTCATGTCTTTCCCCTCCCTTATTCTTCACTTTCGATAAGGCCGAAATAACGTCCTGTCCAGTAAGCGAAAGTGTAAACGAAGCAGCTTTCAACGCAGTACATACCGCCTGAATCTTCTGCACGGTAATCCATGGGGTTTCTGTCATATTTAGCAATAAATCTTTCGTCAGCAGGAAGAAGTGATGAAAGTTCTTTGGTTGTACCGCTGAAACGATACTGCATTGGATAGTCTTTTCTGTCAATTGTAACACCTGATGCAAGACGTGAGGGCGGACAACGATAGAAATAGTTTGCCGCTCTGTCCATGTCGATTTCATCACCTGTTGCAATTGTATATGCGAAATCATAGCAGGGGGAATACTCTTTAGCAAGAGTTGTTCTCCAGCTTCTGAAACCTTTCTTCCATTTTTCAAGATATTCAGCATCCTTTTCAAGATCGCAAAGCTGCCAGTAAGAAACAACTGCAAGCATGTGGTCACCGTACATCATATCTTCCCTCAGGTCATATTCATTAGCCATACTTGCTTTATAAAATCTTTCGTGATGCTTTGTTGCAAGTTCCGGATAACCAAGAGAATAAACATCTTTGAGTGCAGCCTTGATTTTCTCGTCTCCTCCGAGAACAAGATCAGCAGCCTTAAAGTAGAACATAAGCTCTGCTGCATTGAGAGCACCGTCTGACCAACCCATTTCTGAGTTAAAGTAATTCATATTCCATTTTGCCCACGCTGTAGGACCTCCATGGAAATCAACCATCTGATAGCCGTTATCAATGAAATGATATGTTGTGTTTTTAATTGTTTCTTTAACAATTTCATCAAGTTCAGGGTCAACAGGACCGAGAATTTCATGAGCATATCTCATCATAAGATACTGGAGTGTAACTTCGTCACTTGATGTGTCCGCTTTGTAAATAAGGTCATCTTCTGTGTAACCGAGGTCTGTGTAAAGGTGTTTCAGTCTTTCAGGAATGGGTGCACCGCAATAAACTTTTGCGTCTACAGCGTTCAGTTCTCTCGCATAACCTGAGTCATTAAGGTAAGCATAGTCACCTTCTCTTCTGAAGAAAAGACCGTCATCGGGAAGTCTTTCATCGGAACACATATATGTTCTTGCAAAGAAACCGTCGCCTCTGCCGGGAACATAGAAAAGAAGAAGACAAGCTTCACAAGCTCTTGTTGCAACATCCTTGATTCTGAGTGTTTCGGGATGGTCAGCGCCAAGTTCACGTGCAAGTGTAGCATAGTGGAAAATTTCACCAACAGCGTAAGCAGCAGTAAAACCACCATCATTATCGCATTCATTGTCGTAGAACTTTGAAGCAAGGTCACGGGCAATATTCAGTCTTCTCTGGCTTACCATACCACGTCTGTCAACGATATCGAGAGTTTCCTGAAGAAGTACGTTAGCCTTTTCATCTGTGCTGTATTCAACAAATTCAATATGTACAACACCTGTTTCAGTTTTAACCCATACTGAGTTTCCGTCAGCAAGAAGTTTTTCAACTTTGTTGTCGTGAAGATGTCTGTCAGCAGCAAAGTACATAACTTTGTCTTCAATACGCTCAGCATCAGCATCATAACGAGTCAGCCCTGTTGTTGCACCGTACCATTCACAACCATCATCAGTTTTCACAAAACAAGTGTAATCCTTTTTCTTTGAAGGAAGCGGAAGCGGGAAATCTGTAAGGTCAGGTTTCACACATTCAGCTTCAAACAAAGCCTTAGGAATTTCGGGAGAGTCAATTTCATAGAAAGTCGGCACCCTGTTCAGATGTCTTTTCAAAATGTAAGGTTTCATTTTTACACCTCTCATAATATATTATTTATTATTTAATTTAGTATATCAAACATTGCCACCGTTTGCAATGATTTTTTCTTCTGTTTCACTTAAAGACTGAGAAAGTTTTTCCCACTCTTCAAGAAGAAAATCAAGCTTTTCTTTGACATTGTTCAATGCTGTTGTAAGAGCACTGATTTTTTCATAATCAGATGCGTTTTCCGGCTGAGACAATTCTTCTTCCAAGGCAGCTGATTTCTCTTCGGAAAGTTCTATTTCTTCTTCGCATTTTTTTATTGCTGTCTGAAGTTTTCTGTATTCACTTTTCAGTTCTTTTCTCAGTTTGTAATCGTTCTGCTGAGGCTTTTCTTTTTTTGTAATCTGTACTTCAGCTTTTTCACTTTCAAGAGCCTGACAGTAGTCGTCATAATTTCCGTCAAAACTTTTTATTCCGTCGTCGTAAAATCTTACAATTTTAGTTGAAAGTTTGTTGATGAAATATCGGTCATGCGAAACTGTAAGTACTGTACCGCCATAAGATAGCAAAGCGTTTTCAAGTGCTTCACGTGAACGTATATCAAGGTGGTTTGTGGGTTCGTCAAGAAGAAGTAAGTTTGCACCTGTGAGCATAAGTTTCAGAAGTGCAATTCTCGCCTTTTCACCGCCTGAAAGTTCACCGACTTTTTTGAAAACATCTTCACCTTTGAAAAGAAACATTGCAAGGGCACTTCTGACCATTGTTTCGTTATAATCTTTATGCTCATCCCATATTTCATCAAGGGCAGTTTTTTTGTCGTCAAGCCCTGCAAGACTCTGGTCAAAGTAACCGATTTTTACGTTTGCACCAAAAGTGTATGTACCGAAGTCCGAAAATTCTTTGCCTGTGAGAATTTTAAGAAGAGTTGTTTTTCCGCAACCGTTAGGTCCGAGAAGAAATGTTCTGTCCCCTTTGTAAAGGTTGAAGTTCACATTCCTGAAAAGTCTTTTTGAATCGAAAGATTTCTGCAGATCTTTTATAAACAGAACGTCGTTACCGCTTTTTTCTTCTGCAGTAAATTTAAAATGAAACTCCTCCTGTTTTTCGTCAGGCGTTTCAAGATTTTCAAGCATTCTGTCAATCATTTTCTGCTTACTTTCGGCAGTTCTGATATTCTTTTCACGGTTGAACTGTTTCTGCTGAGCAATTATACCCTCAATTCTGTGAACCTCTGCCATTGTATTATCATAATTTCTCTGAACGGTAAGAGAGTCAATTTCTTTCTGCTTACGTGAAACAGTATAATTGCCTTTTCTGAGAACAACTTTCTTGTTTTCAATTTCAAGGGTTTTTGAGGTAACTTTGTCAAGGAAATATCGGTCATGAGAAATGATAATTGATGCACCCTTAAAGTCACGTAAAAATTCTTCAAGCCACTCAACGCTCTCAATGTCAAGATGGTTTGTAGGCTCGTCAAGAAGAAGCAGATTTGCACCGCTTAAAAGAAGTTTTGCAAGAGAAAGTTTTGACTTCTGACCACCACTCAAATTTGCAACGGGAATGTAGAAATCATCTTCGGAAAAACCGAGACCGATAAGAGTTGCTCTTGCACGGCTTTTATATGTAAGACCGCCTTGTGACTGAAATTTTTCTGTAAGAAAACCTTGCCTTGCAATAAGCTCATCAAGACTGTCAGAACCTTCGTCAATTTTTTTTGAAAGATTTTCAATTTCGTTTTCCATTTCAATCAGGTGATTAAAGACTGTCATCATTTCTCCGTAAAGGGAGAGTTGTGACCCCCGGCAGGCATGCTGCTGCATGTAACCGATAACAGTATTTTTACCTGTTATAATGTCTCCTTCAAAACCGTCTTCTTCACCTGTGATTATCCTGAAAAGAGTAGTTTTACCTACACCGTTGGCTCCTATCAGACCGACGGCTTCGTTTTCACCGATTTCGAAGTTACCTCCTGAAAAAAGGAGACTTTCCCCGAAACTCATATTCAGATTTGACGCTGAAAGAACAGCCATCAATAAACCCTCGTTTCAAGAAGTGTCATTTCGCCCGTAACTTTGAAATCACCTGTTTTTGCAGGAATAAACACGCAGTCACCGGGTTTGAGTTCAACTGAATTTTCTTTGCATTCAATTTTGCCTTCACCTTCAATGCAGACGAAAGAAACAAATGATTTTTCATCTGCTGTGCCTGTATATTCACAATGAGTTTTAACTTCTGAGAAATTATAAAATTCGCATTCAGAGAGAAGACGTTTTGAATAGTTTTCTGAATTTTCTTCACCAGAGAAAACAACTGTTTCCTGCTTGTTATAATTGATAACTTTAAGTGCTTTGTCAACGTGAAGTTCTCTTTTTTTGCCGTCAGCACCTACTCTGTCATAGTCGTAAACACGAAAAGTTGTGTTTGAATTCTGCTGAACTTCAACAAGGAAAATACCTTTGCATATTGCATGGAGAGTTCCCGCTTCGATGTGGTAGCATTCCCCTTTTTTTACTTTCACACGGTTTACCTTGTCGATAAAAGTTCCGTTATTTACACTTTCAATGAAATCTTCTTTTGTGATATCCTCTTTGAAACCGTAAATAAGTTCTGCACCTTCATCACAATCGGCAATATACCATGATTCTGTTTTGCCTTCTTCACCTGCATCTTTGTCAGCAGTTTCATCTGAAGGATGAACCTGGAGAGAAAGGTTATCTTTAGCATCAATAAGTTTTGTAAGAATGGGGAATTTGTCAAATTTTTTACAGTTTTCGCCCATCATCTCTGCTGTAAGAACATCTCTCAGTTCTTTACCTGCAAAATCACCGTTAACTACTGTACTGGGACCGTCTTTGTGACATGAAAGAACCCATGCTTCCGCAGCAATTTCCTTATCGGATTTAAACCCGTATTTTTTAAGAAGTCTGTCACCGCCCCAAAGGTAATCTTTAAGAACAGATTCAAGCTTGAATATGTACATTTTTATCACTCCTTTACTAAGATAATATTTTACCATAAACTGAGAAATATTGCAATAAGAAAAGCACCCGTAAGAGTGCTTTAAAAGTAATCATAATTCTGTTTTCTTATTCTGTTATATTCCTCTGCGGTAGGATAATTTTCCTCGTCATCAAAATCATCGGAGTTTTCATCAGAGAAAATTTCGTCATCCTCAATTTCGTCAAAAGGGTCAAAGAAATTGTCTGTCATTTATTTCACCTGCCAATACTTTTTGCAAGATAATTATGTGCAGCTTTTCTTTAAATAAACACCCTGTGCTTGATTTTGATATACTGATATGATAAAATTAAATCAATGAAAAACGAAAGGAAGATTTTCATGAAAAAATCAGTAAAAATTTTAAGTTTGTTTTTGTGTTTTGTTATGATGTTTTCTCTTACATCATTTGCTGCAGACACAACAGAAAAGCCTTTTGAAAACAGTGAGTTTTTTGAATATGGTGATTATACTGTTCACTACAGAAGATTTTTCCCTGAAGGCGAAACAAAAGGCAGAATTATAATGCTCCACGGCTTTGTTTGTTCAACTTATGCATGGAATAACATGGCTCAGGAAATGCAGGCAAAAGGATATGAATGTCTTCTCATCGACCTTCCCGGTTTCGGTTACACAACACGTGAAGACGAAAACACAAATTTTGTCCCCCGTGAAACTCTTGTGAAAGAGCTTGCAGAAACTATTGCTCCTATGAAAGAGTGGATTGTTGCAGGTCATTCAATGGGCGGCGGTGTTTCCATGAATATTGCCGCAGAAAATCCCGATATAAAAGCACTTCTTCTCTATTGTCCTGCTCCTATCAACGCAATGCCGGAGGCAATGAAAGGCTTTATGACAGGCAAATTCATGAGCGGACTTATGAACGCAATTACTCCCGTTATCACAAAACTTACTCCCCTAGTAAGACTTGCACTTCTTATGGCAAGTATGGACTGGGAATTCACAAAAAATTACGACCTCTCAGGCATTACAGAGCCTATGGCTCTTCCCAAAACAGGCGGCAACCTTTTCAGAACTTCTTTCACAGCAACTGTTACAGATTTTGAAAAAGTAAAGTCCCTTGAATGTCCCATACTTCTTGTAAATGCGACAAAGGACCTTATTCTCACAGGAACAATGAAAGAACAGACTGCTACGGAACTTCAGCCTGACTTTATTTATGAAGTTGATACAGGTCATTTCTGCATCGAAAACAGAAGTGAAGAACTCAGCAATGTAACAGAAAAATTTCTTAATGATAATCTGAAATAATAAGGAGTTTTTGCAATGAAAAAACCTGTTTATAAAACCGCACCGTATCTTCAGAAAGTAATGACAAGATACCCTATTGACAGCGATATAAAGTCCATTGCAGTTGTTGATGACAACACACTTTATGCAGCATCTTCAAAGGGCTTACATAAACTGCAGAACGGCACATGGAGTACAGTTCTTGCAGGAGAAAATATTACAGCAGTTTACACTGATAAAAATGGCAGCACCTACGCAGCAAGCGGAAAAACACTTTACACCGTTGATGCTAAAGAAATTAAAATCAAAAATCAATTTGAAGAAGAAATTACGGCAATAGGCGGAGAAACACGTCTTTATGTTCTCACTCCAAAAAGACTTTTCGGTGAATATGACGGTAGTTTCATATCCGAAAATCATACTGAATTTGAAAGTTTCTGTCTTGATGAAAAAAACGGCAGAGTTTCAATTGCAAATGAAAGAACAGTTCAGCGTCTTGAAGGAAAAAGAAAAACATGGAGATGTATTTTCCCTGATTTCTCACCTATGCCCGAACTTCACATCAACACAATTTCCTTTGACAGAATAGGCTATCTCTGGGTAGGCGCCAAAGAAGGCTTATACATTTACGACTACAAAGACGGATGGTATAGCCGTAAGCAGATTGGCATTCTTCCCGAAGAAAATATTAATGCAATAACTTTTCTTGAAAATGGCGATGCTTTCCTGGGTACAGAAGCAGGTGCAGTTCTCATATCTAAAGGTAATGCAAAATATCTCCCTGCAACAAGATATGCATTTTCATCAAATGTTACTGCAGTCGCCGAGAAAAACGGTGTACTCTACACAGGTTCAGAAGGCGGAGTTATAAAAATCGAACAGAAAGAAATGACTCTTGAAGAAAAAGCATGGGAGCATTTCAGATTTACCGAAAAATATTTCCCGCGCAAACAGGGTTACATTACAGGAATCAGTGGAATTGAAAACGGTGACATGACAAATGCCACACGTTCACACATTACAGACAATGACGGTCTGTGGACACAAAGTTATCTTTCAGCACTTTGCCTTTGCTACGCTGTAACAAAAGACGAAGAAGTCCTGAAAGCCGCAAAAAGAACGAAAGATGCAATGCTCTTTCTGACCCGCGCACCTGAAATAAAAGGTTTTACTGCACGTGCAGTAAGATTCCCTGACGAAGCAAACTGGGGAGTAGGACTTGACGAAGATAAAATTGGTGCAGAATGGCACCGTTCATCTGACGGCACTTACGAATGGCTCGGAGATACGTCCTCTGACGAAATGACAGGTCATTACATGGGATTTTTGCTCTACTATGATTTAGTTGCAGACGAAAAGGAAAAAGAAGAAATCAGAGAGACAATCTGCAACATCACCGACCATATTTTGGAGCATGACGGATATCTTTATGATTACGATAATCTGCCTACAACATGGGCTTGCTGGAATGAACATGACCTGAATCATGACAGTAAATGGATGTGGGAAAAGGGTGTGAATTCACTTGAAATGCTTGGTTTCCTGAAAATCACTTACCACATGTCGGGTGATGAGAAGTATATGAAAAAGTATAATGAACTTATTCTTGACCATCATTTTCTTCTCAATGCAGCATATCATAAACGTGAAGACGGTCACACATGTCACATTGACGATTACCTGGCAATGTGCAACACTTTCCCCTATCTTATGGTTGAAGATGACCCTGCAATCAGAAACTATATTCTTATGGGACTTAAGCACCATTTTGAATACGAAAGGATTGAGGGAAATCCTTTCTTCAATTTCATCTACGGTGCATTTACGGGAGATGTATGTGACCTTGATTACAACGTAAAAGTTCTTCAGGATTATCCCCTGAGCCTGATAAATTATAAGATGATAAACAGCACAAGAAAGAATGTGCCAATGTCAGACGAAAGTATTCCCTGGGGTGGAAACACGAAACCTCTGAAACCCTTCAACTGGGACGAAAGACAGTTCTCTGCAGTAGGAACAAGGCCGTATCACATCGACGGAGGTAACGAAAATCAGGCATCACCCGGTTATTCATATATGCTCATTTATTGGTTCGCAAGATATATGGGAATGATTGAGTAATTTTCTGAAAACACTTGACTAAACACAAAGCGGATGATATACTTTTAAAGTAATCATCCGCTTGTTTGTTGGTTACAGGAAGAACACTTCTTCACTATTACTTCTTACTTATTACCTTAAGATATGGGGGCGTAGCTCAGCTGGGAGAGCGCTTGAATGGCATTCAAGAGGTCATCGGTTCGATCCCGACCGTCTCCACCAAAACTCTGTACACATTAGTGTGCGGAGTTTTATTATATATGGCTTTATTGAAATGCTGATATATTTGTGTTATAATCTTTACTGTAATACATCTGACGGATATACAGATAATGTTTATAAATATTAAGGAGAAAAAATTAAGCCTAATATTATTTTATATTTTTCCGATCAACAGCGCTGGGACACTCTGAACAGTAACCTGATGCCTAATGTCTGGGAATTAGGAGAAGAAGGAGTGCTGTTTGAGAATTCTTTTACTTGCCAGGCGGTTTGCGGCCCTGCCCGTGCCTGTTTGCAGACAGGTCAGTTTGCAACTGAAAACCGTTGCTATTGGAACGGGATTGCTTTGAAAGAAGATACAAAAACTTTAGCTGATTATTTTAATGAAAACGGCTATGATACAGCGT
>JAZOAY010000118.1:0-29021 GCA_045595725.1 Acutalibacteraceae bacterium | reverse complement strand
ACGCCTTTACCGCCATTACCGCAAAGTGTAAATTCGGGTTTCTCAAGACCTGTTTTGATTTTGTGTTTACCGCTCATATCTGAAAGATATGTTGTACCGTCATAGACGAGATAAGATTTTACTGTGTAAACATAGGTTTTGCCGGGAGCAACTGTTTTGTCTGTGTAAGAAGTTGCACCTGCTTTTGTCTGTGTAAGTTTTTTCCATGTGCCGGCTTTACCTGTTGCACTTCTGTAAACAAGGAAAGTCATGTCTTCGTCATTGTGTTCTTCCCATTTGATTGTAACTGATGTGCATGTGGCTCTGAGTTCTGTAACTTCGGGTGCAGGAACTTTTACTGTACTTGCAGCAGAAGCAACTGCTACAGATGAAAGAACTGTAAGAAGTACCATAATGAAGCTGAGAACAGAAACTAATTTTTTCTTCATAATTACATCTCCTCTTAATGTATTGTTTTTATTATAACATATAATAATGTTTTTTCAAGTTTTATTTGATACCTGATGTGCCGAGAATAATGTTGATGTAGTACATTATTTTCTGAAGGTCTTTGGGGTCCATTGATTCCACATCAACGAAATCACCGATGATGTTTGTGAATCCGAGAAGTTTTTCTGTGAGTTCATCGTCTTTGCTGAATTCAGCATATTTCTGAGCAAGCTCATTTGCCTGTTCAAGAAGAACTGTTGCCTCTTTTATCTTTTCAACAGCCTGTGTCATAAGCTGAGCTTTTTCGATTTCACTTACGCCTTCCTTCTGTGAGTCTGCAAGGAGTTTGAGTACTTCACTGTAAATTGCGTAAGCCTGTTCGATATAATCCTGTGCAAGAGCGTAGTCATCGTCAAGGTCAAGTTTGTCTGCTGAAACATATATTTCAGTATCTGCTTCGGGATAATTATCGTAATAGAGTCTGATTGTTGTTTCACCGGGGCCTACTCTTGTAAGAGTGAGAGTAATTTCATCGCCATCTGCATTCCAAGGTCCCCAACTTGCAGCAACAACTGTGTTATCTTTAATCTCATACTTAAGTGTATCATATTTGGGTGCGCCGTCAACAGTAACTTTAATTGCCTGCTTTTCAAGAAGTTCGCTGAAATAAACGTCCGCTGCAGAAGTTGAGATTGTAATTTTACCCTTCTGACAAACAACCCAATAATTATCTGATTTGTCGCTGTAAATATTTTTGCCGTTAAGGTTTTTATATGATTTTACACAGTAGTAGTATTCAACACCGTATACAACTTCTTTATCGAGATAAGAAAGTGTATTATTACTCTTTGTTGTTGCAATTTTTTTCCATGTGCCTTTTTCACCCGTAAGGCTCTTGTAAATTACATAGCCTTTTGTTGCGGGAACTTTGTCGTAAGTAATAAGCATACCGTCAGAAACTGCTTTAACTTCAAAGTTTTCAGGGACTGCAACATCCTTGATAGTAAGCTTATATGCTTTTGAAGACTGGCTGTAATATTTTACACCGTCAACATCTTTCCAATATTTGTAGCAGTAATAATATGTTTCACCGATTTCAACTTTATTGTCTGTGTAAGAACCGGCTTTTGCATTTTTTACAGTTTTAAGCTTTGACCATGAACCTGCTTCGCCTGTTCTGCTTTTGTAAACAATAACACCTGATGCACCCTTGATTGCATCCCATTTAAGAAGTACACCCATACCGCTGTTTCCTGCAAGAGAAAATACAGGTCTGGAGAGTTTATTGCTGATTTTTTCTTTGGGACAACTTGCTGAAGCAGTAATCTTTTTACCTTCCTTGATAAAAGTCTTTACTGTGTAATAATATGTTTTGTTTGGCAAAGCACCCTCGTCGTTGAAAGACATTTCAGAAGTTGTTGAAACTTTCTTCCAAGTACCGGCTTTGCCTGTTTCACTTCTGTAAACATAGAAACCTGTGAAATCCTCGTTGTAATCGTACCATTCAATAGTTACTACACCGTTTTCCGTTCTTATGCCCATGATTTCAGGAGCAGAAAGAGTATCTTCCGCATTTACAGTAAGACCTGCAAATGTTGAAAGAAGAACTGAAAGCATGAGAACCATACTTAAAACTGAAATAATTTTCTTCTTCAAAACGACATCTCCTTTGTAAAAATTTTTTCACTTTTATATTATACCATATTTTTTATTAAATGGGAAATAAATCCTATAAAAGTTTATAAAAAATTCTTAAATCACATAAAGCTTCTGACTTTTTCTGCTCTTTTATATGCCTCTTTTACATAATCGAGAAATGTCATGTTTTTATATCCGTTGTGGTAATCCCTTTCCGGCTTGTTTGTGCTGAAAAGTTCAAATGTAAGATATTCGGGACAGGTTGACTTTTTAAGACGGTCTGTAATATTTTTCCAATCGGCAATACCGTCAAAAGGAAGAAGATGAAGGTCGTCATACCATGTTTTGATTTTTTCATCTTTCATTCCCATGTTATCGTTAAGATGAGTTGCAATAAGTCTGTCTCCGTAAAGAGAAAGCATGTCCCGACTTCCGTTGTAACACATTTCGTGACCTGAATCAAAGCAAAAGCCTACATTTTCAAGATCCTTGCATTTTTCCATAACTGCCTGAAGATATTCTTCTCCCTCAGTATTTTCAAAAGCAATTTTTATATCTTTGTATTTGGCATACTCACAAAGCTCTCTGAAACGTTCAGCACCGATTTCATTGGGAGTACATCTTTCCATTCCGATAATCACATGGCAGATAAGCAAGGGTACTTTGATTTTTACGCAAGCATCAACGCAGGCTTTAAGTTCACCTATAACTTTTTCTGCTTCTTCGTCTGTACCTTCCCAGACAAGATGCATTTTCCCGAAAGGGGCGTGAACAGATTGAAATATAAGGTTTTCTTCTTTTGCAATTTCTGCGTATTTTATCAGATTTTCAACGCCGGACATATCTGTAAAAAATCCGTCAAAACCTGCTTTCTTTATAAGTTTTATCTGATCTTCTGTGGGAATATCAAAACCCATTCCCGTACCAAGACAAAGTTTATAATCCATATTTCCTCCGATAAAAACAAAGGCAGGTAAAAATACCTGCCGTAAGTTTCATTTTGTGTTTAATTAGTGAGTATGACCTTCAAGGGAAATAACTTCAACTGCTGATGCAATATTTTCAGAAAGTGTTTTTCTGCCTTCTGCTGCTGCAACTGCAATAGGAGCACCTGCGGTAGCACCATCTTTAAGGAAGAAGATTGTATTGAGAACTGTCTTACCGCTTGTAGCAACGATAATCTGATCGTAAGTAACTTTTTTACCTGAGAAACTTGCTACCTGATCTTTTTCATAATTGATTTCAACACATGCTTCTTTTTTCATTGCTTCAAAGTCAGCTTTTGCATCTGAAACTGTGAGAGTGTCATGAATAACACTGTCGTTAAGAGATGCAGTAGCTGTCATGATTTTTGTAGCACCCTGCTCGTAAGAAACTTTTTCGCCTTTTGTCCACACGTTCATTGTTGCTTTGTGTGAAAATCTTGTTTCAGCATTTACCATGGGAGAAGTTGTAGTTTCTGCTACAGTTGTTTCTCCTTTTTTTGTTTCGTCTTCATTGCCGTTGCCACCGCAAGCTGCAAAAGAAAGAAGCATAATACCTGCCATAAGAATTGCTATTAATTTTTTCATATTGAACATTCCTCTCTTTTTAATTACTTATATTATATCACAACTTTTAATAAAGTCAATATTACACATTAAATCTGAAGAGAACGATGTCCCCGTCTTTCATGACATATTCCTTTCCTTCGCTTCTGACTAAACCTTTGTCTTTACAGGCTGCCATTGAGCCGTTAGCCATAAGGTCTTCAAAAGAAACAACCTCTGCACGGATGAAACCTCTTTCAAAGTCACTGTGGATTTTACCTGCTGCCTGAGGAGCTTTTGTACCTTTTTTTATTGTCCATGCTCTTACTTCAGGTTCACCTGCAGTAAGGTAAGAAATAAGACCGAGCAAATCATAACTTCTCTGAATAAGAAGGTCAAGACCGCCTTTCTCAATTCCCAGGTCTGAAAGGAACATTTCCTTTTCTTCCTTGTCAAGAGATGCAATTTCAGCCTCAAGCTCAGCACAGATGGGGAGAACCTGTGAACCTTCTGCTGATGCAATTTCAAGAACTTTTGCGTAGTATTCGTTGTTTTCAATTCCGTTTACGAAATCGTCTTCGCCCATGTTACAAGCGTAAATAACAGGCTTGAGTGTAAGAAGTGCAACTGATGAGAGAATTTCTTTTTCTTCCTCGTCACATTCGATACTTCTTGCAAGCTTGCCGTTTTCCATTTCGGCATAAGCGCGTTTGAGGAAATCAACTTCTTTTGCAAGTGATTTATCGCCTTTCATTGCCTTTGTGCTTCTGTCAATTCTTCTTTCCATCATTTCCATATCCGAGAAAAGAAGTTCAAGGTTAATTGTTTCAATATCTCTTGCAGGATTGACTGAACCGTCAACGTGCATGATATCGTCATTTTCAAAACATCTTACAACATGAATAACCGCATCAACTTCACGGATGTGAGAAAGGAATTTATTACCGAGTCCTTCACCTTTTGATGCACCTTTAACAAGACCTGCGATGTCAACAAATTCAATAACTGCAGGAGTTGTTTTGGCAGGGTTATACATTTCTGTAAGTTTGTCAATTCTTTCATCGGGAACTGCAACAACACCAACATTAGGTTCGATGGTGCAGAAAGCATAGTTTGCAGACTGAGCACCTGCATTTGTAATAGCATTGAAAAGTGTACTTTTTCCCACATTGGGAAGACCAACTATACCGAGTTTCATTAAACTGTCTCCTTTGTTTTTCTACAATACACTTAATTATATATTAAACCGAAAAAATTAGCAACGGTTTTTGAAAAAATAACTCCTAAAATATTGTACAGAAACATTTTTTAGTGTATAATAGATTGAATATGTGTAAAGGTGGGTGCAAAACCTTATGAAAAATATACTCGTTACAGGCGGCGCAGGATTTATCGGCAGTAATTTTATTTTCTATATGTTCAGAAAACATCCCGATTACAGAATTGTCTGTGTTGACGCTCTGACTTATGCAGGAAATCTTCATACTCTTGAAAGCCTTCTTGATAAGGAGAATTTCCGTTTTGTAAAAGCTGACATTACTGACAGAAAGGCGATTTTTTCTCTCTGTGAAGAAGAAAAATTCGATGCTGTTGTCAATTTTGCCGCAGAAAGTCACGTTGACCGTTCAATTGAAAATCCTGAAGTTTTCCTTAAAACAAATATTCTCGGCACACAGGTTCTTCTTGATGCTGTGAACAAATATTCAATTCCTCGTTTCCATCAGGTTTCAACGGACGAAGTTTACGGTGACCTTCCCCTTGACAGAAAAGACCTTTTCTTCACGGAAACTACACCTATTCACACTTCATCTCCTTACTCTGCTTCAAAAGCATCTGCAGATTTGCTTGTGCAGGCATATATCAGAACATTTAAAACTCCCGCAACTATTTCACGCTGTTCAAATAACTACGGACCCTATCAGTTCCCTGAAAAACTTATCCCCGTTATGTTTGTAAAAGCAAGTAACGATGAAAAGCTTCCCGTTTACGGTGAAGGAGCAAACGTCCGTGACTGGCTTTATGTTGATGACCATTGCAAGGCAATTGACATGATTCTTGAAAACGGAAAAATTGGTGAAGTTTATAATATCGGTGGTCATAACGAAAGAACAAACCTTGAAGTTGTTAAAACAATTCTCCAGACTCTTGGCAAAGGTGAGGACCTTATTACCTATGTTACGGACCGTCCCGGTCACGACATGAGATATGCTATTGATCCGCAAAAAATCAAGGATGAACTCGGATGGTATCCTGAAACTGATTTCGATTCAGGAATTGCCCTCACGCTCAAATGGTATAAAGAAAACACCGGTTGGTGGGAAAATATTTTAAACGGTGAATATAAAACTTTCAACGAAAAGGCAGGTAACTGAAATGGCAATTTTCAAACCCTTAAAAGCAATCAGACCAAAGCCTGAGTTTGCAGATAAAGTTGCCGCACTCCCTTATGACGTTATGAACAGCGAAGAAGCAAGGGAAATGGTAAAAGACAATCCGTACTCATTCCTTCATGTTGACAAAGCGGAAATTGATTTGCCTGAAGGAACTTACCTTTATTCAGACGAGGTTTATAACAAGGCAAAAGAAAACCTTGAAAAATTAGTTGAAGACGAAATATGCATTGACGATACAGATGCAAAATATTACATTTACCGTCAGATTATGAACGGCAGAGCACAGACAGGTATTGTAGGTGCGGCTTCAATTGATGATTATATTGAAGGACATATAAAACGTCACGAATTTACCCGTGCAGACAAAGAGGAAGACAGAATCCGTCACATTGATACATGTGATGCCAACACAGGTCCTATTTTCCTTACTTACAGACAGAAAGACGAAATTTCTGTATTCATAAAATCATTCTGCGAAAATAATTCCCCGCTGTATGATTTTGAAAGTGATAACGTACAGCAGACTGTATGGGAAATAAGTGATGAAAAACTTATCTCTGACCTTGAAAGCATGCTCTCATGTGCAGGCGATTACTATATTGCAGACGGACATCACCGTTGTGCATCTGCAGCAAAAGTAGGTATAAAGAGAAGGGAAGAAAACCCCGGTTTTGACGGTACAGAAGAATTCAATTTTTTCCTTGCAGTACTCTTTGCAGACTCTGACCTTGAAATTATGGATTACAACAGGGTTATCAAAGACTTAAACGGATATACGTCAGAAGAATTTTTAAATAAAATCAGCGAAAAGTTTGACGTTGAAAAGCAGTCAGGTTGCGAACCTTTCAAACCTACCGAAAAACACACCTTCGGACTTTTCATGGAAGAGTGTTGGTATAAACTTACAGCAAAGAACGGGATTTTTGACGAAACAGACCCTGTTGACAGACTTGACGTTTCAATTCTTCAGAACAATCTTATTTCCCCAATACTCGGTATTGCAGACCCGAGAACAGATAAAAGAATTGATTTTGTGGGCGGTATAAGAGGATTAAAAGAACTTGAAAGACGAGTTGCGGGTGATATGAAAATTGCATTTTCAATGTTTCCCACAACTCTTGATGACCTGATGTCAATTGCAGATGCAGGAAAGGTCATGCCGCCAAAATCCACATGGTTTGAACCCAAACTTTTAAGCGGACTTTTTATACACAAACTCAAATAAAGTAAAAATATATTTCAGGTGATAATTTTGAAAAAAGAAAATATAAGAAATTTTTCAATCATTGCACATATTGACCACGGCAAGTCAACCCTTGCGGACAGACTTCTTGAAATTACGGATTCTGTTTCAAAAAGAGAGATGACGGAGCAGATTCTCGATGACATGGACCTTGAAAAGGAACGTGGCATTACAATCAAAGCCCATGCAGTAAAGCTTAATTACAAAGCGCAGGACGGTCAGGAGTATGTTCTTAACCTTATTGACACTCCCGGTCATGTGGACTTCAACTACGAGGTTTCACGTTCACTTGCTGCATGTGAAGGAGCAATACTTGTAACGGATGCTTCTCAGGGCATTGAGGCACAGACACTTGCTAATACTTATCTTGCTCTTGACCACAATCTTGAACTTGTTCCTGTTATCAACAAAATTGACCTTCCTTCTGCTGACCCTGACAGAGTTTCTGCAGAAATTGAAGATATTATCGGTCTTGACTGCGAAAATGCTCCCAGAGTCAGTGCAAAGACAGGTGAAAACGTTGAACAGGTTCTTGAAAGAATCGTTGCAGATGTTCCTGCTCCCGAGGATAATGATGATAAACCTTTACGTGCGCTTATTTTTGACTCTGTTTACGACAGTTACAGAGGTGTTATCGTTTATGTGAGAATTGTTGATGGTAAAATCAAAGCGGGCGATACAATGCGCATGATGGCAACAGGTGCTGAATTTACCGTTGTTGATGTAGGTTACATGAGGGCGCAGCAGATGGAAAGTGCAAAAGAACTGACATCAGGTGAAGTTGGTTACATCACCGCTTCTATCAAAACTGTAAGTGATGCGCGCGTTGGTGATACGGTAACTCTTGCTACAAGACCTGCCACAGAACCTCTTCCCGGTTACAGACAGGTACAGCCTATGGTTTTCTGCGGTGTTTACCCCGCTGACGGTGCAGATTATGAAGCTCTTCGTGATGCACTTGAAAAACTTCAGTTAAACGATGCTGCACTTTCTTACGAGCCTGAAACATCGGGCGCACTCGGCTTTGGTTTCAGATGCGGTTTCTTAGGTCTTCTTCATCTTGAAATTATTCAGGAAAGGCTTGAACGTGAATATGACCTTGACCTTGTAACAACAATTCCGAGTGTTGTTTATAAAATATATCTGTCGGACGGTTCAGTGGTTGAAATTGACAATCCAACACATTATCCTGATCCCGCATACATTGACCATTGCGAAGAGCCTATCACAAATGCTCACATTTATTCACCGAGCGAATATGTGGGCGCAATTATGGACCTTTGTCAGGACAGACGCGGTGTTTTCAAAGACATGACTTACATCACATCTGACCGTGTGGACATTCATTACGAATTGCCTCTTAACGAAATAATTTATGACTTCTTTGATTGCCTTAAATCAAGAACAAAAGGTTATGCTTCTTTCGACTATGAGATAAAGGGCTATTATGAGTCAAAACTTGTAAAACTTGATGTTCTTCTCAACGGAGACATCGTGGATGCACTTTCCTTTATTATCCACTCTGAAAAAGCATATTCAAAAGCAAGAAAAATTGCAGAAAAACTCAAAGATAACATTCCTCGTCAGATGTTTGAAATTCCCGTTCAGCTTTGTGTGGGCGGTAAAGTTATCGCGAGAGAAACTATCAAAGCAATGAGAAAAGACGTTCTTGCTAAATGCTACGGCGGTGACATTACACGTAAAAAGAAACTTCTTGAAAAGCAGAAGGAAGGCAAAAAACGTATGCGTCACTTCGGTACTGTTGAAGTGCCTCAGGAAGCATTTATGGCAGTTCTTAAACTTGATGAATAAGAGGATTTATTATGAAAACTCCAGAAATACTTTTGAAAAAAGCAGAGGAACTTGAAAAGAAGATGGAAAGAGTTTTTCCCGCTCTTGCACCTCTTGCAAAACAATGTTTTCTTAACACAATCGAAACCACAACAGAGGAACTTCCTGACGGCGGTTATTTTGTAATCACAGGTGATATTCCTGCAATGTGGCTTCGTGACAGTGCTGCACAGTTAAAACCTTACATCAAATATGCTTCCGAAGATGAAGATCTTAAGAAGATTTTAAAAGGTGTTATTGCGAAGCATGCTTACTATGTAAACCTTGACCCATATTCAAACGCATTCAATGCAAATCCCACAAAAGACGGTTGGCACGACAATACTGACTTTGAGCATGAGCTTATCTGGGAAAGAAAATATGAAGTTGACTCACTTTGTGCACCAATTTATCTCTCCTATGAATTTTTCAAGTCAACAGGAGACAAAGAATTTTTTACAGAAGAATTTGAGCGTATGCTGGAAACAATTGTCGACCACTTTATAAAAGAACAGCATCACGGAGATAATTCAACATATTTCTTTGACAGAGTAGGTGCTCGTCCTTCTGATACTCTTCCTTTTGGTGGCTACGGAAGACCTGTTAATTTCACGGGAATGACATGGTCAGGCTTCAGACCCTCAGATGACAGTTGTATTTTCAATTACCTCATTCCTTCAAACATGATGGCGGTCGTTGCAATGAAATATGCTGCTGAAATGGCAGAAATCGGTTTTGAAAATAAAATTCTTGCGGATAAATGCAGAAAACTCAGTGCTGAAATTGACGACGGGATTAAGCATTACGGCACATATCTTCATCCCAAATACGGCAGAATTTATGCCTATGAAACGGATGGTTTCGGCAATTATAACCTAATGGATGATGCAAACTCACCAAGCCTTATGGCAGCACCTTACCTCGGTTACTGTGAAAAGGATGATGAGATTTATCAGAACACAAGAAGGTTTATTCTTTCAAAAGATAATCCATATTATTTTGAAGGAAAAGTTGCCAAGGGTGTGGGCAGTCCTCATACCCCGAAAAACAGCATCTGGCACATTGCACTTACAATGCAGATACTCACATCAAGTGACAAAGAAGAAATTATGGAGTGCCTCAGAATGCTGAGTATTACTCATGCAGGAACAAATTTCATGCATGAATCTTTCAATGTAGATGATCCCGCGATTTTTTCAAGAACATGGTTTGCCTGGGCAAATACATTGTTTGCTCAGATGCTCGAAAGCCTTGATATTTAAAAGTTTAACCCCGCAAGTTTTATGAGGCTTGCGGGGATTTTTACAAAAAAATTCGTATTAAATCATAATTTAGCAGATTCGGTTGAATATTTCGAGTTTAAGTGGTATAATTCTACGGATACTATAAGAAAGAAATGATAAAATGACAAATTTATTAAGCAGTAAGAAATCCAATTTCCTTATTTTTCTCTGCTGGGCAGCATATACGTCGGCATACATAGCAAGACTTAATTACAATGCATCAATGGTTGAGATTCTCTCTCAGCTCGGCACAACAAAAGAAGCCGCCGGTACGGTAAGTTCATTTTTCTTTTTCGCCTACGGTGCAGGTCAACTTGTAAACGGGCTTCTTTCAAAAAAATATAATACAAAAATTTCCGTTACAATTGCCCTTGTTGCGTCGTGTGTTATCAATTTCGCAATGACATTTTGTCAGGGAATTGACATGATGAAATATCTCTGGTTTCTTAACGGTGTTTTTCAGTCAATTCTATGGTCATCTCTCATAAAAACTCTCTCTGATAACCTTGCAGACAACAAACTTTCAAAAGCAGTTATGGTAATGAGTACGACTGTGGCTTCAGGTACATTTACTGCCTACGGTCTTGCGGCACTTTTCTCTCACCTTGAAATGGAATGGACTGCAATTTTCTATGTATCATCTGCAGTTGTAGGTATAATTGCAGTAGTGTGGTTTGCAGGAATGAGCAGTATCCAGAAAACAAAGAATGAAATTTCTGCAGAAGAAAAGAAAAATCAGCAGAAACTTTCTCTTACACCTGTTCTGGTTACAAGTATTATTGTTATACTTGTTTCTGCCGTTACAAACGGATTTATAAAGGACGGTGTCACTACATGGGTTCCTTCAATCCTCAAAGAAGAATTCGGAGTACCGGCTTCGCTTTCAATTATCGTTACGCTGCTCCTGCCTATAGTTTCAATTTTCGGGGCATCCCTTGTAAAAGCTTTACATAAGAAACAGAAGGATGAAAATGTCCTGAACGGAATTTTCTACTTCGGCTCAATGATACTTGCAGGGCTTATTATTCTCACAATAAACCTGAAATCAGTCCCCTTGACCCTCGCTTTATTCGGTGGTATTGCATGTCTGATGTCAGCAATAAACAATGTAATTACGAGCGTTGTACCACTTTATTCAAGGGACAAAATTGACTCAGGTCTTTCAGCAGGACTTCTGAACACTTTCTGTTACGTGGGCAGTACGCTTGCAACTTCCTTGCTCGGTAAAATCGCAGACACAAAAGGTTGGAACGATGTGTTTATCTGTATACTCATATTTACAGTTGTGGCTTTTACTGTGTGTGCAGTTTCTGCTGTTGTTACGAGGAAAAGGAAAATATAAACTTAACAAAATTCAACACCCGTCAGATTTTTTCGGAAACCTGACGGGTGTTTTCTGTTAGTTATACTTCGTAATCAAATGAAAGTCGTGTGTCAACATTTGGTCTGACTTTACCGTTTGCAATTTCAACATGAAGAGGATGTTTCTGATATTTCTGCAAAGCTTCAACGCTTTCAAAAGTTGAGTCCATCATAATGTCACCTGAAGAGGAGGGTAGTTTTTCAGTCAGAATGTGCATTTCTGTTAAACCTTCAATTTTTCCTACAAGACCTTCAAGAGATGATTTGATGTCAGCGGAAACTGCATTCTTATCAATGCCTTCTTTAAGTTTCCAGATAATCATGTGTTTTACCATAATAATCACTCCTTTTCCTTATATAAAATAAGGCTGTCCGCTGACAGCCGTTTTATTCAAAAAATGAGAAGGTCTGTAAGCCGAGTTCTGTCGTTTAAGGCAATTATCTGTCTAGGCTCTGCGTTGCCGCAGCGCTCAAGCCACCTTTCGAGGAATACATCGAGCAAATGCGTCTCCTCAGTCGGTGTTGCTCCGGATAGGGTTTACTTGGCTGTACAGTCTCCTGTACACCGGTGCGCTCTTACCGCACCATCTCACCCTTACCGTGAAAATCACGGCGGTATATTTCTATGCACTTTCCCTAAGGTCACCCTCGGCGGCCGTTAGCCGTTATCCTGCTCTGTGGGGCTCGGACTTTCCTCGTCTGAAAAAATCAGCCGCAATTGCCCAACCTTCTCCACTAAATTTTAAAACAAATCAATTTATTTGTCAACTAAATAAATTAATTATTGCATATTCTTAAGCTTTAGTGTAAAATATCAAGCAGGAGATGATGCTTTTTGGCACAGAACAACGGAAAGAGAAATTCCGACATACCCGTATCCAAAAGAAAAGGTACACAACCTGCGGGACGTCAGGATAACCCGTACAAATATGAGGAACTTGTGCGACGTCAGAACGGACAGGCTCCCGCAAGAAAACAGAATGACGTTTACGTTGACAGAAACAGAGTAAATGAAAGAAGAACATATAATGATTATCTGAGTGATTTTGAAAATCAACCTAAAGATGTTCCTGTTTCAAAGAGAAAACAACCTCAACCGCAGGAATATTCAAGAGGGGGCAGCAGAAAAAATTCTAATGTTCCCAAGAAAAAAAGAGGGGGATTTTTCAAATTCCTTGTTGCGATTGTAATGATTTTTGCAATTGTTTTTGTCGGTGCTACCGGATATCTGACAACAGTATTCATGAGTGCTGATTATAAGAAACCTGAACGTGGTTACAAATCCTCAACAACAGACATGACTCTTAAAAGTGACCCGTGGGTAAAAAACATTCTTCTTATCGGTGTTGATGACAGAAAAGGTGGTACTGTATCAAGAAGTGATACAATGATTCTTGTTTCAATTGACAGGAAACACGGTCAGATAAAAATGACTTCTTTCATGCGTGACACTTATGTGACGATTCCCGGTCACGGAGAAGATAAGATGAATGCGGCCTGTGTTTACGGCGGACCTCAGCTTGTTGCGGAAACAATAGAATACAATTTCGGAATAGATGTTGATAACTACGTTCTTGTCGATTTCAATGCGTTCAAGGATGTTATTGACAGCCTCGGCGGAGTGACTGTCAAAGTTGAACAGAGGGAAGCTGAGTATATCAACAGAACTTCAAAACAGAATATTGAATACGGCGATAATGTAACTCTCAACGGAGAGGAAGCATTGGTTTATGTAAGAATACGTTACCTTGACAGTGATTTTTACAGAACTCAGCGTCAGAGAAAAGTTATTTCCGCAATTCTCTCTCAGGTCAAAAAATCAAATCCTCTTGATCTGATTGATACAGGAAAAACAGTTCTGTCGTACGTTGAAACGGATATGAATCCTGTGGAACTTTCACTTCTTGCAGAGGGTGCAGTACTGATGTATATGAGATACGATATTATTCAGTCGAGAGTTCCTTTTGATAACAATTATTACAGTTCCACAATTAACGGTGCAGCAGTTCTGACAATTGATAAATCAAAGACATCAGAAATGCTTGAAGATTTTATTTATTCAAAAGCTGATACAGAAAAAGGAGAATAGACATGGCAGAAATTAACGAAAAACCTACAGGATTTGCAACGGAAAAGCCTGACCATATTATGCTTTCCATTAACGGAGATGCACGTCATCAGATGGCAATTACATGGAGAACAGACATGACTGTTTCTTCAGGTTATATTGAAATCCGTGAAGAAAACACAGAAAATATCATAGTCAAAAATGCGGAAAATCTTGTTTTTACAAGCGACAGAGACGAAAGCTATATCCATACTGCAATTGCTGACGGTCTTAAAGCGGGTACAAAATATTTCTATACCTGCGGCGATGATAAAAACAGAAGTAAGGAATATTTCTTCACAACAGAAGAAGAAAATCTTGAAAAATTTACTTTCATTGCAATCTCAGACCAACAGCAGGGTAACTTCTACCAACAAGATTATTCAAAAATCCAGAAGTATCTCCTTGCAATTCTTGAAAAGCACCCCGAAGTAAAATTTATTGTCACGGGCGGTGACAACACAGACTGCGGTCAGCATGTTGTTCAATGGAACGGTGCACTCAAGGGCTGGGAAGGCATAATGGAATACAGACCTCTTATGATGACTCTCGGTAACCACGACAACAGAGGTTTTAAAGATTACGAAACAGGTGAAGGCAGATATTACGCTGAACCTGCGGAATTTTTTGACACACAGTTCAAAATGGCTTACCCTTACAACGGCCCTGAAAACTGGAAAACAGAAAACTATTCATTTGATTACGGTAACGTTCATGTATGTGTTATGGGTATCAACGGTCCCGATGAAGTAGGCGAATGGATAAAAGAAGATGTAGGCGGTAGTGATAAAACATGGAAAATCGGTACATACCATTTCCCGATTTATTATTCAAATCCTGCGGGTCACAACTTCGATGCTTTTCCCTGGATGAGAGAAGGCATTGACATGTGCGACATTATGTTAGCCGGTCATGAACATAACTTCTCACGTTCATTCCCCATAAAGAATGATGAAATTTTCTCAAAACCCTCACAGGGTACAATTCACTACATGCTTTCAAATGCAGGCGGCGGTGCTCCGGGATGTAACTCTCAGCAGAGTATTTTCCATGCAGCATTCTATCCTCAGGAAATTGAAGACCGTCCTTCATTCGCACTCTTTGAGGTTGACGGCAAAAAAATGACAATCACTTCATTCCTCGGTGAGGGTGATGATATCGAAAAAGATATTATTGACAGAGTTGTTATTGACAAAGAAAAGGATGAGATTCAGCCTTTTGCAATGCCTCCTGTTTATCTTAAAAGACATCCCAGAATGGTATTCAAAGGAATGCTTGCAGGTCTCGGCGGAGTTGATGCATTCCCTGAAAAAATCAATGACGTATGGTATGCACCTCTTTCAGTAGTATTCCAGAGTGTAGGTGCTTATGTTGCAAAAAAAGAAGGAAAAATGACTCTTGGTATTTACGGAAAGAAAGTTACTTTCACAGAGGGAAGCGACATTGCTGTTGCAGATAACGGTGAAGAAATAAAGCTTGATGCACCTGTAATAAGAGGAAGAAGAGGACTTCTTTATGTACCCGCTTTCAGTGCATCTGCAATTTACGGCTTCAGATGTGTTTACGTTGAACACAATAACTTCATGTTCTGGGAACATGAAAGTGAAAACATTCCGCTTTTTGAACAGCCGTAAAACAGCAAAACAAAGCAGACACTCATGAATAAAAAGTGTCTGCTTTTAATTTTTTGTTCAAAAAAATACTATTCCATTACCACAGATTTAAAAATTTTTCAAGTCTTGATTTTAAAAAAATTTTGGTGTATTAAATATATAAGGAGATGATATTATGAGTGAGTCAATTTGCAAAGCAAACTGTAAAGAGTGCTTTATGAAAGACAAATGTAGTGGATGTGCAGAAACAAACGGACACCCCTTTGGAAAACGCTGCTTTATTGCAGAGTACATAACCATTGGAGGAGAAGAGAAGTTTCAGGAGTTCAAGGATAAGATTGTAGAAGAATTTAATGAATTGAAAATTCAAGGAATGCCAAAAGTTGAAAATCTGAACGTACTTGCAGGTGGTTTTGTAAACCTTGAGTATACTTTACCGAATGGGGAAACTGTAAAATTTTTAGATGACAACAATACTTATCTCGGAAATCAGCTTGAATGTGAATTCGGCTCCGACAGATGTTATGGAATTATAGCAGGGATGGATTTTTTGCTTGTCTGTACTTATGGAGAGAATGGGTCTAATCCTGAATTGATTATATATAAAAAGAGATAAAAGAAACATCAGGACTGATTTTTCAGTCCTGATGTTTTTCTTAAAGTATAAACATTTCAATCACAAAAACAACTGCACAGGAGACTACGGAAACTATGAGAAGACTTCCGCCCTTCCATGCCACAAGTACGCCGACTATTAGTGCCGCAAGTCCTGACCACACACTTCCTGTTGCTTCTAAAATTGCGGGGAAAGTCATAACGGTCAACGTGACATAAGGCACATAATAAAGAAATGAGCGTATAGTTTTGTTTTTGATTTCTTTTCTGAAAATTGTCATTGGCAAAACTCTCATCAGGTAAGTTACCAATGCCATGATTCCTATGTAAATATAAACGTTATTCTGCATTTTCTTCATCCTCCTTTAGAGCAACGCAAATAATTCAAACCTGTTTTTTATAGGCTGATTTTCGCTGACCCTTTGTTAAAATACTCGCAAAACCGGCAGGATTTGCTGTGTTTTGGTCTTGGTTCACCAAAAAGACTTAAAAAGATTAACTTTTTGGCGAGCTTGGGTTATTCGCGTTGCTCTACAGGGAAAAGAATTGCAGCTGCAAGTGCAATTACAACGGTCAGAATGATTGTTTTTGTACCTGAGGAAATTCCGTCAAATACAGGAATTTTGTAAAATGCAAAGCTGAGTGCCATTGAAACGAGAACAATGCCGAGGAGAATTTTGTTTTTCTTTGTCACGGGAACAACAATTGCAATGAACATTCCGAAAAGTCCCACACTCAATGCGCTTACTACATTTAAGGGAAGTACGTTTCCCATTATAACACCGAGGCATGTACCCAATGCCCATCCGGGAATTGCAACGGAGAAAGCACCGTAAGAAAAATAAGGGTTGAGTTTACCCGGTTCTGCAATTGAAATTCCGAAAATTTCATCGGTCAGGTCAAATGCAACAAAAAGTCTGTGGTGAAGTTTCATGTCCCGGGGTATTTTCTGACTCATTGCAAAGCTCATAAGCAAATATCTTGCATTCGCCACAATTTGCATAATTACCATTTCAAGATATCCTGCACCTGCGGCAATTACTGTAAAGCCTGCATATTCACCGGCAGATGCATTGTTTGTTAAACTTGTGAGAGTTGCCTGAAAAGCTGTCAGACCTGAATTTGCAGCAGTAATGCCTAATGCAAACGCAACGGCAAAGTAACCAAGAGCAATTGGTATACCATTTCTGACACCTTTTTTGAAAGCCTGTTTGTTTTCGCGTTTCAAAAATTTTACACCTCTTGAATTTATGCAAAAAGATTTGTGATTGCTTTAATGGGATAAGTCAGCCCCATGAGGAACATATCCCAGATATATTTTGCACCCTGAACGTGATAAAGGAAAATTTCCCATGGTTCTGTACAGTAGTTGCCCAGATATGTAATAAGCTCGGTTTCATAAGTTGATGTATCATCTTCGCACAGCGTAATAACACGTACGCCTCTGTTGTCAGCTCCGTAAGCACCGAAACCTGCAGTAGGAGTGTTTATAATATCAATTCCGTTGTATGAAACTTCAAAGTCGTTTTCGTGGTCGTGACCGAAGAACATGGCTTTGACATCACCTTGCTCAACCATTTTTTCAAACTGAAGTGAGTCAATTGCTCCGGGGCAGGGGATTTCACGTAAAGTACCTTTTGAACCTTCGGGAAGCATAAAATATTTTCCGTTATCATCTTTGATTGCACCCTTTTGTTTTTCAACTTCTATGAGTGCATCAAAAATTTCATTTACAATAATGTGCTGAAAAGCCATTGAGGGAACGGGTTTTCCGCCGTTCTGTGCTTTGAGTTCGTTTGATGTTTTAACATACCACTCGATCTGGTCTTCGTGAACGTGGTCGTAACCATCGTTTTCTTCGTCATACATGTTTGAGTCAAAAAGCCACAGATTATAGGCAATTTTCTTTCCGTCAGAGGAAAGAATGGGGAGATTGTATGTGCCGCAGCCATAGAGACTGTCACCTTCGTCAATTGCAATACAGCAATCATATTCATTGTAAATTGCCATCTGTTCTTCTTTTGTAACTCGGCCTTCCGCATCATGGTTTCCGAAAACAACTGCAACGGGAACACCCAGTTCTTCAAACACAGACATAAAACCGTCAATTGCTTTTCTTACTCTTTTGACGGAGTTTGCTTTTGTGTATCCTCTTGCAACAGAGTCTGAAATATTATCTCCTGTGAGAATAAAAAGGTCAGGCTTTTCATCTGCCGTAACTTCCCTGATGTATTCAGCGGTTTTCTTTACAGGGTTAGTGTTATCCTGTAAATCAGCAACCTGCATGATTTTAAAAGTGCCGTCTGAATTGAACTTAAGCTCCCTGTCTTCTGTTTGTGAAGCACTTACAGAAATTGTAAACAAGCTGAGGACAATGGTAATTGCCAGAAAAATTGAGATAAACTTTTTCACTTTGAATACCACCTTTTATTATTTTATGATACCATGCAAAAAATTTCATAAATTGCTGTGCAGACGGAAACTCCGTTGAATGGTGAGAGAATGAGGAATTTTAAAATATTCCATACTACATCAATGCTTGAATTTACATAGTAACGGCAACGTGAATAATCATCATTGCAGTATTCATCAAAATAGTTGATGAGTTTTGTTTCAAAGGATGAAGTGTCTTTTTCATCAATTGTAACAAAGCGTAAACCTCTGTTCATGTCACCGTAAGAACCGAATCCTGAAGTGGGGCAGTTGATAAGGTAAATTCCTTCATACAGAGCGGTGTAGGTGTTGACGTGGTCGTGACCGAAGAAAATGGCTTTCACATCACCCTGACGGAGCATTGCAGGTACCTGTAGCGTTTCACCTGAATCATGACAGGGATCTTCATTTACTTCACCGTTGATAAATTCTGCTTTGCTTATCTCTTGGGGAACAATATGCTGGAAAGCCATTGACGGAACGGGAATACCACCGTTTGCTTCCTTGAGTTCATTTGATTTTTTTATGTACCAGTCAACCTGGTCCTGCTGGATATTGTCGGAAATTCCTTTTTCTTCATCGTGAAGGTATGAATCAAAGAACCACAGGTTATAAGCAACTTTTTTGCCGTCAGAAGAAAGAACGGGAATGTTGTAAGTTCCGCATCCTGAAATTTCCTCGCCTTCGTCAATTGCTATACAACAGTCGTAAGACATATACATTGCCATCTGTTCTTCCTTTGTGACTTCGTTTTCCGTATCATGGTTGCCGAAAACAACTGCAACGGGGATTTTCATTTCTTCAAAGAAAGACATGTAGCAGTCAATTGCTTTTTTTGTGTTTTTTCTTGCTTTTTCAATGTTTTCAAAATCGCTGGGAACACCTGAAATATTATCGCCGAGAAGTACAATAAGGTCAGGCTTTTCGGCATCAATTGCCAGTTTGAAAAAGTCAAGTGTTGCGGGAATGAGATGATGATCGTCCTGAATGTCGGCAACCTGCATGATTTTAAATGAGCCATCTTTGTTAAACTGAAGAGTGTCGGTGCTTTCAGTTACAGCACCGACACATACAGTAAACATTGAAAGACAAATTAAAACAGACAGGATAATGCAAAATATTTTCTTAAACATAATTATCCCTCTTTTAAAAGTCTTAAATTTTATTTCTTTATTTTAACTTTATGCGATAACGCAGAAGATTTCGTAGAGACCTTTGAGAATTTCAGGTGTTACGAAAAGATATCTGATGCAATCCCATACCGAGCCTTCGCTCATAAGGTAACGGCACTTTGAAACGTTATCAACTGCAAATTTTTCATAGTAGTTGATTACTTTTGTTTCATATTTTGAAGTGTCGTTTTCGTTGATTGTAATGATTCTTACACCACGTGTTTCTTTGTTACCGTATGAACCGAAACCTGATGTAGGAGTGTTAACAAGATCAATGCCCTGATAAGGAACAACGAAAGAGTTTACATGGTCATGACCGAAGAACATTGCTTTAACGTCGCCCTGAGCTACCATTGTTTCAAACTGGAGTGAATCCTGTGTACCGGGGCAGGGACCTTCACCGAGAATGCCTGTACCTTCGGGAAGAGCAAGAGCCTTATCACCGTAAGGGATTGAACCGGGAGTACCTGCATTTACTTCTACGAGTGCATCGTAAATTTCATTTACAATAATGTGCTGGAAAGCCATTGAGGGAACAACTTCTCCGCCGTTCTGAGCTTTCAGAGCGTTTGATGTTTCAACATACCATGCAATCTGGTCTTCGTGAACATAGTCATAACCGCCATTTACTTCGTCGTACATGTTTGAGTCAAACATCCAGAGGTTGTAAACTACTTTTTTACCGTCTGATGAGAGAATGGGAAGGTTGTATGTGCCGCAACCGTAGAGGCTGTCACCTTCGTTGATTGCTACGCAGCAACCGTAAGTCTGGTACATATCCATCTGTTCTTCTTTGCTGATAAGAGCTTCACCGTCGTGGTTACCGAAAACAACCGCAACAGGGATACTGAGTTTTTCAAAGAAAGACATTGTGTTGTCAATTGCAACTTTTACCTGCCATCTTGCAATGCTTTCAAAGAGAGCATCGCCTGTGCCGCCGGCAATATTATCGCCTGTAAGAACAATAAGGTCAGGGTCTTCTTCTTCAATAATTGCCTGAAGATAATCGTATGTAGCGGGAGCAGCAAAGGAAGAGTCCTGAAGGTCTGCTACCTGCATGATTTTAAATTCGCCGTCGCCTTTGAATTTAAGAGTTTTGTCTGTTACGGAAGCTGCAGATGTACCTGTAGCCATAACGCTGAAGCAGAGAATTGCTGCCAGCATGATTGAAATAAATTTTTTCATGTTTTTATTTCCTTTCTATATTTTAATGTAATAATTATATACTTCAAAAACTTCCTTGTCAACTTAATGTGTTGATTTTTACGTGATTTTAGGTTATAATTTTCAAAAAAGCAAATTTAATGCAAAAGTAGGTGAAGTATGTTGAAAAGGCTTTTATGTGTAGCTTTATCCTTGCTGTTGATTTTTTTTATTACTTCATGCTCTGCAGAGAAGAAAGAAACAGAAAAAGAATCCTGTGTTGCAACTGTAAACGGTGAGCCAATTACAACAGAAGAATATGAATATTTCAGGAAAAAATATAAATCACAGGTACTCAATGAATGTCTCAGCAAATACGGAAAAGAATATTCGGAAGAATTCTGGCAGACAGAAATTGACGGAGTTACTCCAGAAAAAATTCTCCATGACAGAGTTATTGAAGAGTGTGTTATGGCAAAAATACAGTTTCTTCTGATGAAAGAAGAAGGTATTTATGAAGACATTTCTTTTGAAGGTCTTAAACTTAAAGCAGAGAAATTTAATTCCGAAAATGAGAACAAAGAAGGTGTTGTGGGGATAAAATCAATCGGAATGAGTCAGTTTTATTCTTACTACCTTCAGACCGGAATTATGGAGCTGCAGAATATTTACGCTGAGGGTAAACTGAAACCTGCAGATAAAGAAATTCAGGAAAAAATTTCTAAAATGACAGAGGAACATTCTTCTTATTCCGAGCAGGAGTATGAAAGCATTGCAAAAAGCAGACTCAAGTCTGAAAAATATGAAAAATATATAAATGAACTTTATGAAAAAGCAGAAATAAAGGAGTTTGAAAAAGATGGAAAACAGAGTTGAAAAGGCAGTTGAACTTTTTGAAAAAGGGTATAATTGTTCGCAGGCAGTTTTTTGTGCATTTTCTGATAAATTCGGTATTGATGATGAAACTGCAATGAGATTGTCATCGGGCTTTGGCGGAGGATTCGGCAGACTTCGTGAAGTCTGCGGCGCATTCAGCGGATGTACTCTTCTCATTGGTCTTGCAACCGATACAGACCTTTCGGATGCATCTCAGTCAAAAAAAGATGTTTACGAAAAAGTAAGACAGATAAAAGAAGAATTTGAAAAAAGAAACGGCGGTTCCTTTATCTGTCGTGAACTGCTCGGAATGGACGGCCCATCTGCAAGTCATGTTCCGGAAGAGAGAACAGAACACTACAAAAAAACACGTCCCTGTGCAGAGATTGTAAGACAGGCGGCAATGATAATGGACGAATATCTTAAATAATTTCAAAAAAATCCGCAAAGGAAGGAGTTGATTTTCATGAAGAAGAAAATCATTTCACTTATTCTCAGCACAATTTTTGTGTTGAGTCCGCTTTCTGTTTTCGGTGCAGATTCTTTTGCATACGAAGAAATCGAAGAACTTACATTTTCAGGCCTGACTGAAAAAGATAAAGAAATTCTGAATAACGGAGGAAGAATTTCGTCTCCTGTTACTTCGCGTCTGCCGGAAACGAAAAAATCAAATAAAGTGATACCTCTTCCAACGGAATTTGCCGTTAATCATGTGGACAAAACAGGTGATCAGGGCGAAATGGGTACATGTTGGGCTTTTGCGGCATTGACTTCAAGTGAGACAGGGCTTGCACAGAAAGGTACGGATACGATTTTGTCCGAAGCACATCTTTCTTATTTTGCCTATTCTTCTGCAAATCAGAAAAAGGCATTTAATTTTATTTTCAGCGGCTATGACCCATATAATAACGGCGGCTTTGACTGGACGGCATGTGATGCACTTGCAAACTGGTACGGTCCTGCACCTGAGAGCGATTTTCCCTATAAAAACGAAAAAATTTCGGAAAGTTTCCGTTATACTTCTGTTGCACACATGCAGAATATGATCTCTTTCCCCGAATACGAATATATGGGTGAAGAAGAACAGTTACAGGCAAAACGTTTGCTTGTAAGTCAGGTAAAAGAACAGATGGTGAAAACAGGACAGGCTGTTGATATTTCTTATCTTGCTTCAAACAGAAGTGAAAATTTCAATGCTGAAACTAATGCATGGTATAATCCCACAGGTGATTACACCAATCATTCGGTTACTATTGTTGGTTGGGACGATAATTTCCCAAAAGAAAATTTCAATAATTCAGAGTCAATTCTTAACGACGGGGCATGGCTTGTTCAGAACAGTTGGGGAGAAATCTGGGGAGATGAAGGCTTTTTCTGGCTTTCCTATGAAGATGTAACAATTGACTATGTGGGTATTTATCTCTACGAAAGTAAGGATAACTATGAAAACATTTATTCTCATGACGAAAGTGTTCAGTATACTCCTGTGGGATTTAATGATTCAACGGAAATTTTCATGGCGAATATTTTCAGCAGTAAAAGACATGAAGTTCTTGAAGCAGTATCTTTCTACACTACAGATGTAAATACTGAATACAGAGTTGAAATTTATACAGACATCACAAATAAAAACGACCCTACATCAGGTACGCTGAAAAGTGAATTCAGCGGTAAAAAAGAATTGCCCGGTTATTATACAGAACAACTTGAAAAGGGAATAGAACTCGAAAAAGGTGAAAAATTCAGCATTGTTGTTTATCTCAACAATCCTACGGAAACTCTTGTTGCTCAGGTTGAGGCAATTTACATGGAATACAGACTCCAGTCAACGGCTAATGTAAGCGGTGCCGGTGAAAGCTTTGTAAGTCAGGACGGTGAAAGGTGGGAAGACATTCATCAGAAGGTTATCAAAGGATTTGATGGGCCTACTGAGTATATGAGGTTGGGAAATTTTGCAATAAAGGCTTTTACGAGTGAAAGTAAGCATATAAAATTTTCTCTTGACAGCGGTGAAGTTCCCATTACGGAAAAACTTGAACTTTCCTGCTTAAGCGCTGATGAAATTTATTATACAACTGACGGTTCCGATCCTTATGAAAACGGTATTCTTTATACATGTCCTTTTGCAATTACTGACAAAATGACGGTTAAAGCTGTGGCTAAGGATGAAAACGGTTTCGGTGAAGTTTATACACGTCAATATACTCAGGCGGTAACGGCACTTGAATCTCTCGTGTTCTCAACAGAATTTTCAGAAACGGAAGTTGACCTGACAGAAAAAAATCAGGAAACAATTCTTATTGATCACGCAAGTAAAAGTGTGGGAGTTACAGCTGAGTCGTATTATGATATATCAATTAACGGTGTTTCTGTTCCGAGCGGAGAAACACTCATTGTACCTGTTGAGGAATATACCGCCAACACTGTGGAAATAACAGTTGAGGAAAGCGGTTATAAATCCCATACCTACACGTTCAAAGTTTTTGTGAATCCTGTTGATTACGATTACGAAGCGGAGACAATTCTGTTTGATGAAACGAGAGTTTCCGTAAAAACTAAATATTACAAGACTATCCGCAACGGAGACAAAGTGACGGAATGGATTGACTCTCCCTCAATGATGACATTTATTGTTGAAGTCGGTGAAGAAGACTTTCTTTGTCAGCTTCCGGGAAGAAAATCAATAATTGTTCCGCAGATTAATTTTGTTGACGAATGTTCTGTGGAAATGTTCGGTGAAAGGGTTTATTATAAGTTTTCAGAAGAAGAGACCTTCTTCGATGAAAATTCAGTAGAGTTTGACTATATCCCTGCATTCCCAGGAGAAACAATGTATCTGTACCGCAAAGCAGGTAACGGTAATTTTGCATCTCACGTTGTTAAATGGGTAATTCCCGAAAGACCTGAAATCGAAGGTGAGGTTTTAACAGAGAAAATCGGTAAAACCAAAGTAGCCTTTACGGCAATTGACGGTCTCAGTTATTACTGCGAGGAAACCGACAGTTATTCTGACGGCGTTTTTAAAAATCTTACTCCCGGAGAAAAATATACGTTTGTTATCTGTAAACCTGCAACTGAAGATAGTTTTGCAAGTGAGAAAAAAGTTTTTGAAATAACAACAGATACGGATGAATGGTTTGAAAGTCTGAAAAAAGACATAGATACAGGAGAAAATGACACTTCTTTTCTTGTGACTTTAAAAGCGTTTTTTGCGAGAATCATATATACGATACGTATATTCTTTACGGTAATTTTCGAGTAGAATTTTGTAGGAATTTTGCAAAAGATATTTTGACAAATTAAAAAATTTGTTAAAAAATTAAGAAAAATTTGACGAAACGGGAAAAAAGTTTTATAATATACGTGTCCGTGTATCACGGACAGAATTTTCATAAAGAAAAAGGAGCGTGTTTAGGTGAAAGGAATTATTCTTGCAGGCGGTTCCGGCACAAGACTTTACCCCCTGACAATGGTTACAAGTAAACAGCTTTTACCGGTTTATGATAAACCGATGATATATTATCCTCTCTCAAACCTTATGTTGGCAGGTATCAGAGAAATCCTTATTATTTCAACTAAGGAAGACACACCTAAGTTTGAACATCTTTTGGGTGACGGCAAACAGTTTGGCCTTAAACTTTCTTATGCAGTTCAGGAAAAACCGGAAGGTCTTGCACAGGCTTTTGTTATCGGTGAGAAGTTTATCGGCAAAGACAATGTTGCAATGATACTCGGTGACAACATTTTCTACGGAAGCGGTCTCGGTCATATTCTCAGACAGGCGGCAAAGAGAGAAGAAGGCGCAACAATTTTCGGTTACTATGTTGAAGACCCCAGAGCTTTTGGTGTAGTTGAGTTTGACAAGGAAGGTCATGCAGTTTCAATTGAAGAAAAGCCGCAGAAACCCAAGTCAAACTATGCAGTAACAGGTCTTTACTTCTATGATAACAAAGTTGTGGAATATGCAAAGAACCTTAAAAAGAGTGCAAGAGGTGAGTATGAAATCACCGATATTAACAGAATGTACCTTGAAGCGGGAGCACTTGAAGTTAAAACTCTCGGCAGAGGTTTTGCCTGGCTTGATACAGGAACAGTTGACTCGCTTATGGATGCAGGTAATTTCGTTAAAACAATTGAAACACTTCAGGGTATAAAAATATCTGCACCTGAAGAAATTGCCTACAACATGCATTGGATTACAAAATCAAAGCTTGTTGAATCAGCAAATAAATACGGCAAATCCTCTTACGGTCAGCATCTTATGAGAGTTGCCGAGGGTAAAATCCTCTATGCGGATAAACCCGGTCAGCGTCCTCATTGGGGCCGTGAAGATGATGAGTCGAAAGGAAAATAAGAATGAATATTATTAAGACGCCTCTTGAAGATGCGTTTATTATAGAACCTAAGGTTTTCGGTGACCACCGTGGCTGGTTTATGGAAAGCTACAATAAAAATGCCCTTATTGATGCAGGTATTGATGTGGATTTCGTTCAGGACAACCGTTCTTTTTCTCAGAAGAAAGGCACACTCCGAGGACTCCATTGTCAGACAAATCCTAAATGTCAGGCAAAACTTGTAACATGTATTAAAGGCGGAGTGCTTGATGTTATCGTTGATATCAGAGAAGGTTCTCCCACATATCTTCAATGGATTTCCGTTGAACTGACGGAAGAAAATAAAAAACAGCTTTTTGTTCCCAAAGGATTTTTACACGGATTTATCACTCTTACAGATGATGTGGAATTTTCATATAAGGTTGATGATTATTATTCACCTGAGAATGACAGAAGCGTATGTTACTGCGATGAAGCATTCGGCGTTGATTGGGGAAATGATAACCCCATTCTCAGTGAGAAGGATGTTAAAGCTCCTAAATTTGAAGACAGCGACGTGAGATTTTTTTATGAAAGGGCGGAAGTCCTGAAATGAAAATCCTCGTAACAGGTGTAAAAGGTCAGTTGGGTCACGATGTTGTGGAAGAACTTCAGAAAAACAAAATTGAGTCCATTCCTTGTGACATTGAAGAATTTGATCTGACAAACAAAGAAGAAACCCAGAACTTTATTTTTGAACATAAACCTGACGGTGTAATTCATTGTGCAGCGTATACCGCAGTTGACAAAGCAGAAGATGAAGAAGAAATCTGCAGAAAAATCAACGCAGACGGAAGCCTTTTTATTGCAGAAGCCTGTGAAAAAATAGGTGCAAAAATGATTTATATCAGTACGGACTATGTTTTCGGCGGTGACGGAAAAGACGCTTATGAGCCCGAAGATACAAAAAATCCTCAGAACATATACGGTAAAACAAAACTTGAGGGCGAAAAAAATGCCATTGAGAATTGCTCGAGAACATTTATTGTGAGAACCTCATGGGTTTACGGTATAAACGGCAATAATTTTGTAAAAACAATGCGCCGTCTTGCCGAAACAAGAGATGAACTTAATGTAGTCGCAGACCAGATAGGTTCACCTACATACACAAGAGATCTGGCAAAGCTTCTTGTTTCTATGATTAAAACCGAAAAATACGGTGTTTATCACGCAACAAATGAAGGCTTTATGAGTTGGGCAGATTTTGCACAGAGCATAATGGAAAAATCGGGTCTTTCTACAAAGATTAACCCTATTCCTACTTCCGAGTATCCTGTGAAAGCAAAAAGACCGCTTAACTCAAGACTTTCAAAGAAATGCCTGACAGATAACGGTTTTTCACTTTTACCGTCTCAGGATGATGCATTGACAAGATACATAAAAGAACTTAATAACAATAAAAACTCCTCAGTTTGCTGAGGAGTTTTTTTATGCAGAATTATCGTAGGGAACACCCTTGCGTTTTTTTGTTTTGAAAAATCTATAAAAAATCAGGTTGCCCGCAAGGGGCAACCCTACAATCTTATTCTTCTGCAGGTTTGTCTTCTTCGATTTCTACTGCTTCATCATCCTGTACACATTCTGCACAGTCGCAGATTTCACCATCTTCATCGAAACAACAAACATCTTCGCATTCTTCGCAAGTGCAAACGTCTTTCTTGCAGAAATACTTTGTAATGAGATAATATGCTGCTGCAACAACACCTGCTGCAGCCACAATAGCACCGATTATTTTAAGAGCTTTTTTCATCTGAGTTACCTCCTGAGAGTTTAGTCTATATTTACATTATACAACCAAATATCCAAAAGTCAATATTTGTAAAAGTTTTTTTACATCTGAGATGCTTCAATTGCCTGAGCGATGTCGGCGATAATATCTTCAGCATCTTCAAGACCTACAGAGAATCTGATAAGGTCTTCTGCAACACCTGCTTCCTCAAGCTGCTGAGATGTGAGCTGTCTGTGAGTTGTGCTTGCAGGGTGAAGGACACATGTTCTGCAGTCTGCAACGTGTGTTGCGATTGTTGCAAGCTTCAGTGAATCCATAAAACGTGTTGCAGCTTCTCTTCCGCCCTTGATACCGAAAGAGACAACACCGCTTGTGCCGTCGTGCATATACTTCTGAGCGAGAGAATAATATTTATTGCCTTCAAGACCGGGATAATTCACCCATGTAACGTTTTCATTAGCTTCAAGGAATTTTGCCACTTTAAGAGCATTTTCACAATGTCTGGGAACTCTGAGGAAAAGTGTTTCAAGACCGAGATTGAGGAGAAAAGCGTTGTGAGGAGAGGGGATTGAGCCCAAGTCTCTCATGAGCTGTGTCACACATTTTGTGATGTATGCTCCTTTGCCGAAACGTTCTGTGTAAATAACACCGTGATATGATTCATCGGGAGTTGTGAGTCCCGGGTATTTATCTGATGCTGTCCAGTCGAAGTTACCGCTGTCAACAATAACACCGCCAACCTGTGTTGCGTGACCGTCCATGTATTTTGTTGTTGAGTGAGTTACGATGTCTGCACCAAACTCGAAAGGTCTGCAGTTGATAGGTGTGGGAAATGTGTTGTCAACAATAAGGGGAACCCCGTGAGCGTGAGCCACATTTGCAAAAAGCTCGATATCAAGAACGTTCAGTGAGGGGTTTGAAAGCGTTTCTGCAAAAACAACCTTTGTGTTTTCTTTGAATGCGGCATTCAGTTCTTCCTCGGTTGAATCGGGATTGACAAAAGTGAAATCGATTCCCAGCTTCTTCATTGTAACTGAGAAGAGGTTGAATGTACCTCCGTAAATTGCAGCTGATGCCACAACATGGTCACCTGCATGGCAGATGTTGAAAACCGAGTAGAAGGATGCTGCCTGACCTGATGAAGTGAGAACTGCTGCAACGCCGCCTTCAAGAGCTGCGATTTTCGCTGCAACTGCATCGTTTGTGGGATTTTGAAGTCTTGTGTAGAAGTATCCTTCTGCTTCAAGGTCAAA
>JAZOAY010000117.1:0-23322 GCA_045595725.1 Acutalibacteraceae bacterium | reverse complement strand
CTGAAAAACCCACAAAGAAACCTGCAGACCAAGTAAAGAAACCATCAACTAAAGCTGAAGTTGTGGAATATTTCAACAAAGCAGTAAATGGTGTAAAAACAGGTGCAAAATCAGTTAAACAGCATTCAATCGTAAACTACCTTGCAGAACCCACAAAAATCGGTGACGGTCTCAGCGGTATTTACAAGATGCTCGGCGGTGACGAATGGCTTGACGGTATGCTCCAGTCAAACAGCACAGGTGAAGCTACATACACAGGTTCTGATATTAAAAAGAACTACCCCGTTGAGAATGAATCATGGGCAAGTAAACTTACAGTTGATGATGTTAAAGATGCTACATGTTCAGAGAAAAACGGTGTTTACACAATTAAAATTGTAACAAAAGCTGACGCAAAAACATCTACTGTTAAGCATGGTCAGGGTCATAACCCCAAAGTGTTCAGCGTTGTTCTTCCTGCGACAATCAATGAGAACATCCCCGGTATCGCTAAAGGTATCACAGGCGATGTTACAATGAATTATCCCTCAGGTTCAGCAACAATTACAGTTGATGCAGCAACAGGCCGTGTTCTTACAGCAACTTACGATGCACACTGGACAATTAACTTTGACAAGATGGCTACATCTCTTCCCTTTGCAACAAAGTTTACTTACACAATCAACTGGTAAGTTAATAATTGAATCTCAGTACGGCAGTTCTTACGAATTGCCGTATTTTTTTGATAATTTATGAATTTATAAAAAAAGACTTGATTATATTTTCATTTTCGTTTATACTATCATAGTACACTTTGGAAAAGAAAGGAAAATAAAAATGCTTTATAACGCACTCAGTTTATTTGGAAATGCCTCTTCAGGTGAAGGCGGAAAACAGTCAATGCTTCCTATGCTCCTTATTATGGGTGGTCTTTTTGTTCTTATGTATTTTACATCAATCAGACCTCAGAAGAAGAGACAGAAGGAAGAACAGCAGCTTCGTGAAAACCTCCAGATCGGTGATGAAATCACAACAATCGGCGGTATCATGGGCAGAATCGTAACAATCAAAGAAGATTCTATCATCATCGAAACAGGTGCTGACAGAGTTAAGATGAGAGTTATGCGTTGGGCTGTTCAGACTAACAATACAGCAACGGAAAAACTCAAGGCTGAAAGAGAAGCAGCTAAGAAAGCTCAGGAAGAAGCAAAACAGGCAAGAATCGAAGAAGCTAAAAACAAAAAGAGCAAAAAAGAAGACTAAGTCATAACAAAGAAAAATCCTCCATATCAATTGATATGGAGGTGTTTTTTATGCCAAGAAATAAAAAGAGAAGAGTATCTACAAAAGACAACGATAATCCCCGTGTATCCTTTATGAAAAAAATAATGTGGGGAAGTTTGTTTTCGCTAATATCATTTTTTGCAATGATGCTTGTTTTAGCGTTGGTTGTTGTGAAAGCGGGAATTTCTGAATCAATGCAGAAAATTCTTGTTCTCTTCGTTTCTCTTCTGTCAACTTTTATCGGGTCATTTTTGTCGCTTCGTAAAACACGTGAAAAAGGACTTTTGTCAGGCGTGCTTACAAGTCTGCCTGTAATAGTTATAGTGTGTTTTGTTCTTCTTGCTGTTGCAGACAATGTGGGAACACGTACAATTATTATGTCACTTCTTATGACGCTCGGGGGAGCATTGGGTGGAATTGCGGCAGTTAATCGCTGATTTCAACTTCCCAGTAAACAATGCTTACTCTGTTATAAGTATATGTAATGTGAAGCTTTCCGCCGTGAGAAACAATCGCAGGATAAGAATATTCAACGTCTTCTTCTCTTCCTACTTCTGCTTCTTCAAGAGTGAGAATTGTTTCCCATGAGTTACCGTTATCCTTTGAAACTGCGAGTAAAAGAGGTGTTCTGTCACCCCAGTTTTTATCTGTGGGATTATAAACAAGGAAAATTCCCTCACCGTCTCTTACAAGGTCAATACCGCTGTTGGGATTGAGAAGGCCTGTGTCGTAAGCTTTACACCATGTTCTGCCACCGTCTGTAGAATCGGATTTAAAAATTCTTTCCTTTGCTGAACGGAGAAGCATATGCACGTCACCTGAGTCATCCTGCCAGAGTGTGGGCTGAATCATGGGAATAAAGTCATCTCCCTCACCGGTGGGAATATATGAGGACATTTCCCATGTTTTGCCGTTGTCTTTTGAAATATCGCAAAAAGAAGTCCATGTTTCAAAAGACGGTTCGTGAGATGCAGGAGCAATGAGAGTTCCGTCTGCAAGATAGATAGGCTTGTTCTTTACAGGACCTCTGCCACCGGAAGTATCACCCTCAACAAGCTCTACGGGAGTAGTCCATGTTTCGCCGTTATCTTCAGAGTATGAAACGTATGTTGTCCATACAAGTTTGATTGCTTTACCATATTTAAAATAAAGGGCTATTCTGCCGTCATTAAGTTTAAAAAGAACGGGGTTCCAATGGGGTGTGTCCTCGTCAACGCTGATTTTAACGGGTGTCTGCCACTGTCCGTTTACTCTTTTGCTTACAAAAATCTTGACATCGTCTGTACCCTCTTTTGTTCCGCCGAACCATGAAGCGAGAACCTCACCGTTATCAAGAGGCAGAATTGTCGATGCGTGACAGTTTTCTGTAGGTGTGCCTGCTTTATTTATAACTTCTTTTTTAGCAATAACTTTCATAATATTACTCCTTTATTTTTATATCTGAGGGGGTAAGCACTCAATAAGTGAAATATTTCCTTCAATTGTAAATAATACGGTTTCTTTGGGAATGAAGATACAGTCACCTTTTACAACGTCAATTTCTCCGCCATTCCATCTGATTTTGCCTGAACCTTCAATTACTGAAAGTGAAGAGGGCCTTTCGGCTTCATTTCTTGTGTACGATGAGAAAACATCAATTCTTTTTAAAGAAAAAATAGGTGTTCTTTCGTAAGAAATGTGGGTTGTGATTTTATAATTTTCATTTTCTTCATCAATAGTGGGTTCGAGTTTATAATTTGCAAGAACTTCCTCGGGAGTAAAATTATCATAATGGAAACACTCGAACATTTTGTCATAGCCTATTCCCATGTGAACAAGCTCTTCAGGATTAGGCTCACCCTGTGAATTGAATTTTTCCATGCTGATTGTATAGTCTGTAGGTTCCTGAATTTCAAGAAGCAGACAACCTGAACCGATAGCGTGGGGACATCCGCCTTCGATAATAAAAACATCACCGGGTTTCACACGGATTTTGTGCATGCAGTTGTCCATGCCTTTGATGTCTTGCTTTTCAAAAAGTTCACGCCATTTTTCTTTTGTGACGCCCTCTTTGAATCCCATTAAAATATAAGGCTCTTCGCCGTTAATTGTTCTTCCGTCAAGGATAAACCATGCTTCAGTTTTGCCGTAATCGGAATTAAAGAAATCTTTTGCAGCCTTTTTGTCGGGATGACATTGAACGGGAAGCTTTTCTGCAGAGTCAAGGAATTTTGCAAGAACCCCTAAGTTGGTACCGAATTTTTCAACATGGTCTTTTCCGAGATAACTTTCAGGGTTTTCTTCTATTAAATCTCTGAGATATCTTTCACTTCCGTCTGCAAGGATTGCTACACTCAGACCTTCGAATTCAGGTTTCCCTTCTCTGTCAGGATTTACTGCAACAACCGTACTTGCCAACCAGTCTTCGGGGAAATATCCGTCAGCAGGATTTTCATCTCCGTACATTACGTCAATAAGTTTACCGCCAAGGTAACATCTCCAACAACGGTTGTGTTTGGTTTTAAGAGGATATAAAGTTTTCATGGTCCACCTCAGTATTATGTTTTTTTAATTTTCTCACAGTTGGAAAGAAAAATCAATAGAAAATGTTTAATTTTTGAAATATTTGTGTTACAATATCTTCGGGTGATGGAAATGATATTTAAAAATGCTGAAATATTAAATGAAAACTTTGATTTTGTAAATGGCAGTCTTGCTGTAGAGGACGGAAAAATTCTCGGTATTGACTGCGAAAAAAACGATGCAGAAATAATTGATTGCTCAGGGCTTAAAATTCTTCCGGGATTTATTGATATTCACATTCACGGAACCAAAGGAGGAGATGCTTCTGATGCAAAAGAAGAGTCTTTGCAGATAATGTCAGAAAATCTTCCCCGTCATGGCGTTACCTCTTTCTGCCCTACTACAATGACTTTGTCGGGTGAAGAACTTGAAGAAATTTTCAGAACGATTTCTCTTGTAAAAGGAAATGAAAAAGGTGCTTACATACACGGAATAAACATGGAAGGACCGTACATTTCTCTTGCAAAGAAAGGTGCTCAGAAAGCTGAACATGTAAGAAAACCCGATATTGATGAATTTAAAAAGCTTAATGATATCTGCAATGTTTCACTTGTTGACATTGCTCCTGAAGAAGATGAAAACAACGCTTTTTCAAAAGAGGTTTCAGAAATATGTACAGTTTCTGCCGCACATACCTCTGCTGACAGTATTCAGGCAAGAAAAGGTTTTGAAAACGGAATTACACATGCAACACATCTCTTTAATGCGATGACAGGTATTTCCGCACGTGTGCCCGGAGTTGCAGGTGCAGTTTTTGATTCAGATAATGTCAGAGCAGAAATTATCTGTGACGGTTTTCACGTTGCACCTGAGACATTGAGAATGGCTTTTAAACTTTTGGGAGAAGACAGAACAATCGTAATCAGTGACTCAATGAAAGCGGCGGACTGCGAAGACGGTGAATATATGCTTGGCGGTCAGACTGTTTATGTACGTGAAGGAAAGGCACTCCTTGCTGACGGTACGATTGCCGCAAGCACATCCAATATTTTTGATGAATTCAGAAATCTTCTTTCTTTCGGAATTGATTTTAAGCATGCAGTTAAATCCTGTACAATAAATCCTGCAAGAGCAATCGGTCAGGATAAAGTGACGGGTTCCATTGAAAAAGGAAAAAATGCAGACCTGTTACTTGTTGATGAAAACATGGAAATTAAAAGTGTTTATATAAAAGGTAAAAAAATAATATAAGAGAAATATTAAACTCCGCAATATCTGACAATACTATTTGTAACAGATATTGCGGAGGGATTTTTTTGCAGTTCAATAAAGTTGAAATTTGCGGTGTTAACACGTCAAACCTGAAAGTTCTCAAAGAAAAAGAAAAAATGGAGTTGCTGGCAAAAATCAAAGACGGTGATATGAAAGCACGTGATGAACTGATAAGCGGAAATTTAAAACTTGTGCTTTCCGTTATTCAGCGTTTTACAAACAGAGGTGAAAATCCTGACGATCTTTTTCAGGTTGGTTGCATAGGTCTTATAAAAGCCATAGATAATTTTAATGTTGATTTGGGAGTGAGGTTTTCAACTTATTCCGTACCAATGATAATAGGTGAAATCAGACGGTACCTCAGAGATAATAACGCTGTTCGTGTTTCACGTTCTATGCGTGACACGGCTTATCATGCAATGCAGGTAAAGGAGAGACTTTCCCTTGAAAACAGACAGGAACCGACTGTGGAGGAAATTGCAAAGGAACTTGGAATAAAAAAAGAAGAAGTTGTTCTTGCTCTTGAATCTATTGTTGAACCGGTAAGTCTGTATGAACCCATTTACAATGACGGAGGTGACACAATTTACGTTATGGATCAGATAGGAGATCAGAATGATGACAGAAATTGGCTTGATGAAATTGAACTGAGAGAAGAAATAAAAAAACTTTCGCCTCGCGAAAAGAAAATTCTTCATCTGCGTTTTATGCAGGGAAAAACACAGATGGAAGTCGCAAACGAAGTGGGAATTTCCCAGGCACAGGTGTCGCGGCTTGAAAAAGGAGCGCTTAACAGAATAAAAGGAAATTAAAACACACAAGAACCGCACCGGGAAGCTAAACGGTGCGGTTCTTGTGTGTTTGGGAGGAAGTATACTGTTTATAATCTCAAACATAAAAACAACAATAAGTTTTTTATTAAACAACTGTTGCTTTTTTCTCCTGATTCTAGTATAATACTGTTGTAAAGGAAAATCAACAGACAATTTTGTTGAAAGTGTCGAATTATTGTAGATGGCCGTAACGAAAGGAAAAAAGCAATGAAAACAGATGCACGTGTGGTTTATACGCTGAAAGTAGTGAAAGAAAGTTTTGTAAAACTTTTAAAGGAAGAAGCCGTTAACAGAATAACTGTAAAAAGGATCTGTGATGAAGCGGGAATAAACAGAGCAACTTTTTACAGATATTATGAGGATGTTTTTGATCTGTATGAACAGTTAAAAAACGAAATGGTGGATAATCTTTTCGTTGAACGTGAAGAAACGGCCCCACGTGATCTTGAAAGCGATCTTGCAAGTTTACTCGCTAACATTAAGGAAAATGCAGAAGCTGTAGCTGCTTTTACAAAGCAGAATGATGTTGCAGATATCGTTGTTAAACTGTGCCGTAGAAATTATCCATACTTTAATGAGTATGTAGAGAGATTTTTCCCTGAAACAGACAAAGAAGAACGTGTAACTACTTATTATTATGTATCAAGCGGTTGCACGGGAGTGATTTCCGAGTGGATGAAAAACGGAATGGAAAAAGACGAAAAACATGTTGCGTCACTCTTGAAAAAACTTCTCATAAATACGGTGAAATATATGTAAATGTAAAAAAACCACTCATGTGTATGAGTGGTTTTTTTATAGCTTCCTTTTGGTCAGGCATTATTTTGCTGCGAGACCTGATACGAATTCAACGATTTTGCCGATAACGTCTTTAACTGTATTGAAAACACCTTCCCAATCAACAGTTCCAAGCCAATCACCGATTTTTTTGAATACGTCAAGAATAGCATTGAAATCAAAATTTTCCATTATTACACCTCCTCTGTAAAACAGGAAAAATCCTGCAAAATAAAAACGCAAAGTTTTTACAACTTGAGTATAACAGATTTTTACATTAAAATCAATAGTTAACTTTTTAAAAAGTATTAAAGCAAAAACCCACACCTGAAAGTGTGGGTTTACTGTGTCTCAATTGATTATGCAAGAAGTGATGCAATCCATTCAATCAACTTTGTGAGAGCTGCTTCGATCTTGTTGAATGCTTCAGCATAGTTAATGCCGCCAAGGAAATCGAAAACTTTTGTGATAATAGTTGTAACAGTTTCCATTGTGTAGATCCTCCTCTCTCTGTTTTTACACTTTTAGTTTCTACACAGATAGTATAATACAAGAGAGGGGCAAAAGTCAAGAGACAAAAAACTATTTTGTTTATTTTATTTTGATTTTGGTTTTGCCACAAGGGATACCACAAGTCCGCTGAGTATTGCTGCAGTTATTCCTGCGGCACCGGAAGACAGCGGACCTGTCAGAATGCCGAGCCAACCCAGTTCGTTAATTTTTTCTTTAGTTCCCTGAACGAGAACATTTCCGAAGCCTGTCAGAGGAACTGTGGCACCGCAACCTGCCCACTCAGTAAAAGGTTCATAAATTCCGATGGCAGAAAGGATAACTCCCAGTACTACAAAGCCTACAAGAATACGTGCGGGAGTCAATTTTGTAAGGTCAATAAGAAGTTGCCCTACAACACAGATGAGTCCTCCTGTGCAGAAAACTTTTAAAAAATCGAGAAAAATATCCGTAAAAAATCCCCCTTTCGTTTTTAGTATGCACGAAAAGGAGATTTTTTATTTTTTTAATTTAAAATTTTGTTCTCAGTATAGCGGTAAGCGACAAGAATAGTGAAGTCAGAATTTGTATCAAAATAATAACTCCTGCGCTGAGTATGGTAAGGTTGCCTGAAAGAGCAAATATTGCCGCTGTAATAAGAGCAAGGAACATAAGTACACTTTGTACTGCAAGAGAAATTTTGATACTTGATGAATGTGCAACTGCTGAAGCAAACGTTTCAAAAAATGAGTTGCTTGTCCCGTCGTGTATCATTCTTGCAGGTGCGGTTTTTCTTGTTTCGTGAATAATTCCGTCAAGCAGACCGCCTTCATAGTCGCCTACGACTTTGAAACTTTCTCTCGGCATGTTGAATTCAAGTGAAAGGAAATCTTCATCAATGTTGCAGTCGTTTGTAGTGACGACTACGGTGATTCCGTGTCTGTCAAGACGGCTTAGATATTTTTTCATATTCTCGTTTTTAGCGTATCCCACAACGAGCATTGCCGCAACCTGTCCGTCAATTGCAATATAGAGAACTTTCTTTCCCTCTTTAAGACATGCGACTTCAGCACCTTTGGGAGGAGCTTCCATGTTATGATTTATGAGAAGGTTTCTGTTGCCGATGAGAACTTTTTCTCCTCTTATCCAACCTGAAAGACCAAGTCTTTCTTCATAACGAAGGTCTTCAACTTCGGGGAGAAGTTCATCCTTATTTCCGAGAATTGCCTTGTCGAAAACATGAGCAAGTGGTCCACGTGAGTTTGTAAGCATTGCGGCTGCATAAAGAATAATATCGTCAACTCTTACTGTGCCGTAATCTTTCATTCCGTGAAAATTACATTTACCCACGTCGAACAAATCTGTTGAATCAATAACAACCGCATTTGTTTTTTCGATATTTCTTGAAGATGAGTAACCTGTGATTGCTGCGTTTTTCTTTCCGAGTTTTTTGTTCAGAAGGTAAAGAGAAGTATTTAATGCCGGCATAAGAGAAACAGGGAAACCTACTAAAATACAAGCAGTAAATGATGAAACTGCAACGGCAACATTTTTACTGATAATTCCGCTGATTATACCGATTATAAGCGAAAGTCCTGCAAGTATGGGGAAGAATGTAGCAGAAAATCTGTCAGAGGGATTTTGAGAAAATGCACCTGAAACAAAACCTGCGGGGAAAGAAGTTCTGCAGGAATATTTAAGGTCAGGATTGTTTCCTGCAAAAATTCTTCCTATATTCTGAGCGGTATCTTCGTCGTCAATGCTCTGGATTGTATAGAGATTATTTTCTCTTTTTGAAGTTGTGATTTTGAGTGCATTTATGGCTCTTGATGTTTCAACTGCCCTTGCAAAGCACGTGATAATTACAACTGAAAGAACTGCCGCAGTATAAACAGGGAATAATTCTCCCATGGCAGTAAGGTCAAAAAACATTGCGACAGAGTTAAGTATTCCTGCAAAAATCAGAAGAGTTACAGAAGAGTCATAAGATAATTTCTTTTTTATAATTCCCTGTAGGCCAGGCTGAGTTACACAAGAACCGAAAATAAATGTTGCAAGAAGACATATAATTGAAATTACTGCAGTAACAGAGGCTTGTGCATCAATGGGAAGTGCATCGACAGCACCTGTAATAATTTTCAGAATAACAAAAATCAATGTGACAAGGCTCATTGCTATAAATCCGAAAACATAACGTCTTCTGCGGTCGCTGAGTTCTTTGAAAACCTGAGGCTTTTCGCTGGGGGAAGTGTATTCCGTCAGCTTTTTGTTTTTTTCCTGAATAAAGAAGTTTTTAAAAATGGTCAGAAGAGAAGCGGGATTGTTTTCATCGCTGAGAACAATATATTCTTCTTCGTCGTATTTTCCTTTTTCGGGAGAAAAATAATTTGGGTCAATGTCATCATAATCATCGGGAAGATTAGTCATCCTGAAAAGATTTTTCTTTTCTTCCCTTGTTTTACGCAAGTTTTCCTGTATTTCAGTATCGTTTACTTCATCAGGAATAAGGTCATATTCTTCTTCCTCGGGGAAGCCTTCAAATCTTATCTGGTCGTCATTTCTTCTTTTGTGTTGCGGAGTGATATAAATGTTTCGAGTGTTGTGCTGTTCAGGAACGTCACCTATGATTTTTGTCTGAGAAAGGTCCTCCTCAGAAGAAGTATTGTCTTTAGCAACTTCTTCAAAATGGGAAAGTTCACTGATGAAGATTGTGTCGTTAAGTTCTTCGTCTTCTTTGACCGCAAAAGTTTCTTCGCGAGGTATTTCGGCAATAACGTAATCTTCGCTGTCAATGTCAAATTTTTTTTCTCTTGTGACTTTTTCCTGTTCCTCTTTTTTCTTTTCTACAGTTTTCTGCCGTCTGAGAATTTCGTTGAAGTCCGATTCTTTCTTTTTGGCATCGAAAACGGCTTCACCGTATTTTTCTTTTACGTTTTCTAAAGCATTTTCTCTTACCTCAGCACGCTCGGCACGTCTTTTGCTGAGAATTTTGGAGTTTTTGAATATATCTTTTATTTTAAGATAGTCTCCTCTGTCAAAAGTTCCGTCATAAACCACATCCTGCTGATCAAAACCGTCAACGTCAAGACTTTCATCAATTTCACGGAATTCACCGTCAACACGGGCTTCATTGATATTTCCTTCAACTGAAGAAAAATCTCTTAGAAAAGATGTGTCATCGGGTGCATCGTCTTCTACGGGAGATGCTGCTTCATATTTTGAAACAAGAGAGTCTTTGTATTCCGATGAAAAATAAACTGCACTCTCATCAAAAACTTCTTCTTTTTCAGTTTTCTTTGCTTCAAAAGAAGAGGGTTCTTCAGGTTCGGAATATTCTTCATATCTGTCGAGGTTGAATTCTTCTCCTGCTTCTTCAATGTCGGGAAGATTGTCAACTTCTTTTATAAGGTTGTTGATGTCATCCATTGACCAGTCTGTAACGGGCGTACCGTCAGAGGATTCAAACAACTCGTCAACAAAATCAGAGTCATTTATATCATTTCCGAAAGAGCCGTATTTTTTTCTGTATTTTTCGATATCTTCATCAAAAAAATCAGTATTCTCTGTTTTGTCAGTCACGTTAATCCTCCTTTATTTTGCTTTTATATTGCTTCTTTGTCTTGAAATTTCCATCATCATAATGCCTGCTGCTACGGAAGCATTAAGAGAAGTAATCTTTCCTTTCATGGGAAGAGTTACAAGGAAATCGCATTTTTCTTTGATAAGTCTGCCTATTCCTTTTCCCTCGGAACCTACAACGAGAGCACAGGGACCGCTGTAATCAACGGAACACCAATTCTCACCGTTCATATCTGCACCGTAAATCCATATGCCTCTCTCTTTGAGTGCGTCAATTTCTGTAGCAAGATTTCCGACTCTTGCAACTGGAACATATTCAACTGCACCGGCAGAAGTTTTGCCTACTGCAAAGGAAAGAGAAACAGATCTTCTTTTGGGAATTATTATACCGTGCGCACCTGCAATTTCCGCAGTTCTGATTATTGCACCAAGATTGTGGGGGTCTTCAAGTTCGTCACAGATAATAATAAAAGGAGCTTCATTTCTTTCTTCTGCAAGTCTGAAAATATCGTCAACACTTGAATATTCTTTGACCGCACATCTTGCGGCAACACCCTGATGATTTGCATTAAAACACATATAGTCAAGTTTTTTAATATCAACTTCTTTTATTACAACCTGTCTGTCTTTACACGCACGGAGAATTGTAGAAACAGAGCCGCTTCTTTCTCCTTTGGCAACAAAAAGAGTATCAATTGTTCTGTTGTTGTTTATGGCTTCAAGCACAGCGTTTCTGCCTATAACAAGGTCTTCGGGTATCTGATTTTTTTCTTTCTCGTTGTTCCTCATTTTTCATAAGTCCTTACATATAGATATTCACATTATTTTATCATAAAAATATTTTCTTTGCAAGGAAATCGCACCATTTTCACAGATTTTCATATAAAGTACAAATAAATATCTTTTTCGTTCAATAGTTACAGCAGAGTGTGACGTTTTTTTCTTTTTCACAAAAGTATACTTTTTGAAAAGGAGTTGTATAAAATGGAAAATATCAGAAAGGCTGAATTTGAAAAAAATAAGAAATCATTAGCAAAAATAAAAATTAACGGAAAACTTGTTTCTCAGGGTATAGGTATTGTACTTTTGTCTGTTTTATTAGGACAAGGCTCTGTTTTTGAAACTCTGTATCCTTTTGGCTTTGCCATTATTATGGCTTTACCGGCGGGATTTTCTTTTTTTGCACTTATCGGGACAAGCATAGGCTTTCTCTTTTCACAGACAGGAGTATATCTTTTCAGATATATCGTTTGCGCTTTTTCTCTGTGGCTGATAAGAAGCCGTGTGCTGAACTCACGTTCAAAGTTCAGGGAAATATGGTTTGTAAAAACAGGCGTTTGTTTTCTTGTATGCTTTTTTACCGGTGCTGCGGTAACTTTTCCTGCAAGAGGAGGTTTTGATGAAATTATCGGCTTTGCAGCGGAGGGAATTGTTGCGGGCGTTTCCGTTTTCTTTTATAAAAGAGTGGCTGATATTGTTCTGCAAAAAGGAGAAAAAGTTTTTTCTGTCAGAGAAATGCCGTGTTTTTATCTCAGCTTTGCAACTGTGGTTGCATCCCTGGGCGGTTTTGAATTTTTCGGATTTTATCCTGTATTGCCGATAGTGTTTTTGGCTGTTCTTGTAATGGCGCATGTTACATCATCTTCGGGGGGCGGTTTTTGTGCTTGTGCCGGTGCAGCAGCACTTTCGTGTTCAATGGCAGACGGATATAATATAATGCCATTGATTCTTGCCGGTACTGTTTCAGGGGTTTTTTCTCCTTTGGGTAAAATCGGATGTGCACTTTCTTTTTTACTTACCTTTTCAGCAACAGAGTTGTTTACGGGAGATTTATTCGTTTTTCAGAATATAATATGTGCAGTTTTGTCATCAGCGGTATTTATTGCAATTCCTGAAAAAGTTTACAGAAAGTGGGCTGTCCTTTTCAGAGAAGGGAAAACAAGTATTCAGGAAAGTGCATACAGAAAAGATATTTCCGAGAAACTTTCAAAAACTGCAGAAACAGTAAGGAACGTCTGTCATGGAATGAACAAAGTTTCCGAAAATCTGAAAAAAATTGATACAACTTATGATAAAAATATTTTCTGTCGTGTAAGGCAGGAGGTTTGCAGTGAATGTGAAAACAGAGAAAAATGCTGGAACAATAGTTTTCAGTACACACTGAGAGGTTTCGAGGAGTTGACAAAAAATTATCGCGAGGATAAGGGTTACGGAGCAACACCATTCGGAAAACTTTTTCTCAGCAAATGTCTGAAAAGTCAGTTTGTTCAGGAGTCCTTTACAAATAATTTCAGAAAATATGATGAAAAGTTGAGAGAGGAGATTTTACTTGATGAGAAGAGAAATCTGGTAACAGCACAGATGAATTGCATGAGTGAAATTTTAAAAGATTTTTCAAAAACTTTCAGTAAATGTACAATGGTTGACAATGAACTTGCACCGAAAGTGAAAGATATTTTTAACTCCTTTTCCATAAGATGTACGAAAGCCTTGTGTATCGTGGAGACAGAAGGGCATATGACAATAAAAGCACATTGCAAAAAAATTGACAGAGAGACAGACAGGAAAAAATTGAAAGAAGAAATAGAAAGAGCATCTCTGAGAAAATTTTCAGAACCTGAAATTGAGTTTACCGATACAGGAACGGTTGTTACTTTCAGACAGAGACCATGGATGAAAATGAAAGTGGGAAAAATTCAGCTGTCAAGTGAAGAGTCGCCTATATGCGGAGATTGTCTGAGAGAATTTTCAGATGAATTCGGAAACAGAACAGTAATACTTTCTGATGGTATGGGAACAGGTGGCAGGGCTGCAGTTGATGCGGCAATGACTGCGGAATATTTCGGAGGTCTGACAGAAAATTCCGTAAGTTTTGATAATGCTCTTAAAATTGTAAATTCCGTACTTGAAATGAAATCAACAAATGAATCACTTGCCACAATAGATGCGGCAAAGTTCAATCTTTTTTCAGGTAAAGTTGAATTTTACAAAGCAGGCGCAGCCGTCTCTTTTGTGAGAAAAAACGGGAAATGTTTTGTTGTGGAAGCTTCTTCTCTTCCTGCGGGAATTCTTAACGATGTTTCTTTTGCAAAAGAAACATATATGCTTTCAAAAGGTGATATTGTTGTTATGGTTTCTGATGGGGTTACAAACGGGAAAACGGACTGGATTATTTCTGAAATAGAACAATTCAATAAGTCTAACCCGGATATTCTTGCTCAGAAAATAGCAGGGACGGTATGCGATAAAAATCAGTTTGAACGCCGTGATGATATTACGGTAGTAGTTTCAATTATGACAGCATAGCAATTTTAACAACTTATTTCGCTAAAAACCACGATACATCGTCAATTTTTTTTGAAACACATCTTGCAAAAGTGTGAGTAAAAATGTTATAATGTCTTTTAATAGAAACCCGTACCCCATTGTCACAGGTGTGACGATAAAGATAAAGGAGGAAAAGAGAGTATGGAATATTCAGAAAAGTTTTTAAAGGAAGGTCTTACCTTTGACGATGTTCTTCTCATTCCGAGAAAGTCAGATATCCTTCCCAGTGATGTAAGCACAAAAACAACTCTTGCCAAAAACATAACACTTAATATCCCGTTGATGACTGCTGCAATGGATACTGTTACAGAGTCAAAAATGGCTATTGCTATTGCTCGTGAAGGCGGTATCGGTGTTATCCATAAGAACCTTCCTATGGAAGTTCAGGCTTCAGAAGTTGACAGAGTAAAACGTTCAGAAAACGGCGTTATTACAAATCCCTTCTTCCTTTCTCCTGACCATCTTGTATCAGATGCTGACGATCTTATGAGAAAATTCAGCATTTCAGGCATTCCTGTTTGTGACGAGACAGGCAAACTTGTAGGTATTATTACAAACCGTGACCTTCGTTTCATGACAAACTACAATGTTAAAATCAGCGAAGTTATGACAAGAGAAAATCTTGTAACTTCACACGAGAATACAACTCTTGACGAAGCACAGAAAATTCTTATGAAACATAAGATTGAGAAGCTTCCTCTTGTTGATAAAAATGGCCACCTTAAAGGTCTTATTACAATTAAAGATATTGAAAAAGCAGTTCAGTATCCCAACACTGCAAGAGATTCACAGGGCAGACTTCTTTGTGCTGCTGCTATCGGTGCTACTGCAGACGTTCTTGACAGAGCCGCTTGCCTTGCTGAGGCACAGGTTGACGCTTTCTGTCTTGACTCAGCACACGGACATTCGGAAAATATCCTTAAAGCTGTTGCTAAAGTTAAAGCAGCATATCCCGATATTGCTCTTATTGCAGGTAACGTTGCAACTGCAGAAGCTACAAAAGCTCTTATTGATGCAGGTGCTGACTGTGTTAAGGTTGGTATCGGCCCAGGTTCTATTTGTACAACACGTGTTGTTGCAGGTATCGGTGTTCCTCAGGTTACAGCAGTTTTCGATGCAGCAAACGAAGCATCAAAACACGGTATTCCCGTTATAGCTGACGGTGGTATCAAATATTCAGGTGAAATTGTTAAAGCTCTTGCTGCAGGTGCAAACACAGTTATGGTTGGTTCACTTGTTGCAGGTTGCGAAGAAGCTCCCGGTGAAAGAGAAATCTATCAGGGCAGACAGTTCAAGGTTTACCGTGGCATGGGCTCTCTTGCTTCAATGGCTAACGGCAGTAAGGACAGATACTTCCAGGAAGATAACAAGAAGTTCGTTCCCGAAGGAATTGAAGGTCGTGTTCCTTACAAAGGACCTCTTGCAGATACAGTATATCAGATGATGGGCGGTCTTCGTTCAGGTATGGGTTACTGCGGATGTGCAACAATTACAGAACTTCAGCAGAATGCTCAGTTCGTAAGAATTACAAATGCAGGTCTTATTGAAAGCCATCCTCACGACGTTCTTATAACCAAGGAAGCACCTAACTATTCAGGTAATTTCTAATTGCTTAAATTTCAGTTTGCCGCAGACTTGTGGGTTCTGCGGCAAATTTTTGTGAAAGGGAGGTTATAATACATTGGAAAATACACTTCGTGAAAATAAAATGGGAATTATGCCTGTCAACAAACTTCTTATTACAATGTCATTGCCCATGATAGTTTCAATGCTTGTTCAGGCACTTTATAATGTTATTGACAGTATCTTTGTTTCGTACATATCCGAGAATGCTCTTACTGCGGTAAGTCTTGCTTTTCCTGCACAGAACCTCATGATAGCCTTTGCATCAGGTACGGCTGTTGGTGTAAATGCACTTCTTTCAAAAAGTCTTGGTGAAAAGAATTTTGACAGGGCAAACAAAACGGCAGAAAACGGACTTTTCCTGATGTTGCTTGAATATCTGATTTTCCTCGTGTTCGGTATTTTCGGTGTGAAGTTTTTCTATAATATTCAGACAGATGTTACTGAAATTGCAGAGCTTGGTTATTCATACATGTCAATCTGTTCTGTTTTTTCATTCGGCGTTTTCGGACAGATTATGACAGAAAGACTTATGCAGTCAACAGGCAGAACACTTTATACCATGTTCACTCAGGGTGCAGGTGCAATTATTAATATTATCCTTGACCCTATATTAATTTTCGGTTTAATCGGTTTCCCGAAAATGGGAATTGCAGGTGCTGCATGGGCAACTGTTATCGGACAGATTTTTGCTTTCATTCTTGCGCTTATTCTCAATGCAAAATATAACAAAGATATAAAACTTTCTTTAAGAAAGTTCAGACCGGACGGAAAAATTATCGGCAGAATTTTCTCTGTTGGTGTGCCCTCAATCCTTATGATGGCAATCGGTTCTGTGATGAATTTCCTTTTCAACAAAATTCTTATTTCTTTCACAGAAACGGCAGCAGCAGTTTTCGGAGTTTATTTTAAACTTCAGAGTTTTATCTTCATGCCTGTTTTCGGTCTGAACAATGGAATTATTCCTATAATTGCTTACAACTACGGCGCACAGAAACGAAAAAGAATGATAAAAGCGGTAAAGCTGGGAATTATTTATGCTGTGTCTTTTATGGCTCTCGGACTTGTGGTGATGCAGTTGTTCCCCGAACAACTTCTTTCAATTTTTAATGCATCTGCTGAAATGGTTAAAATCGGTGTTCCTGCATTGAGAACAATTAGTTACTGCTTTGTTTTTGCAGGCTTCTGTATTGTAATCGGATCTGTTTTTCAGGCTCTCGGAAAAGGTACTCTTTCAATGTTTGTATCTGTTTCAAGACAGCTTCTTGTACTCGTTCCTGCAGCATATTTTCTTTCTCTTACAGGAGTACTCGACAATGTGTGGTGGGCTTTTCCCATTGCGGAGATCATGTCGGTTATAGTAAGTACAATATGCTTCGTTTATCTTTATAAGAAGATAATCAGCAAAATTCCCGAATGATAATTAAGATAACAAAAATGCGGTTCAGACCTTCAAAGTCTGAACCGCATTTTTCATCTTAAAATTATTCTACTGTAACTGTACCGTCTTCGTCAACTGTGATTTTCATTCCGTCTTTAACGTAAGCGAGGAATTCTTCACCAAGGCAGTCAACTACGGGCATGGGAGAATCTGTCCATACTGCACCGAGAACTGCACCTGCTGCTGCGAGAGAGTCAATGTGTTCAGAGAAAAGCATACAAGCAGGGTTTCTTTCAAGAACTTTTGCACAGTAAAGAACCATACCGCCTGTTGTCGAACCGATTGTCTGAGGAAGGCAAAGTGCCTTGCGTGCCATAGGTTTATTGTAGAGGTCGGCGTTATTCTGGTCGCCGCATTTTGTTTCCTTATCCTTATCTCCGATCAGAGGCATATCGCCGAACTGAAGAGCGTTCTGGAATGAGGCAAGTGTGTTGAAACCACCGTGGGAAACAAGAGCTTCTGCTGTACATTTGCCTGCAACAACAGGTCTGCCTTTAAACTGTTTCATTTTATTTTGCCTCCTTTGTGATTATATCAAGAATCTCATCGCTTCTGTAATAGCGAGATGTTGTGTATGTTCTCAATTTGTTTGAGTTTGTGATAACGGGCATTGACTTACAAAGAGGATTATTCATATACATCAAAGGACAGATATAACTGAGAACAACACCTGTTTCCTTGAGTTTTGCTGCATAAGGTGTTTTTTCAAATTCTTCAATAACACCGGGAGCGGCAGTGAATACAGTGGGAATTGAAACCTTCTTAAGACCGTTTTTCTTAAGCCCTTCAACAACGTTGTCAGTCCATTCAATGAGCTGTGCATGTGAAAGGTGAGGACAACCTACAAAGCAAAGTTTAGGCGTTGCTTCCTTATCTTTCCACATAACTGGGTAGTTTGCCTGAACTCTTGCAAGCTCAGCATCGTCAATAACGTAAACCTGTGCATTTTCAGCAATAAGGCTATCACCCTGTTCAACTGCTTCAGGAGTAAGGTTTTCTATATGATAGAGACCAACAGCACCGTTTGATGCAGTTGCTGCGCCGAAGTCCTTAAGGTATGCTTTTGTATCACCGTCAAGCTCTGTGCCGATCCATTTATCAAGACCTTTGACAAAGGGAACGTCTTCCATAACCTTCATGCCGATTGCAGAACCGAGAATCTGTGCTTCAGGTTTCTTTGTGGTTTTAACTTCAACAATCCATGTTGCTTTTCTGCCTTCATCTGTGAGAAGGCCGAAATAAGGAACCTTGCCTACGATTGAACCGAAGAGTTCGATAATACCTGAGTTACGGTTGCATCTTGCACCGAGAACCGAGTTTGCATAAACAACTGCAGATGATTCTGCCCATGAAAGAACTTCGCCTTTGTTGGGAATGTTGCCTACTTCGTCCATGTAGCATGTGCATGTGTAGGATTTGTCATCAATAAGTCCCATTTCAGCAAGCTGCTTGTCGTAACTATCCTGCATTGAATACATGAACTTGTTGAAAATAATTTTCTGAAGGAAGTTTGCAGGAACATTAGGATCGAGGGGTTTGGGGTCTACAGAGAATTTCTGTTTTGAAAGCGCACCGCCCTCAATAAGCTGATCCATAAGGCTGTAAACAGGCTTCATAACTTTAAGTCCGAAGCTTGTAACAAGATGTCCCTTTTCACTGTTAACAGGAACCATTTTTGTTGCTCCGAAAGCATCGCCGTAGAGCACAAGAGTTTTCATAACTTTTGCCATTGTTTCGCCCTGTGAGCCATTGAGTATAGCCTCTTCTTCAGGGGTCAATGTCATGTTGTATTTCATAAGCGTCTCTCCCTTTCGCTTTAATATATTATACATATATTACATCAAAAAAACTGCTTTGTCAATTTATTATCAAAAAGTATTATCAACATTTCTGCGCCAATGAAACAGATACTGTTGCGCAATGCCGATTTCAGGGTATGCACATTCAGGTAAGCCGTTTTCATAAAGTTCACACATGATTCTTTTTACCCATACATCAATGGGGAAAGCATCTGATTTTTTAAGTCCGTAAAGAAGACAACACTCTGCAACTTTGGGTCCGACTCCGCAGATTTTCATTAAACTCTCCCTGCCGTAAGAAATGTCATTTTCAAGGATTTTTTCAAAGTCTGTTTCGCCTGAAGAAACTTTTTTAGCAGCATCAATAATATACTTTGCTCTGAAACCTGCACGAAGAGGTGCAAGATCTTCAACAGTAAGGACACTTAATTTTTCTGCAGACGGAAATGTGAAAAAACCATCACCAAGGTCTTCGCCAAAATTTTCACAGAGTCTTTTTATAATACCCTTTATTCGGGGAATGTTGTTGTTCTGTGAAATGATAAAGGAACAAAGTGCTTCCCAGGGTTCCTGATTAAGAACTCTTATTCCGTAATATTCCGTTGATGCCTGTTTAAGATATTTATCATTTTTAAACCTTGAGATTATGGTATTGTAATCTCTTTCGAGGTCAAAATAATTTTTCCATAAATTTTCAAAATCTTCTTCCGATGTGTTATAAAAAATCAAAGTGTTTTTGTCTTTTTGTTCTGTCTGAATTTTCTTTCCGAAAACTACTGCAGACCAGATATTTCCGTTCTTCTCCCAACGGAAAGACTGACCGCAATCAAGAGTGTAATCGAGATTAATACAATCAAGGTTATATACAATAAGGTTTTTTTCTTCTTTTTTGATTTTCACTTCACATCACCGCTTTTAATTCTATCATAAAACCGGTTTTTAGGCAATATCAATTGACTTTTATAAGTGCCTTTGATAAAATTAAATTGAGAAAGGCGGTTTTAATTATGAGGAAAATTTTATCCGTTATAATATGTATGGCAATTATATGTACGTTCTTTGCTTCATGTTCATCGGATACAGTAAATATCGGAAATCTTACTTTCGGCAGAGATGACACGGAAATTATTGTTTCGGGAACGGCTGTAAAAGACATTTCAAATGTAAAAAAATTCACCTCTTTAAAAAAGATAACAATTGCAGATACATCGGTAATTGACCTGTCGCCGATGAAAGAAACAAGTGTAGAAGAAATTGAAATATTTAACACAGAAACATTAAGTGACATTTTACCTTTAACGGAAATTGAAAGTCTGAAAGCACTTGTTATTAACAATTGCACAACGATTATTGATTTTTCCGTTCTTTCCGGTTGTACAAATCTTGAAAGTCTTACAATCAGGGATTCGGGTATTTATAATATTGAATTTCTTAAAAAACTGACTTCTCTTGAAAGACTGGAACTTAAAGCAAAGGCAGTAAGAGATGCTTCTCCTTTAAAGGAACTTACGGGGCTGAAGTCTCTTACCCTTGAAGGTAACAAGCGCTTCGCAGAACTTGAACTTGTGTCGGGACTTACTGGTCTTGAAGAACTGAAAATAACTGATCTTGAAATTGAAGATATTTCACCTGTTTCTTCTCTTGTGAAAATGAAAAAACTTGATTTTTCAATGAACAGTATTAAGGATATTTCATCTCTTGAAAACCTGAAGGAAATGAGAGAATTGAACCTGGCTGCAAACGACATTGAAGATATTTCGTCTCTCCGTACGATGACAAAGCTTGAAAAACTCCGTATTGAAGGATGTGTTGTGACAGATATAGATGTTGTGAAAAATTTTAAGGGGCTTAAAGAACTTTATATTTCAAACAACAAGGTTTCGTCGTTAAAAGCACTTGAAAATCTTTCAGCACTTACAAGTCTCTTTGCGGACAACTGCGGCGTGAAAGATATCAATCCTCTAAAAGATCTGAATAAACTTACTTATCTCCAGCTTTCAAACAACAAAATAAAAGATATTTCACCTTTAAAAGGAAAAACGGATATTGTTCAACTGGGACTTTCTTATAATGATTTTGAGGATGCTTCGGCTATTTCTGAAATGAAGAAAATTATAACACTCGACCTTTCATACTGTAAAAATATTAAAGATGTTCATTTTGCAAGCGAACTTGAGGGAATCAGAAGTCTTAATCTTGACGGAATGGAATTAAGCGAAGAAGTTGTTGAACACCTTCGTTCACATCTGCCTGAATGCAGCATTTCATTTGTCGAAGAAGAAAAAAATTAAAAAAACTGTAAAAGTTAACAGAAATTCAATATTTCAAGGCTTTTTATATGTTTAAAAATATTGCAAAACAAAAATTTTTGTGTTACAATTTTATTACGTATTTACCGAAGGAGGTATATCAGATGAAAATTTCAAAAAGAATTATGAGTGTGGTTCTCTCACTTCTGATGATTCTGTCTGTTTGCAGCACAGGTTTTACAGCTTTTGCTGAAGAAAATGCAAACGGTGCAGTTCTCGAGGAAATTGTGCTTGAACCTATCGCTCGTCCGCAAGTCAGTTTTTACTGTACAGAAGTAACGAGAGTTGCTGCAGCTGTTAATTCAGTAGAACCCGGCACAACTATCGTAAAGGCTACACCTTCAGGTGTTCCGGAACTTTCCGGTAGCTATGTTTCACAGGCATATGCAGGTGAAACACCTGTAGCTACAAGAATTACTTTTGTTTCACCTACAGCAGGTATACAGATCACCGGTTTTTCATGCAGTAACTCAACAATAACATTCTCAGATACTGCTTTTACAGCTCCCGGTACTTATACAACGGACGTTACAGGTGGTACAGCAACAGCGGGTGAAGCTCTTATTTTCACAATTGACTACACCTGGACTGACGGTAACACATATCAGGAAAAATGTGTATCTTATGTTGAAAATATTGCAACAGGCGGCGCTTACGCAGAACACAGAGTTACATGGAAACCTTATAACGGTACATCATCATGGTACAGAGGCTATGCTTCTGCTATCACACGTGTTCTCGGTAAAGGTGTTTACTATGAACTTCCCGCTGATGCAGGTATGACAAGCAGATACGGTACATACAATGTTGCAACTGCTACATTTACAGATGGCAGTTCACCCACATCTTATTATGAAAACGAACGTGAAGAAAAAGCAGGTCTTTTCTCTAACCCCAGAGAAACAATTGACCACACTGTTTTCGTAACGGGTACTGCACAGGCTCATATTTATGTCGACGCATCGGTATCGTCAAGCCTTTCTGATATTAACCTGAGAATTGACGCCAACGTAGGTAAAGAAAATGGCGAAACTCATGTAAGAAACAACGATAATCCCAATGTTGCTCTCGGCGAGTCCTATGTTGTTGCAGGTGCACAGACAACAGCTCCTTCAGGCTATTCAACGGATGCATCAGCTCAGGCTGCTATCGGTTATTCTGTTCCTGCAAGAAGCAACTATGGTTTTAGTAGTCAAAATGGTGACTACAGCACGATCACATCAGGCTCAAGAGATGGCGGACATATAATTACGTCACATCTTACAGGTAATGTTGCAAATCTTGTAGATGGTGCAACATACACAGTTATCAACAGATATTATGCATATTTCAGAGGTTCATATGCATATATTACAAACTCACCGATTGTTCCTGTTGTTATGACATTCCATGTTATTGATAAGAGTGCTCTTCGCGAAATGATTGACTATGTTATGAACTCTGATCCTGACCAGCCGATTATCCGTACTCCTAAAAAAGGTGTAAATCCCCAGTCATGGTATTATTCTTCAGGTTTCGGTTCATTCCAGTCAGCATATACTGATGCTCTCAATCTTCTTAATAACCCCAAGGCTCTTCAGTCTGAAATTGATGCTAAGACTAAGGCTCTTCAGGGCGCTTATACAAGCCTTGTTCTTAAAGGTGCAGACTACACAGAAGTAAACCCACTTAAAACTCAGGCTAATGAAATCAAAAAGAATAAGGATATCTACACAGAAGATTCAATTGCTCTTATTGAACAGGCACTTGCAGGGGTAAAGTCAGGTTACAGTATCCTTTATCAGGATGCAGTTGATACAATGGCAAGAAACCTTGATACAGCAATCAAGAATGCTCAGCTTAAACCTGCTGATTACTCAAAAATCAATACTGCTCGTATTCAGTTCGGCCTTCTCGCAGAAGAAGACTATGTTCCCTCAACATGGAAAGCAGTTGAAGATGCATTTGCAGTAGTTGTTGAAGGCAAATATGCAGACGAACAGGAAACAGTTGATGCATGGGCAAATGCGATTGTTACAGCAATGAACGGACTTGTTAAGGTTGCTGAGCTTGCAAATTGGGAAGACCTTGATGCAGCAATTGAAGAAGCAAACGCAATTCTCGACCTT
>JAZOAY010000116.1:0-8353 GCA_045595725.1 Acutalibacteraceae bacterium | reverse complement strand
AAATTTGTGCAATAAAAAAATCCTCACCGAGTTTCTTTGCTTCGCTCAAGAATGACTCGGTGAGGATAATGTTTGTTATTCAGTTTTTTCGAAAATTAATTCAAGTTCTTCTACGTGACCCGTGCCTCTTTGCTTAGTAGGGATATAACCTACATATCTCCAGCCGTTTGAGGCTCGTTTTGAAATAATTGATTTAAAATCGCCTACTTCATATATATTGCCGTTAAAGGCTCCCCATCCGCCAAAATCACAGCGGATTTTTTCATATTCGTATTTGTACATTACTATCCCTCTTTTCTTAAACACATCAAAATTTTTACTTTTGTATTTTTATGCTTTATGCCATTTTACACCCTGAGGAGTATCTTCAAGAACGATGTTCATTGCTTTCAGAGTATCTCGGATTTCGTCTGCTCTTGCCCAGTTTTTATTTTTTCTTGCTTCTGCACGTTCAGCGATAAGTGCTTCAACTTCTTCGTCAAGACTTTCTTTCTTTCTGTTGTAAACGAGACCGAGAACATCTGTCAGCTCGTCAAAAAGTGCTGCTGCACCTTCGCAGAGAGCTTTTGAGGGAGTTTTTTCAATAACATTTGTATTGATGTCCCTTACAAGGTCAAAAACGGCTGCAATAGCATCTGCTGTGTTGAAGTCATCATCCATAGCGTTAATGAACTGCTCACGGCGTTTTGAGAGCATTTCAAGGATTTCTGTATCAGTATCATTTTTATCTGCAACTGCGTTTTCAAGAGCAAAATCAAGACTGTCACGGCAAGTATAAAGTCTTGCAAGTGATGATTTGCATTGATTGATAATGTCGAGGCTGTAGTTGATGGGGCTTCTGTATGATGATGAAATCATAAGGAAACGGATAGGCTCATAGCCGTATTCATTTGCAACGTCACGTACTGTACGGAAGTTACCAAGAGATTTTGACATTTTTACGTTATCAACGTTGATATAGCCGTTATGCATCCAGTAATTTGCAAAGGGTTTACCGTTGCAGCATTCTGATTGTGCAATTTCGTTTTCATGGTGGGGGAAGATAAGGTCCTGACCGCCGCAATGGATGTCAATTGTGTCACCAAGATATCTGTGAACCATTGCCGAACACTCAATATGCCAACCTGGTCTTCCGTTACCCCAGGGTGACTCCCAATAAGGTTCGCCGGGTTTTGCATTTTTCCAAAGAGCAAAATCCATGGGTTCTTTTTTCAGTTCACCGATGCTGATTCTTGCACCTGCTTCAAGGTCTTCAAGAGGCTGATGTGAAAGCTTGCCGTATTCGTTGAATTTCTTTGTGCTGAAGTAAACGTCGCCGTCAACTGCATAAGCAAAACCTTTGTCTTCAAGAGTTTTGATGATATTGATTATTTCATCAATGTTTTCTGTTGCCTTAGGATGAGTTGTAGCTTCTCTTACGTTCATTCCTTTAACGTCAGTCCAGAATTCTTCAATATATTTTTCGCTGACTGTTTTATAGTCTGTACCTTCTTCATTTGCACGTTTAATAATTTTGTCATCAATGTCTGTGAAGTTCTGAACAAAGTTTACCTTGTAACCGCGGTATTCAAAATATCTGCGTACAACGTCGAAAACACAAAGGGGACGTGCGTTACCGATGTGGATGAAGTTATAAACTGTAGGACCGCAGGCGTAAATTTTAACTTCACCTTCATTAATAGGTTTGAATTCATCTTTCTGTCTTGTGAGTGTGTTGAAAATTTTCATAGTATATATTATCCTTTCATTATTTCTCTTCAATTTGTTTTTTGAGTTTTTTTATTTCTTCTTCAAGACGGTTCAATTCCTGTGCAACGGGGTCAGGAATATGAATCTGGTCAAGGGTATCAACTCTGTTTCCGTTGAGCTTAACAACTCTTGCCGGTACACCTACGGCTGTACTGTTTTCGGGAATATCGTCAAGTACAACTGCACCTGAAGCAATATTCGTATTACTGCCTATTGTAAGAGGTCCTAAGACTTTTGCACCTGAACCGATAAGAACATGGTTGCCGATTGTAGGATGACGCTTGCCTGTGTCTTTACCTGTACCGCCGAGGGTTACTCCCTGATAAACGATAACATCGTCACCGATTTCTGTTGTTTCACCTATAACAACACCTGTTCCGTGGTCAATGAAAAATCTTTTGCCGATTTTTGCGGCAGGATGAATTTCTATGCCTGTTTTTCTTGCGGCACGTTGTGAAACGTAACGTGCAAGAAAATACATTTTTTTATGATAAAGTTTATATGCAAGTCTGTGCGCTCTTATGGCTTTGAGGCCGGGGTAAAGAAGAAGTATTTCAATTGCAGATCTGGCTGCAGGGTCTCTTTTTTTTACACATTCGATATCTTCTTTTATCTGTTTAAACATACATGTCGCCTCCTTAAAAAGAATCTGAAAAACCTCCGTTGCCCGAAGACAACGGAGGCGAATGAACGCGGTTCCACTCCTGTTTATAACTCGTGTTGCCTATAACGGGGCATTCCGCAAGGTGATACTGAGCAGTCCGTTCCCACCTTGTGCTGACGGGTGCATTTCGCCGTGACGGACAAAGTATCTCACACCAGATGATACTCTCTCTTTGTGTCCGCGATACGGGTACTTCTCCCGATAAACGCATTTGAAAACTATATTAATAACATTATATCACATTTCAAAGTAAAATTCACTATTTATTTTGAAAAATCTATAACTTTTACAGCCTGAATTACATAAATCACACCTGAAATAAGTGTGAAAGCGGCAATAATCCACATTGCGATGTTTGAAATGATGCTGAGCGTAGAATGAGGGATAATATATATTTCTGCTAAAATCATTACGGCTCCTGATAAAATCATCTGAGAAGCAGTTTTGATTTTTCCCCAGATGTTGGCAGGAATTACTACATTCTGTACTGTGGCAATCATTCTGATTCCCGTAACGGTAAATTCTCTTGTCAGAACTATCATTAGAACCCAGATATTGCAAAGACCAAACTGCATAAATCCGAGAAGTGCCGCAGTTGTCAGCATTTTATCTGCAAGAGGGTCAAGAAGTTTGCCGAGATTTGTAATCTGATTGTTTTTTCTGGCAAGTTTTCCGTCAACAAAATCGGTAATACTTGCAACGACGAAAATTATGAATGCCCACAGGAAATGGTGGGGGATTGACGTCACGATGAGAAAAACAAGAAAGACAGGGGACATCAGTATTCTTATTATTGTAAGTAAATTAGGTACGTTAATTTTCATATTTTACCTCTTAGTAAATTTCTTCTCTGCCTACAAGGTCGTAATCTTTCATGTCGGTTATCAGGACATTTACGAAATCGCCTTCCTGGTAGGAGTTTTCTGAAGTGAAATAAATAAGTGTGTCAATTTCGGGAGCATCCATGTAACTTCTGCCGATGTAGCAGTCAAGGTATCCGTCATAATCTTCAACGAAAACTTTAAGATTTCTGCCCATAAGTTCTTCGTTTTTCTCATCAACGATATTTCTCTGAAGTTCCATGATGTTTTCACCACGGTCAACTTTTGTCTGTTCATCAACCTGTTCTTCAAAACTGTATGCAGGGGTTCCTTCCTGAGGAGAATAAGCAAAGCAACCAAGTCTGTCAAAACGCATATCACGGACGAACTCTGCAAGAGTTTCAAATTCTTTTTCTCCCTCACCGGGGAAGCCTGTAATGAAAGTTGTTCTGATGACAACATCGGGCATATAGCTTCTGATTTTTTCTATCAGTTCACGGAGACTTTTGTCATCTCCTGTTCTGTTCATCAGTTTAAGAACTTTACCGTCAGCGTGCTGTAGGGGGAGGTCGATATAATGAACAATTTTTTCGTTGTCACGCATAACCTCGAGAAGTCTGTCTGTAATTCTGTCGGGGTAACAATAGAGTATTCTTATCCACTCAATGCCGTCGACTTCACAGAGCTTTTCAAGCAACTCTGCAAGTTTCGGTTCACCGTAAAGGTCTTCTCCGTATCTTGTTGTATCCTGAGCCACAACAATAAGTTCTTTTACACCTGCAAAAGCAAGTTGTTGTGCCTCAAAAATTATTTCTTCTTCTTTGCGGCTCCTGAAATCGCCTCTGATATCCGGGATTGCACAGTATGTACATCTGTTTGAACATCCTTCCGCAATTTTCAGATAAGCCCAATGGTCGGGAGAAAGAAGATGTCTTGCTCCGTCAAGAGGAAGGTCGTATTTAGGTCTGAAATATGAATTTTTATTGCCGTCAATTGCTTTTTTACAGATTTCTGCGATGTCACCGTTTGAACCGATACCTACAACTGCGTCAATTTCGGGAAATTCTTTGAGAATTTCTTCTTTGTAAACTTCGCTGAGACATCCTGTGACAACAATTGCTTTTGTCTCACCGTCATTTTTCATTTCGATTGCATCAAGAATATTGTCAATAGCTTCTTTTTTGGCTTCATCAATAAATCCGCAGGTATTGACAATCACAACGTCAACCGAGCCGTCAGTCATATCTGAAAAAGTGAAGCCGTTGTCTTCAAGACGTGCAATAAGCATTTCGGCATCAACCTGATTTTTAGGGCAGCCGAGAGAAATCAAAGCGGCTTTATAGTTATTCATAAAATTCATCACCATTCGTCAAAATCTTCTGCTTCATCAAATTCTCTGAGGGCAGATTTTATGTCAGAGTAGGAGTAACCAAGCCTTTGTAGAGCAGCAATTACCTGACGTTTTCCTTTTTCATCAGAGATTTTCCGCGAATACTTACGTTCTACTAAATTAATTATACTTTCTTTCGCGTCAATGTCAAGAGATAAAAGGACACTTTCTATGATATCGGAAGAAATACCTTTAAGTCGGAGTTCATTCTTTACCCGGGAAAGGCCGTATTTTTTTCTTTCGATTAGTTCTTTTGCGTATATTTCTGCGAATGTCTCATCGTCAATTAAGCCGAGTTCTGCCGCTTTATGAGCGACAGCCTCGGCTGTTTCCTGAGAATATTTGCGACGAAGTTTCATAATCAGTTCTATCTGTGAATGACTTCTCATGGAAAGTAAATCCAGTGCACTGAGCCATGCGCGACGCATTGTGATTTCCTCTTTCAGTTCTTCGAAATCATCTTCGTCTATTTCTTTGATACGACACCATGGTGACGTAAACCAGTATTCATTATCAACGGTCAGAGAATATTCCTCATCTACAAAAATATGTATTTTGTTGTTTCGGCCGTTTTTAAAATTAAGTTTCATCAGTCGTCGTCTTCAACAAGGATGTCAATTGCTGCTCTTGCTCTTTCCTTGGTCATAGCTTTGGTAGGAGTTTCTTTCTTTTCAGCAGCGGTTTTTGCAGGAGAAGTTACTTTAACAGGAGAAGTTTCTTCTTTTTGTGCTTTGATAAGTTCTTCGATTTCCTTAGCAAATTCGGGGGTTTTTTCAATATAATCCTTTACGTTGTCACGGCCCTGTCCCAGACGTGTTTCACCGTAAGAGAACCATGCACCGCTTTTTTTGATAATGCCCATTTCAACTGCCATGTCAAGAATTTCACCGCATCTTGAAATTCCTTTGCCGTACATAATGTCAAATTCTGCTGATGTGAAAGGAGGAGCGACTTTATTTTTAACAATTTTTACTCTTGTTCGGTTACCGATGATTTCGTTGCCTGCAGCTTTGAGCTGTTCAACTTTTCTTACTTCCATACGGATTGAAGCATAGAATTTCAAAGCACGACCACCTGTTGTAACTTCAGGGTTTCCGTAAACTACGCCGACTTTTTCACGAAGCTGGTTGATAAAAACAATAACCGTATTTGATTTTGCAACGGCGGGAGCAAGCTTTCTGAGAGCCTGTGACATAAGGCGTGCATGAAGACCTACATGTGAGTCACCCATTTCACCGTCAATTTCTGCACGGGGAACAAGTGCTGCAACTGAGTCAACAACAATAATGTCAATAGCACCTGAACGTACAAGTGCTTCTGTGATTTCAAGAGCCTGTTCACCGCTGTCGGGCTGTGAAACAAGGAGGGAGTCAATGTCAACACCGAGATTACGTGCGTAAACAGCATCAAGTGCATGTTCAGCGTCAATGAATGCTGCTTCACCGCCTGCTTTCTGTGCTTCAGCTACAGCATGAAGCGCGAGAGTTGTTTTACCTGAGGATTCAGGTCCGTAAATTTCAATAATACGGCCTTTTGGCAGACCGCCGATACCTGTCGCGGCATCAAGAGAAACTGAGCCTGTTGAAATTGCTTCAATGTTTACGGTAGTACTTTGTCCCAGGCGCATAACTGCACCTTTACCGTACTGTTTTTCAATCTGAAGTAAAGCCGTTTCGAGAGCTTTTTGTTTATCTGCCATTTTTCATTCCTCCGTTTAATGCACACCTGCATGGTGTACAAATGTTCGATTGAGAACATTATACATTAACCTTGAAAAAAAATCAATACTTATTTTTATTTTTTCGCACAGAGTCCCAATAATGGGACAATTGAATTTTCTTTTTATATATGTTAAAATAAAAAGGTTGAAAGGGTTGGTAAGTTATGGGAAGAAAGATGAACAAAAATACAAAAAGTAAAATCGTTACCGCTGCATGGAAACTTTTCTATGAACAGGGATATGATAACACTACCGTTGAAGAAATTATATGGGAATCCGGGACTTCAAAAGGCTCTTTCTACCATTACTTTGATGGCAAAGATGCACTTCTCGGTTCTCTTGCATATCTTTTCGATGAAAAATATGAGGAATTGGCAAAGGGTCTCAACGAAGAAACAAACAGACTTGATTTTCTTTTCTGTCTCAATGCGGAACTTTTTGAAATGGTGGAAAGCAGTATTGATATCGACCTGCTGACAAGACTTTATTCAACCCAGCTTACAACAAGAGGTCAGAGCCATCTTCTTGACCACAACAGATACTATTATAAGTTACTTAAAAAGATTGTAACAGAAGGTCAGGCAAGAGGGGAGATCACAAAGGAATATACGGTTTCTGAAATTGTAAGACTTTATGCCATGAGTGAAAGAGCGTTGCTTTATGACTGGTGTCTTAATCACGGAGAATATCCTCTCAAAGAATATTCTCAGAAAACAATGAAATTGTTTCTCGGCGGCATGAAAAAAATGTAAAAAAATATTGCAATTTGGACTTATCGGAGTATAATAATAAATATTGAAAAAGCAAAGGGGCAAAGAACATGAAAATAGCAATTTACGGTTACGGAAATTTAGGAAAAGGTGTAGAACTCGCAATACGTCAGAATGATGATATGGAGCTTTTCGGCGTGTTTACAAGAAGAAATCCTGACAGTCTGAAACTTATGACAGAAGGTGTGGGCGTTTATCCTGCAGCCGATATAGAAAAATTTAAAGATGAAATTGATGTGCTTATTATTTGCGGAGGCAGTGCAACAGACCTTCCTGAAATGACACCCGCACTTGCAAAAAGTTTCAACGTTATCGACTCGTTTGATACACATGCAGATATTCCGGTTCATTTTGCAAGAGTGGACAAAGTAGCAAAAGAAAACGGAAAAACTGCTGCAATTTCTGTCGGTTGGGACCCCGGTATGTTCTCTCTCAACAGACTTTATGCAAATTCAATTCTTCCCGAGGGTAAAGATTATACTTTCTGGGGCAAGGGTGTAAGTCAAGGACATTCGGATGCTATCAGAAGAATTGAGGGCGTACTTGATGCGAGACAGTACACATGTCCCGTTGAAGAAGCAATGGAAAAAGTGAGAAGCGGTGAAAACCCTGAACTTACAACAAGGGAAAAACACACAAGACTTTGTTTCGTTGTGGCAGAAGAAGGTGCGGACCTTGAAAGAATTGAAAATGAAATAAAGACAATGCCTAAATATTTTGCAGATTATGATACAACAGTAAATTTCATTTCTCAGGAAGAGCTTGACCGCGATCACAAGGGCATTCCTCATGGTGGCTCGGTTATCCGTACAGGTGTTACGGGAATTGACAAACAGAATAAACATGTTATTGAATACAAGCTGAATCTTGATTCTAATCCTGAATTTACAGCAAGCGTTCTTGTAGCTTATGCAAGAGCAGTTTACAAGCTCAATAAAAAAGGTGAAACAGGATGCAAGACAGTATTCGACATTGCTCCTGCAGATTTGTCGCCTATGTCACATGAAGAGATGATTTCACACCTACTTTAAAAGCAAAAAATCCTCCTGAAAGCTCAGGAGGATTTTTTATTGCTGTAGTTAAATTATGCTTTGCCTTCGCAGCCGAGAACTGTTTCAATTTTGTGTGAAACAACGCCTTCGATAGCATCTCTTGCGGGTGTGAGGTACTGTCTGGGGTCGAAGTGCTTGGGATTTTCGCTGTAGTGCTTACGGATAGCAGCTGTCATAGCAATACGGA
>JAZOAY010000115.1:0-2584 GCA_045595725.1 Acutalibacteraceae bacterium | reverse complement strand
GGTTATTCTACAAACGCTGACGTGCTGGAAGACCTGAAATATGCTCATCCCGTAATTCAGATGATTCTCGATTACAGAACCTTTGCGAAGCTGAAATCTACCTACTGCGACGGCTTGGTTAAAGTTATAGGCGATGATGGCAGAATCCACTCAACTCTCAACCAGACTGAAACACGCACAGGCAGAATTTCCTCTGCTGAGCCTAATCTTCAGAACATTCCCGTACGTTCTCCTCTCGGCAGAGAAATGAGAAAATTCTTCTCAGCAGATGAGGGAAAAGTGCTTGTGGATGCTGACTATTCACAGATTGAACTTCGTGTTCTTGCAGATATCGCAAACGATAAAACCATGATTGACTCTTTTAACTCAGACAGAGACATTCATACAGAAACTGCATCTCAGGTATTCAATATGCCTGAAAACATGGTAACTCCCCTTATGAGAAGCCGTGCAAAGGCTGTAAACTTCGGTATTGTCTACGGCATCGGTGCGTTCTCACTTGCAAAGGATATCGGCGTTACAAGGAAAGAAGCTGACCAATACATCAAAGGCTACCTTAATCATTTCAGCGGTGTTGACAGATACATGAAGGAAGTAATTTCCGATGCCAAGGAAAGAGGCTATGCTGAAACCCTCTTCGCAAGAAGACGTTATCTGCCTGAGCTTTCTGCATCAAACGCAATTACGAGAGGTTTTGGTGAAAGAGTTGCAAGAAACATGCCTATTCAGGGCACTGCTGCAGACATTATCAAAATCGCTATGATAAAGGTATATAACAGACTGAAAAACGAAAATCTTTCTTCAAAGCTTATTCTGCAGGTGCACGACGAACTTATCGTTGAGGCAACCGAAAGCGAAGCAGAAACAGTCAAAAAAATTCTGTCAGAAGAAATGGAAAACGCTTGTCAGATGAAAGTAAAACTGAAAGCTGACGTACAGAGCGGAAAGACATGGTACGATTGCAAATGATTATTACATTTATTTGTACGGGCAACACCTGCCGAAGTCCCTTAGCTGAGGGTTTGTTCAAAAAAACTAATCCTGAAATTGAAGTTCACAGTGCAGGTCTTAACACCATTTTCGGCATGGATGTCAGCGAAAATTCCGTAATTGCCGCAAAGGATTACGGAGTTGACATTTCAGAGCACGTTTCACGTCCCCTTTCAAAAGAATTACTTATGGCGACTGATTTGTTTGTGTGTTTAAGCCACAGCCACGCAATGCAGTTAATTCCTATTGTAGGTAAGGGCAGAGTTTATGTGCTCGGAAACGGAATATCTGACCCTTACGGCGGAAGCCTTGATGTTTACAAACAATGTGCAAGGGAAATAAACGAAGGACTTTTGCAATTGAATGAAGATTTGAAATCTCTGCCGATTATCAGACATATGACAAAAGATGATATAAAAGGTGTAGCAGAAGTTGAACAAGAGTGTTTTGCGTCACCCTGGAGTGAAAAATCGCTTTCCGAAGAGCTTGAAAACAGCAACGCATACTTTTTTGTTGCAGATATAAACGGGGAAATCGCAGGATACATGGGAACAATTTCTGTTTTCGGCGAATGCTCCGTAACCAATATCGCGGTAAAAGAAAAATACAGGAATAAAGGCATTGCTTCATCACTTTTGCAGAGAGCAATTCTCAATTCGATTTATATGGGTGATGAATTTATTACTCTTGAGGTGAGGAAAAGCAATACACCTGCAATTTCTCTCTATGAAAAATTCGGTTTCTGTAAAATGGGAGAAAGGAAAAATTTCTACCGTCTTCCTACGGAAGATGCCTTTATCTATAATAAGTACCTGAAAGGAGAAAAAGAATGAAAATTCTCGCTATAGAATCATCATGTGACGAAACTGCTGCAGCAGTTGTTGAAGATGGCAGACACGTGCTTTCAAACGTTGTTGCTTCACAGGTTAAAGAACATATAGTTTTCGGCGGTGTTGTACCTGAAATCGCATCAAGAATGCATGCAGAAGCAATTTCAGGAGTTGTGAAAGAAGCACTCCAGAATGCTGATTGTACAATCAAGGACATTGACGCAATTGCGGTCACTTATGCGCCGGGACTTATCGGTGCACTCCTGGTAGGTGTAAACTTTGCAAAAGGTCTTGCACTTTCATCGGGACTGCCTCTGATCCCCGTACATCATCTGCGCTCACATATTGCTGCGAACTATCTTACATTTCCCGAGCTTGAGCCACCTTTCTTCTGCCTTGTGGTTTCAGGCGGTCACACTCACATGATAAACGTAAAAAGCTATACTGATTTTGAAATCGTGGGCAGAACACGTGACGATGCTGCAGGCGAAGCACTTGATAAAGCGGCACGCACAATGGGACTTAACTACCCCGGTGGTCTGAATCTTGACAAAATCGCAAAAGACGGCAACCGTACGGCTTACAAATTCCCACGCCCCCGTGTTGACGGAAGTGAACTTGACTTCAGTTTTTCAGGGCTGAAAACTTCTGTTATCAACCTGATACACAACGCAAAACAAAAAGGCGAAGAATTACCTCTCCCTGACCTTGGTGCAAGCTTTCTTAATGCTGTTGTTACCTGCCTTACAGACAACACTGAAAAG
>JAZOAY010000114.1:0-7012 GCA_045595725.1 Acutalibacteraceae bacterium | reverse complement strand
TTTTCATCAACAGCAAGGAATCTGTCTGCGTCACCGTCAAAAGCAAGACCAAGCTGACATTCAGGATGTTTTTTTACATAATCAATTAGGTTTTCAAGATGTGTCGAACCGCAATCATGATTTATATTTATTCCGTCAGGTTCTGCACAAATCACATGACAGTTGACACCCAGCCGTCTGAACATCTTAGGTGCAGTAACTGAGGCTGAACCGTTTGCACAGTCAATTGCAATATTCATACCCTCAAAATCACAGTCAACCGTCGTTTCAAGGTATGCAATATAATCGAATATTGCAAATTCAGAACGCTCTGCTCTGCCGATGTCAGCTCCTGTCAACACAGGAAAAGCCATGGTATCGTCAAGAATAATTGATTCAATTTTTTCTTCAAGGCTATCGGGCAATTTATACCCGTCAGATTTAAAAATCTTAATTCCGTTATATTCAAAAGGATTATGGGAAGCAGAAATCATTATTCCTGCATCATATCTGTATTTTCTTACAAGATACGCTACTGCCGGAGTTGGTACAACCCCCAGAAGAAGTACATCTGCACCTACCGAACATAAGCCTGCGGTAATTGACGCTTCAAGCATTTCCGAAGAAATTCTTGTATCCATTCCAATCATTACTTTTGGTCTTTTTTTATCAGCAGAAAGTACCATTGCTGCCCCTCTGCCAATCTGCATTGCAAGTTCACACGTCAAATCAAGGTTTGCAATTCCTCTTGCTCCGTCTGTACCGAACAATCTTCCCATAATTAAAAACTCCAATCACATCATCATTTGTTGTTGACCGGGCATTGGAATTCCTAAATGGTTGTATCCTGCAGGAGTAACCACTCTGCCTCTGGGAGTTTTACTTATAAACCCGAGTTGCAGAAGGTACGGCTCGTAAACGTCTTCAATTGTAACAGATTCTTCACCGATTGTGGCTGCAATAGTTTCAAGACCTACAGGTCCGCCGTTGTAGTTTCTGATCATTGATGTCAGCAACAACCTGTCAATGTTATCAAGACCAAGTTTATCAATTTCCATTCTTGACAAAGCAAGATTTGCACTGTCTGAAGAAATTGTACCGTTACCTACAACTTCGGCAAAGTCACGAGAACGTTTCAGGAGTCTGTTTGCAATTCGGGGAGTACCTCTCGAACGGGAGGCAATTTCCAATGCTCCTTCATTTTCTATGCCAATACCGAGGATATTAGCACTTCTTGTGACTATTTTACCCAATTCTTCAGGAGAATATAATTCAAGACGGAGAACTACTCCGAATCTGTCACGTAAAGGTGCTGAAAGCTGACCTGCACGCGTTGTTGCACCAACCAATGTAAAATGGGGCAAATCAAGTCTGATTGAACGAGCTGACGGACCTTTGCCGATAATAATATCAAGTGCATTATCTTCCATTGCAGGATAAAGAACTTCTTCAACTGCACGTGATAAGCGGTGAATTTCGTCAATGAATAAAACATCGCCTTCGTTCAGGTTGGTAAGAAGTGCTGCAAGGTCACCGGGTTTTTCAATCGCAGGACCTGATGTTACACGGAAGTTAACTCCCATTTCATTTGCGATAATCCCCGCAAGTGTTGTTTTACCAAGTCCGGGAGGTCCGTAAAGAAGAACGTGGTCAAGTGCCTCATTTCTCTTTTTAGCTGCTTCAATATATATTTTTAAGTTTTCTTTTACTTTTTCCTGACCGATGTAATCATCGAGACTTCTCGGTCTGAGTGACAATTCAAGGTCAACATCCTCAGGAGAATAATCAGGAGTTACAATTCTGTTTTCAAAATCTGTATCCATTGCTGTTCACCTTTCATGCTCAAGACATAAGTTTCTTAAGACCGACTTTAATGAGTTCTTCTGTTGAAAGAGATGCATCTGCACCTTTAAGTGCATTCTGTGCTTCACTTCTTGTGTATCCGAGAGAAACAAGTGCAGCAGCTGCTTCACCAATATTTCCAGCAGACTGTGAAGATACAACATCTTCTTCCTTGAGAATGCCGACTGCTTCTTCAAGGTCAATTTTAAGTTTATTTTTAAGTTCAAGGACAACTCTCTGTGCAAGTTTCGGACCAACGCCCTGAGCCTGAGTAATGGCTTTGACGTCACCTACCGCAACACTTGCTGCAAGTGCTTCAGGACTGAGACGGGACAGAATTGCAAGTGCCGCCTTAGGACCGACTCCCGAAACAGATATAAGCTGCTTGAAACATTCAAGTTCTTTTTTATCGTGGAAAGCAAACAAATCCATTGCATCTTCACGCACATTAAGGTAAGTGAAAACGAAAACTTCTTCGCCTGTTTTAGGTAATTTTTTCAATGTATTTGCTGTTGAAAAACACATGTATCCTACACCGCCGCATTCGACGGCAAAAGAGGTTTCATCAGAAAAAATAAGTTTTCCTCTTAAACTGTAATACAAAAAATCACAACCTTTTATCTGAGTTTACCAAGTAATGAACCGTGAGCGTGTGCATGACAGATTGCCATTGCAAGGGCATCAGCTACATCATCGGGCTTCGGGATTTTTTCAAGATGCAAAATCATTCTTGTCATTTCCTGAACCTGTTTTTTTTCTGCACGTCCGTAACCGACAACACTTTGTTTTACCTGCAAAGGTGTATATTCAAATGCAGGCAGACGGTTTTTCTGTGCCGCAAGCATAATTACTCCTCTTGCCTGACCTACATCAATAACCGTTTTCTGGTTTGAATTAAAAAACAGTTTTTCAATTGACAACGCATCAGGATGAGTCCGCTTGATTATTTCTTCAACAGCGTCATAAATCACTTCGAGTCTTCTGTTAAAAGGCATACCCGCAGGAGTGGTTATTGCGGAGTATTCAAGCACTCTGAAGTGATTGTTAACATATTCAATTACACCGTAACCCACAATTGCATAACCCGGGTCAATACCTAAAATTATCATTCAAAACGCCTCAAGACATAATTATCGTTATTATATCAAGATATTATAGCACATTTGTACGCTTAAAGCAAGGAAAAACTATAATAAATTAATAAAATTTCAGCGGTCATGCAACTGCACAACCGCTGTAAATCACTTATAATATATAGTTTTCAAATCTCTGTTTATATTGATTTTTTTAAGGTATTCAATTTCATCCTGCCTTGCCTTTTTCCAATAAAAAGGAATCATAATTTCCTTTTTATAAGGCTTGACATATACGGAAACTGCACCGCTGTTATTAGCACCTAAAATGTCAGTAAAAAGTCTGTCACCGATAAGTGCCATTTCATGGATTTTTACTCCCATTTTCTCAGCCGCCATAACTATCATTTTAGTATCAGGCTTTTCAGCAGGACCGTAAGAGGGACAATCAAATATCTTACCCATCCATTTTGCTCTCAATTCAAAAGAATTGGAAACGAAGGATATTTTAAAGCCTGCTTCTTTTACTTTTTTCAACCAAGACTTCACTCCTTTTATCGGAGTCATGGTACAATCGTAAACGGATGTATTATCCAGGTCAATTGATAGTGCTTTGATGTTCATTTTTTTTAGGTCATCAATTGTAATATCAATTAAACGCTCAAAAAAGAACTTGGGTGTTGCATTAACAGTCAAATCAGTCATCTGACATCTCCGCTTCTTTAATAAGTTCATCGGGAATTGCTTCACCGTGTTTTACAAAGCAGATGCTGAGGAATGAAATTACAAATGCAATGGGGCTGAAAACAAAGAGTGTGCTGTAAGTTCCTGAGAACATACGGAAAATACCGAATACGATAGGCGCTGCAATCTGTGCAGAGAATGTTGCAGTATAATAATAACCTGTAAATGTACCGATTTTTTCCTGACCGCCGATTTCAAGAACAAGTGGAAGTGTGTTAACAGTAATGAGCATGTTTGCTGCACCACCGATAACAAGGAGAATCCATATCATCCAATTGAGGGCAGGACTGTCTTTGAAGAAATAAACAAGTGATAATGTTGAGAAAAGACCGAGACCGATAAGGATTGTCTTCTTTCTGCCAATCTTTTTACCGAGTTTACCTGCAGGAATTGCTGCTGCCATTGAGCAAACCGCAAATACAGCCATGAGGAACGTTGCTTCAGCAGTAGTTTTGTGAAGAACTTCTTCTGCAAAAAGAGCAAAGAATGTTGTGATAGCATTTGAACCGCAGAAAAGGAAGAACAGACCTGCAAGCATAAATACAAGGCTGACTCTTTCACCTTTTGAAAGTTTATTTGCCTTAAGACGTGCTTTTTCTTCCTGCTGAGCTTTAGCAATAGCCTCAGCTTCTTTCTTATCAGCAACTGCTTTAAGTCTGCTGTCAGGTTCATGAACTCCAAAGCGAAGAACAAATACTGCAATTACCATAACAACTGAACCGATAAGGAAAACATAAGGGTATGTTGCAGTTTCATCGAATGTTCCCTTGCCGTAAATTGCATTGAATATAAGAGTAATGATTGTGCCTGCTATCATACCTACAAGGCTGCCTGCACCACCGCAAAGGTTGATAATTGCGTTGCCTTCACTTCTCAGTTCTGAGGGAGTAAGGTCAGGCATAAGAGCAACAACAGGAGCTCTCCACAAAGACATTGTGAAAACGAAAAGTATAACAGTTGTCATAAGAAGCGGAAGACTTCCGTTTGAAAGGAACACAACGGGAATCAATGCAAAAATAAGTGCAGAAATAGGTGCACCGAGGAAAATAAACGGTCTGCGTTTGCCGTACTTTGAGTGACATCTGTCAGAAAGTTTACCAAATGTGGGCTGGAAAATAACACCGAAGATGTTATCAAAAGTCATAATGATACCGATAAACAAGGGAACAAGTGAGAAACCTGCGTTACCCTGTGCTTTTGAAAATTCAAGCAATGCAGGGAATTTTTCCATAAGTTCAGCACTCCATGCATTGATAGTTGCATTACTCGTGAGAACTGCATTGAGAATTTTTGTAATATAGGGGTCATAAATTGCCCATGCTATTGAGGTTGACATAAAACCAAAACCGATAAGTATGGTCTTTTTAATGTCAAGTTTTAATTTTTCTGACATAATAAAACTCCTTTACTTTTATGTTCTCTGGATATTATATATTTTTTCTTCGAAAACAGCAATACATTTTCAAAAAATTGTTTATATTTCTTTAATGTTTTTATTCATTGTAAAGTTAATTTTTACTGAAACAGATATTATATACACTTTTTGCTTTTTATAACATCAATAAAGTTCGCCATCAAGGCTCTGTTCATCAGCAAAAATTAAATTTTCATCAATGTATTCACCTAAATCAAGGCGGACAAAATCGTGTGTGCCTGACCGTCTGAAAAGTGCAGGTTCTTCAAGATAATTCTCCCCGTATACGTGTTTTAAAAATCCGTCATAATTCTGAGGAACAGGAACAGTCATCCCCTCAAAACTCATTTCAGTTAAATTTTCAAGCAATTCTTTTCTGAATGCTCCTCTGTTAATATTGAGGCCTGTCCCGTCAATAAGATAATCTGAATTTTGCTTGTTATAGAACATCAGCATCTTATCAGAGAACCTATGAATCATTTTAAACGGTAACATTTTTATAAAAGGCATTGACACACGTGAAAACAAATATCCGTTCATCGTTTTATCTGCCCTGCCTGTCCATTTCATATTCAGGAAACGGATTGCAGTTTTAACAAGATTAATATGTAATTTTTGTTTTTTTGGAGATGGAGATGTTGTATCATATACAAATATATCTACAAAAACTCCGTCCTGAATTTTATACTGTGCAGAAAAACCTGTTGAGAAATATGTATTTTTAAGCCTGATTTTGTCAAAAAGATAGTGACAGTTTTCTTCTGTGGTATAAGAAGCGTAGGCAAATTTATTTATATCAATTTCCTGCGGACAGATTTTTCTGAATTTTTCAAAATCTGCTCTCAACATGCCTATGTCAAGGTCATCATCCCATGGAATACTTCTGCCGTATCTCACCGCCCCCAGCAAGCTTCCGCCTGTAAGAAAATATCTGATGTTGTTTTTTTTACAGATACGGTCAATTTCTTCAAGTATTTCAAGTTCAGTTTTTTTTAGAATATCGAGTTTTGAACAATACTGAGTAAGGTTTTTACTATAATCATGTTCATAACAGAAATGTGAAGAAACAGTCAGATATAGGGCTGTTTCAATTTTAGTTTCAACGAAACCTTTTGATTTAATTTTCAACGGACTGAGTGCCTTGATTTTTTTGTCATTGCACGGAGAAAGTGAACTTTGCAGATAAAACTTTTCACGGAAAATGCGATGAATTTGCTGTTTGAATTCACAATCCGAAACCGCAAAAGATGAAACGTTATAAACATTTTTCTCATCAAGTTTGCTTATTGCCATGAAAATTGAAGCAGCAATGTCGCGAATATATGTGTAACCGTAAGTGGTTTTACAATCCGCATCCCATATCTCAATTTTATTATCAGCAAAACAAAATTTATCTTTTAATTCAAGTCCCGGACCGATAATTTCATCACTTACCAGAAAAACTGTTGAAACTTTATCAGAAATATTTTTTACTGCTTCGGTTAAAGTTTTATCGGCAAGAAGCATATATTCACGCTCGGCAATATAATAACCGTTTTCGGAAATATCCAACGTGTTTTCATCACAAATTACACATCTCTCACAGTTATTCCGAGAAACTGCCTCAGATGTTTTTTTCAGAACATTTTCTTTGTCATCTGAGCCGTAAAGAACACTGATAACACATGTTTTTCTGAAACTGCCCTCAGAAAATTTTTTAAAAATATCACTCAGAACGTCAAAAAGATAATTGCCTTCATCTCCGATTATCACAAAATCAGAATAATCAGATTTAAAAGTCGATTGTGCTAATTCAATTTCGTTCCGGTAAAAAATATCACGGTTCAAAAAATCACCTTATATCTTAATAATTTCTCACTCTCACAAGCAAAAACAAACAAAAGCATTGCCGTCAGTATATAACAGACAGCAATGCTAACATTTAATTATTCTTCTTTCTCATCCGGTTTTTCAACAAACT
>JAZOAY010000113.1:0-2728 GCA_045595725.1 Acutalibacteraceae bacterium | reverse complement strand
TCAAGTTCAGAAAAGGAGAATAGATATGTTATTTACACAGGAAGTAGGAATAGATCTCGGTACTGCCAACACACTTGTTTTTGTCAAGGGAAAGGGAATAGTAATAAGAGAGCCTTCTGTTGTTGCAGTTGACGAGCGTTCAAATCCGCCCAAGGTTGTGGCTGTAGGAACTGAAGCTAAAGAAATGATAGGCAGAACACCCGGTTCAATCGTTGCAGTGCGTCCTCTCAAAGACGGCGTCATTGCAGACTTTGATATCACATCAGATATGCTTAAGGAATTTATCCGCAGAGCAATCAGCGGTTCACCTTTCTCAAGAGCAAAGGTAAGAATCTGTATTCCTTCGGGTGTTACAAGTGTCGAGAGACGTGCTGTTCATGATGCTGCAAGAAGCGCAGGCGCAAGATATGTAAGTCTTATTGAAGAGCCTATGGCAGCGGCTATCGGTGCAGGACTTCCTGTAAGAGAAGCAAAGGGAAGTCTTGTTGTTGATATCGGCGGAGGTACTGCAGAAGTTGCGGTAATTTCTCTCGGTGACATTGTAACATCACGCTCAGCAAGATGTGCAGGAGACAAGCTTGACGAGGCTATTATTGCACACATCAGAAAGAAATATAATGTTCTCATCGGCGAGAGAACTGCGGAAGAAATCAAAATCAACATCGGCTCTGCTTATCCTTATGAAAATGAGGGCACAATGACAGTTAAGGGCAGAAGCCAGATTGATGGACTTCCCAAGCTTATTGAAATTTCAGCAGACGAAATCAGAGAAGCTCTTGCAGATTCTGTAAGCCTTATTGTTGAAGCAATCCGCTCAACTCTTGAAAAAACTCCTCCAGAGCTTGCATCTGACATTATTGATAACGGTATTATGCTCACAGGTGGCGGTGCACTTCTCAGAGGTCTTGATAAGCTTATTGCCATCGAAACAAAAATGCCTGTACACATAGCAGAAAATCCTCTTGACTGCGTTGTAAACGGAACAGGTATCAGCCTTGAATCAAATGCTCTTTAATTTTTAAATTATTCTGAAAGGAACAGGACAATGGTAGAATTTTTTAAAAGCAAAAAATTTAAAATCCTTGCCTGTGTTGTTGCGGCACTTCTTGTGGGAACTGTTTTTGCAGCAGTTTCCCATAATGGCACCTCGCCTATAGCATCTGTTTTAAGTGCAGCTTTTTCACCTGTTGAAAGGTTTTCCACATATGTTTCTGAAAAAATGGGAGATTTCGCAATAAACTTCCGCTCTTCTACATCTTACAGAGAGAAAATCGAGGAGCTTGAAGAGCAGATAGAAAAGTATCAGGTGCAGCTTGTGGAATATGAGCAGGCAAAACAGAAGCTGGCGGTATACGAGGAGTTCCTGGAAATCAAAGAGGAAAATCCTGATTTTGAATTTGAGTCAGCCTCAATTATTGCAAGGGACTCAGCAGATATGTATTATTCCTTTGTAATTGCAAAGGGTTCTACTGCGGGGGTAAAGGTTAACGACCCTGTAATTTACGGTAAATATCTGGTTGGTGTTGTGTCAAGTGTCAAGCTTAATACTGCAGTTGTAAAAACTGTTCTTGATCCCGAGGTCAACGCAGGTGCTTATGATATACAGAGCCGTGAGTACGGCTACGTCACAACAACAAATTCACTTTCTGCAGATGGCAAATGTATGCTCCCCGGTCTTAAAAAGACCACATCAATCACAGGCGGTTCAGTTATCTGCACATCAGGCATCGGCGGAATTTATCCGAAAGACCTGATTATCGGAACAGTTGAGGAAGTTCTCAACGATACACAGACAGTTTCCGTCTATGCTGTAATAAATCCCGGTGTAAAAATTACTGACCTGCAGGATGTTTTTGTTATAAAAAGTTTTGACGGACAAGGTGTTACTACAACAGATTAAACTGAGAGACAGTTAAAAAGGTGGTGAAGAATAATGATAAAAGAAAACCTACCAATTTATATCAAGAGATTCATTCTCGGTTTTATCATTGTTCTGTCTGCTGTTTTACAGAATACTCCGGGTGTAATGCCCCGGATGTTTTCAGCCAGTGCCATGCTTCTCATACCGGTTGTAGTTTCAATTTCAATGTTTGAGAGCGAGGTTGTAAGTCTCGTTTTCGGGCTCATTGCAGGTTTGCTCTGGGATGCAACTGCATCGGAAGGACATTTTTATCATTCACTTGTTTTGTGTATTGCAACCTTCTTCATTTCGATGCTGGTCCGAAGAAGAGTAAGAAATACTCTTTTCGGCTCAATGGTGATGACTTTTGCAACAACATTTATTCATAACACTTTTTATTGGTTTTTATTTGTTTTCATCCCGCATTCACAAGGCTCAGGGGGAGCGTATTTCTCCTTTTACTTCCTGTCCTGCATTTACACAGTCATTGTGGGAATCATAATTTATTTAATAATCAGGCCAATTGAAAAAGCATTCAGAATATAATTGACAGTTTTTAAGTTGAAGGGAGGTGTCACGGTGAGAAATTTCAGCAAGAGGGACTATGCGGTTCTCGGCATTTTTGCTTTTATATTTTTTATATTCATAATCAGATTCGGATATTTCCAGATAGTTCATGCTGACGATTATGCAGATGCGGGAAAAAGTGTTTCTTCCCGTTCTGTTACAGTGAAATCCACCCGTGGCGAAATCCTTGACAGAAACGGATATCCTATTGTTACAAACAGACAGGGTAATGCAGTGATTTTTGATGCTTCAAATAATTTC
>JAZOAY010000112.1:0-8136 GCA_045595725.1 Acutalibacteraceae bacterium | reverse complement strand
ATAAAAACACATTTTTGTTAAATTATTTCATAAAAATATATATTATAAAAAATCAGCCTGTCAAAAAACAAATACGACAGACTGATTTTCTTTAATTTTTAATAAACGCGGACAAGGAAATCATCCTCAAAGCCTTTCCAGTTGACAGTAACAAAAGTTTCACCCTTTGCTTTGGGGACAATTTTCATTCCGTCAAAAGTTATGACATTTTCATCAAATTCCGTAAATGTTACATCACATCTAATGTTTTTAAGAATAAAATCTTTATCTGCTTTGCACACGTCAATCTTTGTTTTCTTGCCTGTAAGCGAAACCTCGTAAACCTGTTGTTCAGTCGTAATGCCTATATAATTTACATACCAACTTTTCTTTTCGGGAGTAATAGGCATTTTCAGATTTTCTTTTTCAAGTTCTGAATAATCAGGAGCATCTGCAAGTGTTATGCTGACTTTGTTCATTCTTGTTGACCAATATGCCCAAATATCACCATAAGCGTAGGCAAGATAAACTCCGTCATCAAGTCTTATGTGTCCGTTGGGACGTGATGAAATACCTGCATTGTGGCAGCAATGGCTGATGTTTTCTTTAACAACACATGACTCACTGAAAGTAATTCCGTCATCTGAAACAAAACATCCGATAAAACTGTTTGTTGTAAATCTTTCAATTGTGTTTATTGCCACAAATTTTCCGAAATCTTCAACATATTTCACATCTGCAGAGTCAGCGGACATGTAGTTTTTATAGTCGATTGCAACACCTTTATATTCCATTGTTGCAGGCCAGTTATCACTATTTGCATCTGCAATGGCAACACGTGTCTGATTAACACCAACATCTTTCCATGTATAATAAATATAGAGCTTTTCACCTTTTACAATAAAAGAAGGTTCACCTGCACCGAAAGCAGAAACATCACCTGTATAATCAACAATAGGTTCAGGTTTTCCACCCCAACCATTACCGTTCCATTTTTCAAACGGACCATCGGGATTTTTACTTCTTGACACAAAAACGTTATTGTCAACACCGTCTTTGTTCGTTGTGGAGGTGTAGCCAAGGTAATAGTATTCACCGATTTTAACTACACCGGGGTCACAGCATGAATAGAAATCGGCAGATTCTGCAGTAGGCTTTATTACTGCTTTTTCGTCAGTCCATGTTTCACCGCCATCTGGTGAATGACGGTACATTATCCAGTCCCATTCACCTACTGCTCCCGGTGCTGCAAAGTAAGCATCAATACTTCCGTCTGCATTTATGAGAATAGTAGGACCGTATCTGTAACCAAAACTTTCACCCTCAGAAGGCGCATAAATATCTTTTCTCCCGTCAATAGCATGAATTTTTATGTACTTTGAACTGTCGGGAGAGATATTCAGTTCTTCATCTGTATATATTCTGTCTTCAAGTGGAGTATATTCCGCAACAGGTGCCTGAATAATTCCCAGAGCCAGAAGAATTGCTGCAAAGAATCTGATAATCTCGAGCATTATTCACACCCCATTTTTTCTTCAACCAATTTTGTAATTACACTTTCAAAACCATCTTTTTTCAGACTGAGAAGTCCTTCTATAGTTGTACCGCCGGGAGAACAGACTCTGTCTGCAAGTTCAATGGGATGAATGCCGCTTTTCTTTATAAGTTCAGCACTGCCGAGAACAGTCTGCGCAGCAATTTCAGCTGCTTCATCACCCAGCCCTAATTCTTTACCTGCATTTGCCAGAGCAGAAATAAGTTCAGCTGTCAGTTCTTCTGCCGCCAATTTAAGTTTATCTTTAGTTTCCATTATGTACACCGCCTTTTTTCTATTGTATCACACATAAAAAATATTGACAATGCTTTTTTGATTTTTATAAAAAGAGTTGCATGTTATAAATGCAACTCTTTTGTAAAAGATGAAGTTATCTCATGTTTTCTTCGTATGATCTGATCATCTTTTTAACCATCTGACCGCCTACTGAACCTGCTTCACGAGATGTGAGGTCACCATTGTAACCCTGTTTAAGGTTAACACCTACTTCGCTTGCAGCTTCCATCTTAAAACGGTTGAGAGCTTCTCTTGCTTCGGGTACCATGCTCTTTGAGTTATTGCTTCTTGACATAATTATTTTCAACTCCTTTGCTGTGTTTTTGCGTTTGCAAAGTTATTGTGTGTGAGTAATGCAAAAATATTATGTACAAAAATTTGTAAAAAAATAAAACTAATTACAGGTTTAAAAATTACTTTTACCCAAAAAGAAAAACCGGCTTTAACGGAATTCCGACAAGCCGATTTTCAAAGAAAATTAAAATTTAAATAAATTATTATACGCGTGCCTTTGCTTCTTCGTACATTGAGAAAATATCATCAAGGTGAGAATAATTTTCCATCTGCACAAGCATTTTTTCTGCATCAAGATAAGGTTTTGCAGCAACTGAGAAGTTTGTAATTCTGTCTGACTCTGCTTTTTCTTTTGCCTTGAGAGATTTTTTCTCTGCTTTAAGTTCATTGATTTTTGTTTTGAAATCTGCCTTATCAACATGAGTTCCTGATTTTTTTGCATCAGCAAGTGACTGATAAAGTGCTTTTATTTCAACGTCAATTGCATCTTCTCTTTCATAGTAACTCTGGATAACGTTATAATCAGGTTTTTCGAAAACTTCACCTTTTGCATAGTGCTTTTTAATCATTGCATAAGCATATTTTTTCTTCTTGGCAGTTTCAAGCGCAAGAGAACGAGCTTCTTTCTCAACAGGATTTGTTTTGGGCATAGCCTTGGCATTTCTGATTTCTTCATTGATTTCACTCATATTCATATGAAGAAGTCCCTGAAGACCTTCACTGTAAATGGCTTTCCACTGAGGCACAAGACCTGAGTAAACAGGGCTTGAGAATTTATCAAGTTCATCGCATACAAACTTTGAAATTTCAATTTCATCATTGTATTCCATGTCTGCTTTATACATTCTCTTTGCTTCTTTTTTCTCTTCCTTGCCCGAAACGGTTTTATATGATTTTTTGTCAACTGTTTTAGGTGTTTTTAATGACATTTCTTTCGCATTCTGAATAAGCTCAACAGTTTCCGTAAGGTCTTTGTCTTTGAGAACTCCGTTACCGAAATCTTCAAATAATGCGCGGACTTTAAGAACTCTGATAACTGATTTCTGCTTTTTCTCGTTGAAATCATACCAGAAATAAGGAATTACATTCATCAATGCACCGAATGCTGAGAAAAGTATAAGAACCTGAAGAAGAGGAAGAAGAATATCAGGGTCATATAATGCTGAGTAAGAGTTTGTATAGTTATCCTGGCCTTTTTCAAACTGTTCAGCAAGAATCTGACCTACAGTTTTTCCGTCAATTACACGGTTGAGAATTTCAGGGTCTTTCGTAACGATTGCAGCGTTTTCTTTTGTGATACCGCCTTTTTCATAAATAGCAGGAAGAACAGATGATGTCACAAGAGAAATAAGCGTACCGATTGTAGTAACTGTAGCAAATGTTCCGTCAATTCTCTCGCCTGATTTATACTGCTGATAGTCTCTGATATCTGCCTGAATTGCAGGATTGAGAATATGTGCAAAAGAACCCATGAAGGCGTTCATGTACATACAGCAGAGAATAAGCCATATTGTAGCACCGTTCAGTTCCTGAGTAATGGGAAGCATGCAGAGAATAAACACAACGTTAAAAATATTTGTTGTAACGAGTACTGCCTTTTTACCCCATTTTCTGATACAGAAAGGTGCAAGGAGCATTCCCCAAAGTGAGGCATTTCCGTAAACGGTTGTAATGATACCGTAGGCATTACCTGAACATGCACCGCCATAGTTATAAAGCCAGTACATAATATTGAGGAAAGAACTTTCAAGGAAACCTATCCAACCTGCAAGAGCAATAATCCAGAAATACTTGTTTTTGGCAACTTCTCTGAAAGCATCAACAAATCTGATTTTCTGAACATGAGTTCTTGCCTGAACGATTTTCTCTTCGGTGTTTTTGTAAACAACAATACAGAGCAGAATACCGCCTATTGCAAGAATGGGATAAATAAGTCTGTAAACGCGGATGTCTGTCATGTTTGTATGGAAAATATTTGATGCAACAAGAGGTGTTACAAGGTTAACAACTGTAGGAGCTAATGAATAAACAACACTCTTGACTGATGCCACATCCGCACGTTCCTGAGTATTCGGGGAAATAACATGGATAAGGTTTTCGTATCCGTCGTAAAAGAAATAGTATACAAAGTGAAGCGCAAGGTTAAGGAACATTATAATTGCACATTTAAGTACATAAGCGTAACTTTCGCCAAAAATCATTCCGTCAGGAAGCATTGCACCGACTTTGTCATAAGGGAACCAGACCATGGTCACTGCAATAATTGCTGTGGGAATTGCCATTGTTACTATGTACGGTCTGTATTTACCTGCTTTATTACGGGTGTTATCAATAATATTTGCTCTGATGGCTGTAAGGAAAACGTTTGCAACAACTGCCATAACGTACATTACATACATATCAAGAGCGTCAACACCCAACGTGCTTGAAATAAGCGTGTTACCTGTACCGAGAATGCAGGCTGAACCGATTGTAATAATCATATATGCGCCGATACCGCCGCCTGAATATGCTGCGATTTCTTTAAAAGGCACATATCTTCCTTCCATCGGTGTATTCCAATACTTTTTCACATTACTGAGTAAACCGAAAATTTTATCCTTCAATTTCACTCCGAAATCCCTCCCTGAGTTATAGATATTTAGATTATACCAAATTTTATGTTATTTTGCAATAGCATACTAAGATGTTGCACCCTGTTTATTTTTGTGATATAATGTAATGTAATTTCATAAATTTGTTACGAGGTGTTTATTTATGAACTGCTGTGTAACAGATTTAAGGTACAAAGAAGTTATCAACAACGCTGACGGCACAAGACTCGGCTGTGTCAACGATGTGGAAATTGACACATGCACAGGCTGTGTTATAGCAATTGTTATTTACGGACAGGCAAAATGTTTTGGTCTTTTCGGCAGAACTGCTGACATAAAAATCTGCTGGAATGACATCTGTGTTATCGGAGAGGATACAATACTTGTAAAATATTGTCCTCCCCCTTGTTCCTGTGATGTAAGGCAAAGAAAAAAAGGAAAGTTTTTTGATTCATTCTTTACCTGAGGTGTTTTTAAGATGTTTAAAAAAATAATCGCATTAATATCTGTTGTTTGTGTTGTTTTCTGCCTTTTTTCATGCAGTAACAACACAAAGCCCTCTTCACCGCTGAAAACTTCAGAATTTATTGCTTCAAAAGTTGATGAAAAAACGTCATTCAGATATGACGAATATGAGGATTACATAATTATCACCGGTATTGCAGATGCCCCTGACGATATCATAATACCTGAAACTATAGCGGATAAAGACGTAAAAGCAATCGGCAATGATGCATTCCGCGACATGGGGTGGGTGAAAAGTATAGATATCCCTGACACGGTTGTTGAAATCGGTGACGGTGCATTTTACGGTTCACTCAGCACGACAAAAATTTCTCTTTCTGAAAATCTTTATAAAATCGGGTCTCACGCATTTTTCGGTTGCATAAGTCTTGAAAATATCCGACTGCCCCTCGGTCTTAAATTTATCGGCGGTTTTGCTTTTGCAGACTGCCAAAAACTTGAAGGGTTTGCAATTCCTAACGGTGTTTCATCAATCGGCGGTGGTGCTTTTGAGGGTACGAAGTGGCTTTCAGCACAGAAAGATGAGTTTGTTATTGCCGGTGAAAATATTCTTATCTGCTATAACGGGAATGATGAAAAAGTTACTGTACCTGAAGATGTTCGTGTTGTCTCGGCATTTTACGATAACTTCTTCTTAAAAGAAGTTACATTCCCTGAAAGTGTCGAAGAAATCGGCGAATATGGTTTTATCAATTCTTCAATTACATCTGTCAACATGAGTAAGAATATCAGGACAATCGGCACAAGTGCTTTTGACTCATGTCTCAGCCTTAAAAAAATCACTCTGAACGAAGACCTTGAAGAAATCGGCAGTTTTGCTTTTGCAAACTGTCAGATGATAACTGAGTTTACAGTAAGTGAAAATGTAAAAATTATAGGTGACGGTGTTTTCTCACGCTGTGACAGTCTTGAAAAGCTTACTTTCCTTTCCGATAAAACAGAAATCGGAGAAAACATCTGCGAAAGCTGCAACAGTTCTTTAAAAATTCTCTGTGAAAAAAATTCACCTGTTATCAATTACGTTAAAGAAAACGGATTTATTTTAGATGTTATTTAAGAGGTAATCATTTTGAAAAGGATAGTTACAATTCAGGATATTTCATGCTTCGGAAAATGCTCACTCACCGTAGCTCTGCCCATTATTTCAGCCTGCGGTGTAGAAGCCTGTCCGATTCCTACTGCCGTTCTTTCAACTCACACAGGCGGTTTTGAGGGTTTTACAATTCATGATCTGACAAAAGAAATTACACCCATTGCCGAACATTGGAAAAGCCTCAATCTTCCCTTTGACGGTATTTACACAGGTTACCTTGGCTCAAAAGAACAGCTTAAAATTGTTTCTGATTTTATTGATGATTTCAAAAAAGAAACCACACTTGTTTTTATTGACCCTGTTATGGGTGACCACGGAAAACTTTATACAGGATTTGATGAAAGTTTCGCAAAAGAAATGGTCTCTCTTGTAAAAAAAGCCGATGTTATTGCACCTAATCTGACAGAAGTTTCCTATTTATTGGGAATTGATTACAGAGAAGATTTTTCAGGAGATGAAATACGTGAAATGCTGAAAAAGCTCTCTTCTCTCGGTGCAAAAACCGTTATTATCACAGGCGTCAGACGTGGTGATAAGCTTGGTGTTTTTGCTTATGAGAGTGAAAAAGACGAATTCACCGAATATTTCCGCGAAAGAATAAATGACACTTTTCACGGTACAGGTGACGTATTTGCATCTGTCTGTTCTTCTGCCCTTGTAAAAGGTTTTTCAGTTAAAGAAGCAATATGCATGGCAACAGATTTCGTTGTTGAATGTATACTCAACACCGCTCCTGACAAAGAAAACCACTGGTACAGCGTAAAATTTGAGGAGTGTATCCCCTCACTTGTGAAAAGGATGTTCTGATGAAAAGTTTCACCATAAAACCAAATGATTCAAACCAGAGGCTTGATAAATTTCTTACGAAAAGTTTTCCCAACCTACCTAAAAGCCTCATGTACAAATACATAAGAACAAAAAGAATAAAGGTCAATTCCAAAAGAGCCGAGATTTCCACAAGGCTCAGCACAGGTGACATTGTTGACCTTTACATAAATGATGAATTTTTTGAAAAAAGTGAAACAAGATATGATTTCATGTCTGCTTCAAAGAAAATTGACATCGTTTACGAAGACGAGAATATTATGCTTTTAAACAAGAGCGCAGGGCTTCTCTGCCACCCCGATGACAGAGAATATAACGACACTCTCATTACCCGTATAAAGCGTTATCTTTACGAAAAAGGCGAGTTTCATCCCGATGAAGAAAATTCATTTACTCCCTCACTCGTAAACAGAATTGACCGAAACACAAGCGGTATAGTGATTGCAGCAAAGAACGCAGAGTCACTCCGTATTCTAAATCAGAAAATGAAAGACAGAGAACTTCACAAGTATTACTGCCTTATTGTTCACGGTTGCCCTAAAAAGAAAAAAGATATTCTTCATGGATATCTTGAAAAAGATGAAGCAAAAAATATTGTTACCGTTTCTAAAAAAGGCGGAGAAAACAAGAAGGAAATCCGTACAAAGTATGAGGTTCTTAAAACAAAAGGAAATTTAAGCCTTGTTGAAGTTGAACTGCTCACAGGCAGAACACATCAGATACGTTCACATTTCGCATCAATCGGACATCCTCTTTTAGGTGACGGAAAATACGGTACAAACAGACTGAATAAAGAAAAAGGATATAAAAAACAATGTCTTTGTTCATACAAGCTCACTTTTGATTTTCAGACTGACGGCGGTATACTGAATTACCTCGACGGAAAAAGTTTTGAAATTGATAACATCTGGTTCAGAGATGAATTTTTAAACGGAACATTGTAAAAAAGCAGAGTTGATTTTATAATCAACTCTGCTTTTCTATTATTTACTTAG
>JAZOAY010000111.1:0-5454 GCA_045595725.1 Acutalibacteraceae bacterium | reverse complement strand
GTAAATGTTCTTCCTGCAGACCGTGAAGTTATCACATCAGTTACTGCAACAACAGATATTGAAGATATCCTTGTTTACGGCGCACCCTATAAAGATATTACTTACACAATGGGTGAAGGCTGTGAAGAAGTAGATTTCCTTTATCGTGATCCCTATTCATGGGAAATCAAGGTTGGCGACGAATGGCAGGATTTCGACGGCGATTACTTCCTTGACGGCACATACCGTATCGTAACTCAGGTGCGTGTTGACGATGACGCAGGTGCTACTCATATGTTCGATGCAAATGAAGTTCTTCCTGTAACGGTTGACGGCGCTGACTGGAATACAGCAGACGACAAACCCTCTGTTTATGATGAATATTCATACATGTGGGTACAGTCACCTGAATTCACAATCGAAAAACCTGCAAACACAGTAGTCGATAAAATCGAAATCACAGGTGTAACAGCTCCCACAGTAGGAGATGTTATCAGTGATTGCCGTCCCGAAGCTTATACACTTCCCGAAGGCGCATTGTACACAGTAACAAATACAGAATGGCTTGTAGGTAACTCTACTGCACCTGCTGAAGGTCAGGTGTTTGTAGAAGACTATTCTATGGGGTATTCAGCATCGTTTGACCTTGCAGTTGCTCCCGGCTATGAATTTGCAGCAGAAGAAGATATTACAGTAACAATCAACGGAAAAGAACCTGAGATTGTTTGGGTATATAGTGACGGCACTGCAATTGTCCGTCTTATGATGGAGCCCAAAGCACACGTTAAAGGCGAATACGTAATTGAAAATGTAATAGATGCTACTTGTACAGAAACAGGCTATTACGATGAAGTATATTACTGCACAGTATGCGGTGAAGAGCTTGAAAGAATTACCAGACCTTCAGGCGCTCTCGGTCATACATGGGATGAAGAAAACGGTGTTGTAACAGATCCCACCTGTACAGATGAAGGCTACACAACATACACATGTACACTCTGCGGTGAAACTGAAAAACATGACTATGTTGAAGCTCTCGGTCATACAGAAGGTGAACCTGTAATCACAGACGAAACTCCTGCAACATGTACAACTCCCGGCTCATACGGCACAGTAATTTACTGTACAGTATGCGGTGAAGTTGTTACAACAGGCGGCGGCACAATTGATGCACTCGGTCATACACCTGCAGATGCAGTTAAGGAAAATGAAGTTCCCGCAACAGAAACAACTCCCGGTTCATACGACAGCGTTGTTTACTGCTCAGTATGTGGTGAAGAACTTTCGCGTACAGCAATGACTATCCCCGTAATCGGTTCAGGTACAACAATCAGCGGTAACTATGTATCATTTGCAGTTGATTCACAGGCAACATTTATTGTACTCTACAAAGAGGGCAGTGAAGAAGCTGTTGGTTCACTTATGAAGTCAGCTGTTACAGGTACTTACGAGTTTGAAAATATAGAAGATGGTACTTATACACTGATAGTTTCTAAGACAAACCACGTAACACGTGAATACACAGTTGTAGTTGCTGATGGTGTAGCAGTTACTCAGGACCTTAAGATTCACCTTAAGGGGGATATTACAGGCGACGGAAAAGTTAACACAATCGACGTTGCTCGCGCAAACGCACATGCAAGAAGTGTTACACTCCTTACAGGTTATGAATTTGATTGTGCAGATATCAACAGCGATGGTAGGGTCAATACAATCGACGTTGCTAAGATGAACGCACATGCAAAATCTGTAACATCACTCTGGTAACCAAAATAATATGAGAAGTGTTATATAATAACACTTCTTATAATCCTGAATACTTAAACTAAGTTGAAAGCGCCTGTGGGATTAATTCTCACAGGCGTTTTTGTGCGCAATGCACGTTTATGTTTGCGAAATGGATTCAAAATTTCTTCTCTGCAGGCATACTGCCGTATGGCAAAGAGAAAATTTCCGAAAGCTTATAATTGTTTGTGCAAATATCACAAATTAACCCCTATGATTTTGACATGGTAGCCCTAAAGGTAGCCTTCTTTTGAAGAAAGTAACCTTTAGGGCTACTTACTTTAATGGGTTTTAACAAGTAGAATGATATTGTAAATACTTATTTAATAATGTTGTAAAAAATGTGCAGAGAATAAAGTTAATTGATATAAAAAATTTGAATAAGCTTACTACTCTACATTCAAATGATTTCATAAACAATTTTCGAAAGAATAAATATGGGACTTATTAAAGCAGGTATAGGTGAACTTGGTGACAGCATAAAAAATAGTATTTTATACAAAAAAATCAAAAAAATTCAACTTTTTTTGAAAAGATTGTACTAAAGTACATTGTGCGAAGATTTTCAAAAAGATATAATGTAATTGAATTATGTTGGGTATTTGTTTGAATTCTTATCCGGAGGAATTATTTTTTAATCATGAAAAGAAGACCACAAGTAAACGGCGGATTTTTTTCGGCACTTTTAATAAATCTCATATTCAACCTTGAATGGACAATTCCTGCATGGCTTTTGCTTGGTGCACACTATTTTTTCAGGATATCAATTTTCTGGTTTGTCGGTGCGCTGATATTGTGGGTTCTCGGTGTGTCGGTTAAAACTATTGTCTTTTCATGGCTTGTGAGAAACGGAAATATTCCTGACCCGCCGAAAGAAAACAAAAACCCCTATTCATCAACATACAAACCCGGCATGAAGGGAGAAAATAAAGATGAGAATATTTAAAAATCTTGTTTCGGTTCTGATGGTTTTATGTGTTTTACTGTTGTTATTCTCTTGCGGTAAAACAGAAAATAACGGTGAAACTACAGCGCCTGATACAACAGTAAAGGAAACTGTTTCTGTTACCGAAAAAGAAAAAACAATCCCCACAGTAGAAGAAGTGGCTGAAGCCAATCTTCTTGAAAACTTGCTTAAGAGAAACGAATGTGTTTATTACAAAACCGAATCAGATTATGAAAAAACAATGGAAGTATATTTTTTATTTAATTCCGAAGTGGTCAGAGCTGTTGATCAGACTTTATATGAATATGGTGAAGATGTAAATATTGTTACAGCAGAATACAAAGGTATGAATATGTTGTCTTATAATAAAGAAAGATTTTGTGTCCGTGCCTTTGTTGATATGTTCGGAACTGAAGAAGAAAATGTCGATACACCGTGGTATAATGATTATATTGCATATTCGTTCATCAATGACAATCTGAGTTTCAGAGAGGAAACGGATGAATTTTACATCTTTGAAAATCTTGATGACGATCCCAATGATGAACTATATATCCGGACCGTTTGCTATGTGGACAAAGAAACTCTTAATGTAACAAAAGAAGTTCATGATAACGACGGTTATATTGTTGAAGAAGAATTCATTTATAACGAACCTGTCGAATTAATGAACGTGCTTGATGATTGGAACGGAGAAAAGAAAAATGTAACCGTTGTTTTTGAAACTTACAAAGACGGCGAACCGGTAAAATATACAGAAGAATATGAAGTTCCGTACGATTGGGAAGTGATCGCGGATAATAATTTATATGATACTGTGTTTGCAGCTTATCTTGATGAGGATTATACAAAAGAATATGAATATCCCGGTGATGGCGTGGACTATACAATTTATGTGACAACATCACTTGGGTAAGGAGGGAGTGTCAATGAAAAAAATAACAGCCATTTTACTTGCTGTTATTATGGTGCTTTTATTTGCAGCTTGTACAGGCAAGGATGACGGCAAAACAACGGAAGTTCCTTCAGCACAGCATACGGAAGATGCTGACAACAAGGATGAAAAAATACCTACAGCAGAAGAAGTTGCTGAAGCTAACCGGATTTCAAAACTTCTTGAAAGTAACAGCTCAATATACAGTACGAATGAATCTGATTTCGTTACATTGACAGAGTGTTACTTCAAGTACGGTTCTCAGATTGTGAGAGTTACGGAGGATATTTATCACGACCCTGAAGAACGAATTATCGTAGGAACATGCGGTGACATTGATTTTGTCAGAGTGGATTCTGAAAGATTTGCTCTGAGAGCATTTGTTGATGAATACGGAACAGAAAAAGAAGAAGATACATTGTGGCTTGATGAGTTAATTGCATATCCCTTCATCAATAATAATCTGAAATTCAGCGAAGAAACAGATGAGTATTATATCTTCAAAAATCTTGAAGATGACCCTGAAGACGAAGCTTTTGTTGATGAAACCTATTATGTTGATAAAAAAACATGGAAATTGGAAAAGAGTCATGCGGTGAACGATGATATAGTTGTGGATGAAGATTTCATTTACAATGAGTATCATGAACTTACAGAGGTTATGGATGATTGGAACGGGGAACTTAAAACAGTAACTGTGGTTTTCGAAACATACAGATATGGTGAACCTGTTACTTTTACTGAGAAATATGAACTGCCCGTAAACTGGGAAGTATATCCTGAAAACAACGGTTACGACGGTGAACCTCTGGCTATTTATTCAGATGCAGGTTATACGAAAGAATATACATATCCGGGAGACGGAATTGACCATACAATCTACGTCACAACATCCGTAGGATAACGGATAAGAATATAAATACAAATTTCTGAAAGGAGAAATTTTTATGGGACTTATTAAAGCAGGATTAGGAGCACTGGGCGGAGTTCTCGCTGACCAGTGGAAAGAGTTCTTCTACTGCGAAGCAATTGAAAGCGATGTGCTTATGGTCAAAGGACAGAAGCGTGTGGGCGGACGTTCTTCAAACACAAAGGGTAGTGACAACATCATCTCCAACGGTTCAGGTATTGCCGTTGCAGACGGTCAGTGTATGATTATCGTTGAGCAAGGTAAGGTTGTTGAGGTTTGTGCCGAACCCGGCGAATTTACATACGATACATCAACAGAGCCAAGTATTTTCTCAGGCAGTCTCGGTGATTCAATCAAAGAAACATTCAAACAGGTAGGTAAGAGATTTACTTTCGGCGGAGATACCGGTAAAGACCAGAGAGTTTACTATTTCAATACAAAGGAAATTATGGGCAACAAATACGGTACAATCAATCCCGTACCTTTCAGAGTTGTTGACCAGAACATCGGTCTTGATATTGATATTGCAATCCGTTGCAACGGTGAATATTCATACAAAATCGTTGACCCACTTAAATTCTACACAAACGTATGCGGTAATGTAAGTGACGAATACCCCAGAGAAGAAATTGATTCACAGCTGAAATCAGAGCTTATGACAGCTCTTCAGCCTGCATTTGCGAAAATTTCTGCAATGGGAATACGTTACAGTGCACTTCCCGGCCACACAGTAGAGCTTGCCGATGCACTTAACGAGGTTCTGTCAACAAAATGGACTGAATTACGCGGTATCAAGGTCTGGTCATTCGGTGTGAATTCTGTAACAGCACCTAAAGAAGACGAGGATATGATTAAGGAGCTGCAGAGGAATGCAGTTTTCCGTAATCCTACAATGGCAGG
>JAZOAY010000110.1:0-9525 GCA_045595725.1 Acutalibacteraceae bacterium | reverse complement strand
AAAAATATTATGCAACAGGAATTTCTTTCATAACAAGCACCCAAAAAGGTGGTTTTTATATCAAAGCACAAAAACAGGCTGATGTATTTTAACATCAGCCTGTCAGTTTTTATGATTCTATTCCTTTGAGCGCTTCAAGCTCTGCCTTATCAACTTTAATGTGTCCGTCCTTTATTATTTTCACATCATGTCTGTCAAAACTCTGAGGTGCTGCCCCCGGTCTTCTGTCAAGATTGACTTTCACTTTACCTTTGAGAAGATTTACTTCTGCAACAGTACCTCTGCCTTCGCTTGTTTCAACGATTGCACCTACTTTAGGTGTAACTCTCAGAAGATGTTCATAGGCTTCCTGTTCATATTTCAGGCAACACATAAGTCTTCCGCATGTACCGCTGATTTTTGTAGGATTAAGAGAAAGTCCCTGTTCTTTTGCCATTTTGATTGAAACAGGCTGGAAATCGCCAAGAAAACTTGAACAACAGAGAGGTCTTCCGCACATACCCAGACCTCCTACCATTTTGGACTCGTCTCTCACACCAATCTGACGAAGTTCAATTCTTGTTTTGAAAACAGAAGCAAGGTCTTTTACAAGTTCTCTGAAATCCACTCTGCCGTCGGATGTGAAATAGAAAAGGATTTTTGTGTTGTCAAATGTATACTCAACATCAACCAATTTCATATCCAGTCCGTGTTTTGCTATTTTCTCAAGGCAGATATCAAAAGCCTTTTTTTCTTTCTCTCTATTTTCTTCAACTGTTTTCAGGTCTTTTTCCGTTGCAATTCTGATAAGTTTTTTGAGAGGGTGAACAATTTTTTCATCCTCAACTTCACGGTTTTCCGTTGCAACTTCACCGCATTCAATACCGCGTGCAGTTTCAACAATAACCTTATCAAATTTTTTAAGCTGTTTTCCGTCGGGGTCAAAGAAATAAACCTTGCCCACATCTTTAAATCTTACACCGATTACTTCAGCCATTGTATCTTCCTCCTATTTCAAACGGCTTGAAAGCCGTGCTAAAAGCAAATTCTGGTTTGCAAAATACTGTATACCGCCAAGAGCTTCTGACACAACGTCCATGGCTCTGATTATTCTTTCCGAAGTCATGTTCGAAGAAATGCGATTTGCTGTTTCTTCATTACTTGAAAGACATTTTTCTGCCCCGCTTTTCAGTGCAAGACCGTCTCTCAGAATAAGTATAACCTCTTCGAGCGCTAATTTCAAGGCTTCCTTATCTTTTTCAAATAAACCCAAAACTTTCATCAGTTCAATTTCACTGTCAAGAGAAATCGCATCAGCAATAAGTTTTGCATTCTCATAGGACTTTTCAAGTTTCTTTGCGGTGACACTGTCATCAGTCAGGTCTCCCATGCGAAAAGCCACACATCTTGACTTCACCGTCTGCAGAAGCATTGCTTTATCTTCGCACTCTAAAATGAAATTAACATAAGATGGCGGTTCTTCAAGAACTTTCAGAAAGGCATTCATTGCAGTTTCATTCATTTTATGAGCACCCGTAATGATGTAAACTTTTCTTTCCGCCTCATTGGGAACTACGTAAGCGTCACTTCTGACTTTTCTTATATCTTCAACTGACACGGTTTTTGATTTATTCGTGCCCTCAACAATTTTTATATCAACGTGAGACTGAGATGTAGCTTTCAGACAGTCTGCACATTTCCCGCAAGGTTTAACAGAATTTAAACTTTCTTTACAAACAAGTGCTTTCGCAAGAGTTTTTGCAAAAGACATTCTGGTGCTTTCGTTTGCACCTTCAAGAATTATTGCATGAGGAAGTCTTCCGCTGTCAAAAGCAGATGAAATAAGCTCTTTAAATTTTGAGTCGTATTCTTTATTTTCAAAATTCATAACTTTTCTTCCATAATTTCAATATTTCGTCTGATTACTTTTTCTCCCCGCCATTCAAAGGCTCTGCCGTCAATTGAGGTCTCCTTAGTTACAACGGGATTGAAACTTTCTATAAATTCTCTGATAGTTGTCTTTTCTGCGTTCACATTATACGGACAGGCTTTCTGACATTCGTCACAACCCCACGCACAGTTAAGACGCTTCATCATTTCTTTATATTCTTCAGGAATTTCCCCTTTTTTCTGAGTAATGTGAGAAAGACATCTGTCAGGATTAAAAGTTTCTTCTTTCAAAACCCCTGTAGGACAGGCATCTTTGCATTTTCCGCAGTCATCACAAAATTTTATTTCCTTTTCTTCACAAGGAATAAGTAAGTCTGTGAGGATTTCTCCGATAAACACCCATGAACCGTATTTTTCATTAATAAAAAGTCCGTTTTTCCCTTTCATCCCCAGACCTGATTTTGCTGCCGCAAAAACTTCGGGAATGGGAGAGTTATCTGCAAAATAAACAAACTCATTATCAGGATATTCCTTTTTCAATTCTTCACAGATAATACCAAGATATTTTCCTGCAACGGAGTGGTAATCACTCACCGCCGCATAGCGTGAAACATTTAAATTTTCATAGGCTTCTTCTCCGAGATAATAGGGAAAAAGAAGCGTTATAACCGTTTTTGTATTTCCGGGAATTCTTGACTTTCCGCGACAATTGAGAAGTTTATCTTCAAAAACGCTGAAAGGACAAAACCCGAAAAATTCACAGTATTTTTTTATTATTTTTTCTGCATTTTCCATAATTTAAGCAACCTGCTGTCCCAGTGCTATCATAACAGGCATTGTAACAATACTTATAAAACTTACCATTGCAACAACCTTTGAAGCACAGGGTGCGTCCTTATCATATTTTGCTGCAAACATTACCGTGTTATTGGCGCTGGGTGCTGAACTTGAAAGAATAAGTGCAGGAACAAGCGTACCCGTAATTCCGAAAATTTTGAAAAGCCCCAGCATACAAAGGGGAAGTACAATAAGTTTAAGGAATGCTGTCAGATAAATCCTCTTATCGCTGAACATTGTTTTAAGGTCTGTGTTTGCAAGGTATGTACCGAAGAAAATCATCGCAAGAGGAGTGTTGAGAGAAGCAAGATAATCTACCGGCGTCTGAATAATTTCGGGAAGTCTCACTCCGAAAATAAACAGAGGAAGACCGATAAGCACGGCAATTGTACCGGGGTTTAAAATAAGTTTTTTCAGGTTGAACTTTTTCTCGCCCGTCATTACCATTATACCATGAGTAAATGAACTGATATTGAACACCATTACAACAACAGAGCAATAGAAAACACCCTCTGCTCCTAAAACTGCATTTGCCAAAGGAAGTGCCATATAACCTACGTTTCCGTAGTTTGATGCAAATTTGTAAATACAATTATCCGCTTTTGATTTATCCCTGAAAAATGGAAGTGCAATAAGTGCACCGACTATCTGAATTGCCGCTGCAAAAACAAATGCAAGGAGAAGTTTTTTATAGTTTTCGGGAGTATTGTCCATTGACATAAATGCTGTGACAATAACTGCGGGAGTGATGATATAGAAAAGCAGGTCATTTGAAAGTCTTGCAGTTTTTTCTTTGAAAAGTCCCACTTTATCACAGATGAAACCAACAGCAACAAGGATATAAAGAATGCCCACCTGTTTTGCGGCAATTGCAAGATTTTCCAGAAACACCTTAATTTTCCCCCCCTATAAATTTATCTGCTTCTTTCATCGTCATGTTTCTGATTTTAGGTGAAGAAACAAGAATCGTTGCAAAAGCAAATACAAAAAGTACAAACAACACATCTCCTGCCTCCTGAGGACATGCAAGTTTTTCTGCTGCTTCAAGCACTTTATAGTTTTCATTAAACAATGACAAAAGTAGTTTCGGCACAGACACAACTGACGCAAACATTCCTGCAATGAGTCCGTAAGAAACAACTTTGTAAGATATACATCTGTTGTTCACTTCTGCTGCCATCTGTGCAAAGTACATAAAGAACATCATCATGAAAGCAATCATGAACAGTTCAAGGAAAAGTGTTGAAACGTTCATAAAACTGATTGTTCTTGTAAAACGCTGAATCATTCTGAACGTTGCCCAGAAAAGAGGTGAAAGTGCAAATATTTTAAGCTTTTTCAGGTCAACTTTTCCCATGCCCGCAAATTTTACTGCAAGAACAATAAAATAAACTACAGAAAAAATCGCAAAAACGCCCTCTAAAAGTCTGGGAATTGCTCCCGATTTCATGAGATAAGAGAAATGAGACTGTTCTGCAAGGAAGGGGTTATAAGAAGCTGACAAACTCATATAACTTTCAAACAAAGGCACTGCACTTACGGCAAGACCTACCGCAAATAATACAGATAAAATTGCCACACCGATATTTCTCTCTTCAGGCAGTTTGTCCTGCGGAACTTTTCCTGCAAGGACAGAAATCATGAAAACTACCACAGCCGTTACTCCAAGAACTCCGTAAAGCAGAACAGTTGTAAAACTGTCTTCTGTAAAAAAGCCTGTTTCAAAATCAATAAGACCGCTGAAAACCTGATAAATCCTCAATCCTAATGCAATTGCTGTGCCCGCAAGAGCAACTGTAAATGCAGAATTTATTTTCAGTTTTTTCATGCATCCTTTTATTTTCATGGAATTTCATCCCTTTCTTTATCTCTGTTCTTTGGGAATATAAATACCTGTTGTACCTTCACTTTCAACTCTGTTTTCAAGTGAAACATACTCTTTCGTATGAGCAACACTCTTATAAGCAGGACGGATAATTTTTTTCGCAGTTGTCATTTCCTCAATTCTGTGAGCAGACCAACCTGCAACACGTGCAACAGCAAACATAGGCGTAAACAAATCAACAGGAATTCTGAGCATTTCATAAATAAGACCCGAATACAAATCAACATTTGCACAAAGAGGTTTTTTCACACCTTTGACTTCTGCAAAAACATGAGGAGAAAGAGCCTCAATACGCGAAATCATGTTGAAACGTTCTTCGTACTCTGTACCCTTTGCAAATTCTCCTGCTTTTTCTTTAAGAAGAACTGCTCTCGGGTCTGAGAGTGTGTAAATTGCATGACCCATACCGTAAATAAGACCTGAGTGATCACCTGCTTCTTTATTGATGATTTTTTTCAGGTAATCTGCAATTTCACCGTCTGACTGATGATTTTTAACATTATCATAGATTTCTGCAATCATCTGATGTGCTTTGATGTTTGCACCACCATGACGAGGTCCTTTAAGAGAACCGATTGCAGCACCGATTGCTGAATATGTATCTGTACCTGATGAAGAAAGAACTCTCGTTGCAAAAGTTGAGTTGTTACCGCCGCCGTGTTCTGCATGAATGCAGAGGCAGAGGTCAAGAAGCTTTGCTTCTTCATCGGTGAAAGTTCTGTCAGCACGTGTGAAACGCAGAATTGTTTCAGCAGTTGAATGTTCAGCTTTAGGCTGGTGAATATACATGCTCTTCTTATAGTAAGTTCTTCTCTTTACCTGATAAGCATAGGTCATAATCGAGGGAAGCTGTGCTACAAGGTGAATACACTGTCTGAGCATATTCTCAACACTTGTGTTATCAGGGTCTGAATCATAAGAATAAAGTGCAAGAACGCTTCTTGCCATTTTGTTCATGATATCAGGTGACGGTGCCTTCATAATCATATCCTCGATGAAATCATCGGGAAGTTCACGGCACATTGCAAGCGTTGCTCTGAACATTTCAAGCTGTTCCTTTGTGGGGAGAGAGCCGAAAATAAGAAGCCACGCAATTTCTTCAAATCCGAAACGGTTTTCCTTCTGACAGTTTCTGACTAAATCAGACATGTCATAACCGCGGTATGTAAGTCTGCCCTCTTTAGGCACACGTTCACCGTCGTTGATATAGTAACCCTCAACACTACAAATCTGAGTAAGTCCTGCCATAACACCTGTGCCGTCAGAATTTCTCAGACCTTTTTTAACACCGTATTTGCTGAAATCTCCTGTGGCAATACGGTTATTTTTTTCAAGTTCTTCACATAAACTTTTCATAGAACTGTCATCAATATATTTGATGTAGTTTGTTGTCATCTTAAAATTCCTCTCCGATAGGGCAGCACGAATAATCTGAACTCGTTTTTTATAGGTTGATTTCTGCTGACCCTTTGTTAAAATATACATTATATTGTACTATATTTCTATTGCAAAAGTCAAGAAAAAAGGATGGTTATTTATATGAGATTTACGCTGTTTTTAAGCATTTGCCTGGCACTTTCAATGATTTTCACTCCGCTTATCAATCTTAAGGAAAAGACTGATGAAAAAACTGTTTCCAAAACCGTATCTGAAGAAACAAAAGAAGCAGAAAAAATAACTGTTCTGAGAACAGAAACAGACAAGGAAATCACCCTTAACATAACCGATTATCTTGTAGGCGTAATAAGTGCGGAAATAACTCCCCTTTATTCCGAAGAAGCCATAAAAGCACAGGCTGTTGCATCCCACACCTACGCACTTTATCAGCAGAAAAAAGGTGTCACACTTACAGATGATTACAAAAAACATCAGGCGTACATTTCCCCTGAGGAAGCAAAAGAAAAATGGGGTGACAAATATGAAATTTACTCAAAAAAAATCACCTCATGTGTAAATGAAGTGAAAAATAAAGTTATTACTTATGACGGTGAAATTATTCTGCCTGCATTTTTTGCCCTCTGCTCAGGAAAAACAGAAAATTCAGGCGATATCTGGGGCGGAAATCTGCCCTATCTTGTCAGCGTTACAAGTCAGGGAGATACGCTCTCTCCCGACCTTATTTCCGAAAAAAATGTCAGCCGTGAAGAATTTGAAAATTTCGTGGGATTTTCATTGGGAGAAAGTCCTGTTTTTTCCCTTGAATGCACAGATGCAGGTGCTGTAAAAACATTGACCGTTAGCGGAAAAAGTTTTGACGGAGACAAAATACAAAAAGCATTTTCCCTCAGGTCAAATAATTTTTCGCTCACATATTCAGATAATCAATTCACTTTTACCGTTACAGGAAACGGTCACGGTGTGGGTATGAGCCAATACGGTGCCGATTTCATGGCAAGGCAAGGCGCAAAGTATGACGAGATTCTGAAGCATTATTATACGGGTGTCGAAATTGAATAAGTGCTGAAAAATTGCAAAACGCAAAATGTCTGCATTAAATTTTTGCATTTACGCAGATAACTTCCCCTTTATCCGTAATGTCAATAAACCCGTAATTTCCCTCTCGTACGCTTCCGGGGTTAAAAACATAAACTCCGTCAATATACTTATTCACAGGGACATGGGTGTGACCATATAATATAATGTCTGCATTTAGTGACTGACCTTTGTAAACAAGCACGTCATCACCGAATTTTACATTTTCTACATAGCCGTGTGTTATAAAAAACTTTTTCCCGCAGATGGTCTGCGTAACATTTTCATCAAGCATTGATGCAATATCACAATTGCCCTTTACTTTGATAACGTGTTTAAGTTTAAGCAAATCATCAATACGCTCAATATCTCTTTCTCCGTCACCGAGGAAAACGACAACCTCTGCCGACGGGTGAGTTTCAATAGCCTTTTTCAGGGATAAATAATCATTGTGGGAGTCGGAAAGCACAAGTATTCTCACGGTAAAAATCCTTTCATGGAGTGATATAAAATGGACAAAAACTTTGAGTCTCTCTTGGGAGAAAACACATCTGAAAAGGACGTAAAAAATTACGTCAACAAAAATCTCTCCCAATCTGACAGAGAAAAAATCAATGCTGTTCTCAGCGACAAACAGAAACTGAACGAAATTTTATCAAGTCCTTTTGCACAGGAACTGATGAAAAAATTCCGCAAGTAAAATATGAACATGGACAACATAAGCGATATCATTGCATCCCTCAGTGACGATGATATCAATTCATTGAAGCAAACTGCTGCATCACTTTTCGGTGATAAGGAAGAACAAAAAAACGAAGAAAAATCTTCCTTTGATTTTTCGGGAATAAGCCCTGAAATGATCTCAAAAATCACAAAAATGATGGGCTTTCTGAATTCTTCATCATCAAGTCCCCGTTGCGATTTGATCAGAGCATTGAAACCTCTTTTGTCTCAGGATAAAAGAAAGCGGGCAGACGAAGCAATACAGATTATGAAACTGATGGATCTTCTGCCCATGTTACAAAATTTGAAATAATTTTCAACGAAAAATCCCCTCTGTCACTCCGTGACATCTCCCCTTGCATTTTCAAGGGGAGGCTGAAACCAAAACTCAACGATAAATTTATAATTTATCACAAGGTGAATAAACATGAACGACATTTCTGACAACAACATAGAAAAAGCATGGGAAGAAATTTTTCGTATGCAGAAAGATTCTCACTTTTCCGAAGAAGATAAAGAAAAGTTCAAATGCAAATGCCGTTTTGAAAAGAACAGAGAAAATCCCTCTCTCCCTCAAAACGGCAATCATTTTAAGAATTTTTCTTCTTCCGTTGACGAGGACAAACTGCTGATTCTGTCCCTCATTCTTATTCTCTCAAAAAACTGCAATGATAAATTTTTAATGATGGCTTTGCTTTACATCATAATGTAATGGTTGCAAAAATGCCATTCACAAGTGCGCACAAATCTTTCGGATTTATTTCCATCTGAAAACCTATTTTCCCTGCGCTGACATATATTTTATCATGGTTTTCTGCCGTAATGTCAAAGACGGTAACATAATTCTTTTTCATGCCAACGGGACTGCATCCTCCGCGGATGTAGCCCGTTATTTTGTTTATATCTTTGACATGAATCATAGAAACTGACTTTTCACCTACAGACTGTGCTGCCTTTTTAAGGTCAAGTTCTTCTGCTCCGGGCACTACAAAAACATAATAGTTTCCGCTTTTTCCTACAGTTACAAGAGTTTTGAAAACACGTTCAATATCTGCACCGATTTTACCTGCAACGGTTACCGCATCAAGTGCTTCCTTACAGGGATATGAATGAAGAACATAGTCAATTTTTGCAGTTTCCACAATTCTTATTGCATTTGTCTTAATACTCAAACTTATGCACTCCTGCACCTAAAGCGTAAACTTCGTCACCTACATAAGCCGTTGCTGCCGCACCTGAGGGGACTGTGAATGTGTAAAGAATTTTACCGTTTTCACGTTTCCATTCAGACTTGACTTCACCATAAGCTGTGTCAATTGATGCTTGGACAAAATCAATTCTTTCATCAGTTTCAGGTTTGAAAATGATGTGTTTGAAACCGGGTGCGTTTTCGTCTGTATTAATACCGGCCATGTTGCCGTACATCCAGTCACCGACTGCACCGTAAGCGTAATGATTGAATGAGTTCATGTCCTTAGACCACATTGAACCGTCCGGTTTGATACCGTCCCAATGCTCCCAGATTGTTGTTGCACCCTGAGTAACAGAGAAGAGCCATGAGGGATATTCTTCCCTGAGAAGAAGGTCGTACGCTGTTTTGGTCTGACCATTCTGCGAAAGAGCATGGAGAAGGTAGGGTGTGCCGACAAAACCTGTTGTCATGTGACCGTATTCTTTGATAATTGAAATAAGTTGGTCTGTAACAAGTTCTTTATCTTCACAAAGGTCAAAGAAAAGAG
>JAZOAY010000109.1:0-8549 GCA_045595725.1 Acutalibacteraceae bacterium | reverse complement strand
ACTCCTATCGCTATCGAAGAAGGCCTTCGTTTCGCTATCCGTGAAGGTGGCCGTACAGTTGGTTCAGGCGTTGTTACAGCAATCGCTGAATAATTAACTGCTCGTAGTAGATAATTTTCAAACAAAGATGCACCGCAGACTCCATGTGAGTTTGCGGTGTTTTTTTATTGAAATTATCATTGTACTGTGTTATCATATACCGGAAGGTGATATAAATGATAATGAATTTCAGAAAAGCAGAGGAAAAGGATGCTGTGAAAATTGCAGAGATGCTTATTGGTATCGGTGCATTGCATCATAACGGAAGACCTGATGTGTATAAAGAAAATCTTCAGAAATATAATGAAAAGGAAATTACCGGAATTATAAAAAATAAAAATTCGCCTGTTTTTGTTGTGACAGACGAGGAAGACAATGTTGCAGGATATGCTTTTTGTATAATCAGAACTGTCGAAGAAACAAAAGCACTTGTGGGTAGAAAGTTTTTGTACATAGACGATTTCTGCGTTGATGAAAAATATCGCAAAATGCACATTGGCACATTTCTCATGGAAAAAGTAGTCGAAGAAGCAAAGAAAATGGACGTTTCTTCAATTGAACTTAACGTATGGGAGTTTAATGAAAGTGCAGTAAAATTCTATGAAAAATGCGGGTTTAAAACTCAGAAAAGAGAAATGGAAATTATATTCTGATATTTTTCTTTGGTACTGAAAAGGGAGGGCATAGTTGGAATGCCCTCCCTTACAATTTTTATTATTTTTTATCTCAGAAATGTCCGCCTCTGTTTGCAACTACAATTGCATCAATTTTCTGATAAACCATGCCGAGAAATTCTACTACTTTGTAGAGGAGGCGTTGAATATTTTTGCCGAGAGAATTATCTTTGTGTTCAACGTTTTTCTTAATGATTGAAATTTCATCAAGAAGTTCGCTGTTATCTCCTCTGAATGTAGAAATCTTCATTGTGTCTCCATAGAATTCAAGAGTTGTATACGTTGTAACATCGTTTTCAATAAATTCATAAGCGACATGAGGCAGGGGGAGTGTGAAAGAATTGTGGTCGCATACAGCGTTTGAATTGAGGTAAATAATACCTTCCGGTTCAACATACGCCTTGCCTGATTCTGCTTTGCCCACAACGGAACTTTCCACCATGAAATGTGAACGTCCCTGAAGATGACTGTGACCGGTCAGAACAAGGTCAACGTCGTAAGTATCAAAGATAGGTGTGAAAACTGCGTTGAGGAGAATACCGGTTTCAGGGTCGATAGAGCCGTATGCAGGACCGAAAAGTGCCTGATGCATAACTGCAATTCTCCATTTTGCATCCGGATTTTCTTCAACTGCTTTCTTTGCCATTGCCATGTGGTCAGCAGCACTTGGTGATGTCGCATCAAAAACAAGGTAAAGCACGTCACCGTATGTGAAGTAAAAATCTCTGTCAAGTCCCGTAAAATATTTTCCGTAAAATTCGTTGGGCATATGTGTATAGTAATCATACATCATACCTTTTTTGTCATGGTTGCCGATAGCAAGTGCAAGAGGGATGTTTCTTACAAGAGGAGGCATAAGAAGTGTCTGCCATTCATTTGCTCCTTTACCTGTGGAAGTGTTGTCGCCGGGTGAAAGAAGAAAAGAAATATCGGGATTTTTACTCATGGCCTCTGCAAGTACACTCTGCCATGTAAAACCGTCTTCAGACTGTTTTGTAGCTTCATCAGTCTGACCGCCTATCTGAATGTCACCTATTACCATCATTTTGTATGAGTCGAAAGAATTTGATTTGTATTCGCAAATTTCACTCCAGTCTTCGCCTGTGTACCATTGATAGTAATATGTTGTGTTTTCTTCAATACCTGTAATGTCAACACGGCATACAACTTGTTCTTTGTTTTCGGCAGCGTCAATCTGACCTGTGAAAGTTGTTGCATCTGTCATGTCGCTGTTTTTTGAAAATTTAACTTCTGCTTTTGCGGGAATTGCAGGTGCATGCCATACAAGACCTAACTGAGTTTCGTCTGCACCGGGGCAGAGCATAGGTAAAGTGTTATCGTCTTTAAGTGAAGAATAAAGTGTGTCCCATTCTTCCTGAGTGAGTTTTTCGGCTGAATAGGCTGATGAAGTCATCGTGAAAACTGAAAACATCAGAATGACCGAAAGTGTTAGTGCAAGTATTTTTTTCATTGATTACAACTCCTTTTTGTTGGTGATTTTTCGTTTTATTATAAAATAAAAGATAAATAAAACGGCAAAAGTAATAGACCATGAAATTGGGTATGCTTGGTAGAGGTAGAGAAGTGTGGGATTTTTCGGGAAGAATACAAAAACCCATAGGAGCCTCAATCCGCAACTGCCCATGAGAGTTATGAACATGGGTTCAAATGATCTGCCCATACCTCTGAGCTGACCTCCGCCTACGTCCATAAGAGAGCAGAATACATGGAATGGCAGAATTACGCAAAGTCTTTGAGCTCCTGCTGCAATAACGTCAGGCTCGGTTGAGAAAATCCCCAGAAGCTGATTCCTGAAAATATAACTCAGAACACAGAGACCTCCGCCCAGAACTGTTGTGATGATAAGACATCGTGAATAGACTTTTCCTAAATTTTCATATTTATGTGCACCCATGTTCTGTGAAGTGAAGGTCATGGTCGTCTGAGAAATTGCATTTGTACAGGTATAAATGACGGCATCAATGTTTGAACTTGCGGAAATACCTGACATTGCCACAGAACCAAAGGAGTTAACGGTAGTCTGGATAATAACATTTGAAAGAGAAAAAAGTGAGTTCTGCACGCCTGCAGGAACACCGATGAGGAGAATTTTTTTAAGTTCATCCTTGTAAAAACGGAGTTTTCTGAGATAAAGCCTGCATGCTCCGTCAAGTTTAAGCAGACGAATTACGATTAAAACTGCGGAAATGTATTGTGACGTGATTGTGGCGATGGCAACGCCTGCAACGTCCATGTCAAACTTAATTACAAGCACAAGGTTGAGTAAGATGTTTACAATTCCCGTTGAAGTGAGAATATAAAGAGGTCTTTTTGTGTCTCCTGTTGAACGTACAATTGCAGCACCGAAATTGTAGACAAGTGAAGCCGGTGCACCCATGAAATAAATCTGAAGATAGATTTTTGAAAGGGGAAGTACATCAGGGGGAGTGTCCATGAGAATCAGTAGTTTTTCAGCCATAAAAATTCCGAAAAATCCTACGGCAATTCCGCAAACAATGCTCAAAAGCATTGCGGTATGAACACTTTTTGAAAGACGGTTGTTGTCTTCTGCACCTATGTAACGGGCACTCATAACTCCTGAACCCATTGCCATTCCCCAAAAAACGTTGAGTATAAGGTGGATAAGAGAACTTGTTGCACCCACAGCTGCCAACGACGTAGCTCCCGCAAATCTGCCAACAACAACAATGTCAGCGGTGTTGTAAACCATCTGAAGAAGTCCTGTGAGCATGAGGGGTAAAGAAAAAATGAGAATTTTCTTCAGCCACGGACCTTTTGTCATGTCTAATGAATATTTGTTCGTTTCAGTCGCCTCCATAAAAATCATCTGATTTTTTGTTTCATGAATATTATATCATTTTCTCAAAATAACACAATACTTTTGAAAAAAACACTTGATTATTATAATAATATATGGTATACTACATACAATGAAAGTATGGTATTGACAAAAGAGTGGGTTCAGACCCGCTCTTTTGTGTTGTTAGAGAGGGTGACACACCCGTTATAGGAGGTAAAAATATGGCATCAAAACCTAATGTGGTAAGCGTTGTGCGTTCACTTGCGGAGCCTGTGGCAAAGGATTTGGGGCTTTTACTCTGGGACGTACGTTTTGTCAAGGAAGGTGCTTCATGGTACCTGAGAATTTTTATTGACAAGGACGGCGGTATTGACATCAACGATTGCGTTGATATGACACATGCTATAAATCCTGTTCTTGACGAGGCAGACCCTATTGAACAGAGTTACTGTCTTGAAGTCAGTTCTCCCGGTATTGAAAGAGACCTGACAAGAGACGAACATTTCGAAGTAATGACAGGCAAAAAAATCAAACTCCGCCTTATTCGTCCCGATGAAAACAAGCAGAGAGAATTTGCAGGCGTTCTTCTTTCTTACGAAGACGGCAGCATTACTATGGACGTTGACGGTGAAGAAAAAACATTTATTAAAAAAGAAACATCATGGGTAAAACTTGATGATTTTGAAGGTTAATAATTTAAGGTTAATATACTGAAAGGATTGATAGGAAAAATGAATAAGGAATTTTTTGAAGCAGTGAGAATGCTTGAGAAGGAAAAGGGTGTTCCGGCAGCTCTTCTTTGTGAGAGAATTCAGCAGGCACTTATCGTGGCTCTCAGAAATGATTACAACAAAAAAGAAGTTGTTTTCTGCGAAATTAATGCAGACGAAGAAACAATGAGAGTATGGCTCAGAAAAAATGTTGTTGAAGAAATTGAAGACGAGGACACAGACATTCTCGTAGAAGAAGCACAGAGATATCAGTCATCTGCAAAAGCAGGAGACATTATCGAAATTGAAATGGAATCAAAAGAATTCAGCCGTGTTGCTGCTCAGACTGCAAAACATGTTATCCGTCAGGGTATCCGTGAAGCAGAAAGAGGACAGATCATGGAAGAATTCCAGAAACGTTATCAGGAACTTATCACAGCAACTGTTCACAGAGTTGACCCCGTAAGCGGCAATATCGTTCTCGATATCGGTAAAGGAGAAGCAATTCTCCCCAAAGCAGAACAGGTTCCCGGTGAAGTTGTCAAAGAAGGCGACCTTATCAAAGTTTTTGTTGTTGATATCAGAACAGGCGAAAAGAATGGCCCCAGAGTTATGATTTCAAGAACTCATCCCGGCCTTGTAAAACGTCTTTTTGAAACAGAAGTTCCTGAAATCTATGACGGACAGGTTGAAATTAAGGCTGTTTCCCGTGAAGCAGGTTCACGTACAAAAATTGCAGTTGCAGCAACTCAGGATGAAAACATTGATCCCGTAGGTGCATGTATCGGTCAGAGAGGCGCTCGTGTTGAAAAAATCGTAGAGCTTCTCGGCGGAGAAAAAATAGACATTGTAAAATATTCAGAAGATCCCAAACTTTTCATCAGCGCTGCACTTGCTCCCGCAGATGTAATTAAAGTTGAAATTGATGAAACAGCAACTAACGCTTGTCATGTAACAGTTCCCGATGACCAGCTTTCTCTTGCAATCGGCAACAAAGGTCAGAACGCAAGACTTGCTGCAAAACTTACAGGCTGGAAGATTGACATTCAGCCCGAAAGCGGATTTTTCAAAACATCTGACACAGAATAAGGGGTGTGGATAATGCCTCAGGTAAAGAAAATTCCCATGCGTCAATGCCTCGGCTGTAAAGAACTTAAACCCAAAAGAGAACTTATCAGAGTTGTGAGAAACTCAGAGGGCGAGGTTTCAATTGACCTTGTGGGTAAAAAACCGGGTAAAGGTGCATATATCTGCAGAGATGTGGAATGTTTCAGACAGGCACGTAAATCAAAAGCATTTGAAAGATCACTTTCCTGCAGTATTCCGTCAGAAGTTTTTGACTCAATGGAGGAAGAACTGAATGCAGACGGACAGTAAATTTTTCAATCTTTTAGGTCTTGCACGCAGAGCGGGTAAAATCGGTTGGGGACATGATGCCGCTGCTGATGCCATAAAATACGGCAAAGCACACTTGTGTATCCTTACTTCCGATGCTTCCGAAAGACTTAAAAATGAATTCAGACGTGAGTGCAGTTTTGACGGAAAAAACGTCACATTATATGAAACTGAAAAAACAATGGATGAAATGAAAAACATCATTGGTGTCAGGGCAGGTGTTCTGACGGTCAATGATGAAGGATTTTCAAAGAGCCTCGAAAAATACATTAATCAAGTAAACGGAGGTAATTAAATGGCTGAAAAGAAATATAAAGTTGCCGACCTTGCAAAAGACCTCGGCAAACAGAATAAAGAAATAATCGACCTTCTTGCTGAGGGTACAGATGAACCTAAGAAAAAGGCTACAACAGCCCTTGAAGCAAAGGACCTTGACTTGTTTTTCAATAAAATAACTCTTAAAACTCAGGTTGAAAACTTTGATAGCTTTTTTGCCCTTGCAAATGAAGTGAAAGAAGAACCTGTTAAAGAAGAAAAATCGCCTGCAAAAGAAAAGAAAGCAGATGCTCCTATGCAGGAAAGCAAAAAAGAAGACAAGAAAGATGATAAAAAACCTGTTTCAGAAAAATCTGCACAGGCTCAGCCTCAGCAGAAGAAAAAGGAAAAGCAGGATAAACCCATGCAGTCAAGAACGAGGGGTGAAGCAAGAACAATCAACACCCGTGCAGAAGAAGTTGAACTTGACAAGTATAACGAAAGATACGAGAACATAGCACCTGCTGACAGACATCGTTCAGATACAGTTTCAAATAAACAGAAACTGAAACAGAAATCTCAGCAGTACCGTAAACAGCAGGGTATGCGTTCAAAGAAAAAGGAAACAGAAAAGGAAAGAATGGCACGTCTTGAGGCAGAAAGAGCAAAGAGACCTCAGCTTGTTATCAAAGTTCCCGAAGAAATTGTTGTTTCTGACCTTGCAGCACTTCTTAAAGTTACAGGTGCAGAAGTTGTTAAGAAATTGTTCCAGTTTGGTATGATGGTTAACCTTAACCAGACAATAGACTTTGACACAGCGGAAATTATTGCAACTGAACTTGGTGCAAAAGTTGAAAAAGAAGTTGTTGTAACAATCGAAGAAAGAATTATCGACGACAGTGAAGACGATGTTTCTACTCTTGAACCCCGTTGTCCCGTTGTTGTTGTTATGGGTCACGTTGACCATGGTAAAACTTCAATTCTTGATGCTATCAGAAATACATCAGTTACCGCAGGTGAAGCGGGCGGTATTACACAGCACATCGGTGCTTACATGGTAAATGTAGGCGGCGAAAAGATTACATTCCTTGACACTCCCGGTCATGCTGCTTTCACATCAATGCGTGCACGTGGTGCAAAGGCAACAGACATTGCAGTTCTTGTTGTTGCAGCTGATGACGGTATCATGCCTCAGACAGTTGAAGCAATCAACCATGCAAAGGCAGCAGATGTTTCAATCATTGTTGCAATCAATAAAATGGACAGACCCGGTGCAAACCCTGACAGAATCATGCAGCAGCTCACCGAGTATGAAATTATCCCCGAAGAATGGGGCGGTGACACAATCTGCGTTCCCGTTTCTGCAAAAATGCATCAGAATATTGATAAACTTCTTGAGTCAATTCTTCTCATTGCAGAAATGAAAGAACTTAAAGCTAATCCTAACAGAGCAGCTAAAGGTGTTGTTATTGAAGCAAGACTTGATAAGGGCAGAGGTCCTGTTGCAACACTCCTTGTTCAGAAAGGTACTCTCCACGAAGGCGATGTTATCGTTGCAGGTACAGCTGTAGGCCGTGTAAGAGTTATGCAGAACGAAAACGGTAAGAAACTCAAGAAGGCAGGTCCCTCAGTTCCCGTTGAAATCACAGGTCTTGTTGAAGTTCCTCAGGCAGGTGACACATTTGATGCAGTAAGTGATGAAAAACTTGCACGTACACTTGTTGAACAGCGTAAGGACGAACTTAAAGAAGCCAAATGGGGTTCAGTTCAGAAAGTTACTCTTGATAACCTCTTTGACTCAATTCAGCAGGGCGGCATGAAAGAACTTAACATCATTGTTAAAGCAGACGTTCAGGGTTCAGCAGAAGCAGTTAAACAGAACCTTGAAAAACTTACAAATGAAGAAGTACGCGTTCGTGTTATTCACAATGGTGTTGGTGCAGTCAATGAATCTGACGTTATGCTTGCTCAGGCTTCAGGTGCACTTATCGTAGGCTTCAATGTGAGACCCGATGCAGTTGCTAAAGCTAATGCTGAACGTGACGGTGTTGAGATAAGAACTTACAGAATTATCTACGACTGCATAGAAGAAATGGAAGCTGCTATGAAAGGTATGCTTGATGCTAAAACAAGAGAAGTTGTTATCGGTACTGTTGAAGTCAGAAACGTTATCAAAATTTCTTCTGTGGGTAATATCGCAGGTAGCTATGTTCAGGACGGTAAAATCAGCAGAGGTGCAAAAATCAGAATTATCCGTGACGGTATTGTTATTGCTGAAGATGAAATTGCTTCACTCCGCCGTGAAAAAGACGACGTTAAGGAAGTTAACTCAGGCTACGAATGCGGTATCGGTCTTAACAAATACAGCGACATTAAAGTAGGCGACGTATTTGAAGTTTATGTAATAGAGGAGTACAGAGATTAATGGCAGGACACAGAGTACAGAGAGTGTCAGAAGATATCAAACGTGAAATAGTTGCAGTTATCCGTGAACTTAAAGACCCTCGTGTCAGCGGAAAAATGCTTACTGTTGTACGCGTTGACGTCAGTTCAGACGCATCTTTTGCAAAGGTTTATGTCAGCGCACTTGAAGGCATTGAAACTGCTGAAAATGCAGTAAGTCGGAGGCCAAGCGGTCTTAGGAAGACAAATTAT
>JAZOAY010000108.1:0-6285 GCA_045595725.1 Acutalibacteraceae bacterium | reverse complement strand
AGGTTTAACTACCCCTCAGTCAGCCTTACGGCTGACAGCTCCCCTGACAAGTGGAGCCAACTGTTACAGTTAGTTTCAGCAAGATAAATTATAATTTATAACACTAAAAAGTGACAGAAGTTTTCAAGTCAAAACTTCTGTCGCTTTAATTTTATTTTACTTATTTTAAATATTTTATAATGAGAATAATCAAGGCGATAATTACGGGTACGGCGAGGATTTTAATTCCTTTGTGGAATGCTTCATAGCCGTTTGTGGGCATAAGGCGGTAAAGGTTGAAAAGAAACTTTTCTTTTACTTTGTTACCGACTAAATTTCTGTATCTCAGGTCGTAAGTTTCGAATGTACCGTCGTTATTCAGGTTAATCATTCTCACTCCTCTGTCAAGACCGGGACCGTAAACATGGAAACCTGCTCCCTGAGTGTAACCCACGTCAATTCCGCGGACTTTTCCGTTGAAAGAGTTTATGTGGTCGTGACCGAAGTAAATGCCTTTGACGTCACATTTTTCAGCCATTGCGTCAAACTGACCGCCGTTTTCCATCGGGTCAGCAGGTGACTCTTTCATAAAGGCATCTTTGTTTACCTTTGTTTCATCAAGGACATACCATTTCCCCGCATGATTTCTGAAGCCCTGAACTGCACCTTTTGTGCCTTTTTTTACTTCTTTTAAAAGTTCAATAACTTCGGGAACAGGGATATGCTGAATTACAATTGAGGGAATGTATTTTCCGTGTTTTTCCTTGTATTCATCACGTGTTTTTCTGTACCATTCAATCTGATTTTCGTGAACATGGTCGTATCCGATTTTAAGGCTTGTCTGACTGTCGATGCAGTAAAGGAGAAACTTTATTTCTTTATCATCTGCAATTTCAATAACGTGATTTCCCACACCGTCAATACCCTCTGCATTTTCGCCAACGAAACAGGGAATAGTCTTGTAAATTTCAAACTGTTCTGCATTTGAAACACCAACCTGTCTGTCGTGATTGCCGAAGCAGATTGTAAAAGGAATATTTCTTGAATGAGCAGGCTCGGTCAGTTTGAAAAGAACTTCTCTGACTAATTCTTTGTCACCTTTGAAAGATGCGATATTCCATATCTGGTCGCCCGAATAAACAACTAAATCGGGCTTTTCTTTTTCGATTGCCGCATTGAGGAGGTTAAGCGTATCGGGACTGACATTTTTTCCTTCCTGAGTGTCGGCAACCTGCATTATTCTGAACTGTTTGTTTCTGAATTTAAGTCGCATAACAGTACCCCTTATTCAGCTTTTTGTGAAGCACGTTTTTCTGCAATGAAATCGTGAATTTTATCACGAAGCTCACCGTGAAGTTTAAACTTAGTTCTGAAAACAATAAGTGAAATAAGTATAAGAACGGGCGGTACTGCAAAACAGATAATGCCGATGGCACTTTTAGTTGCTTCATTTACGGGACCGGTTGTAATCTGTTCATTGTAGTTCATAAGACCGAGACCGCCGAAAAGGAAAATTGTCTGAATTGTGTAAGCCATTTTCTGAAGAAAACCTTTCATTGAGAAAGTGATACTTTCATTTCGTGAACCCATTTTATATTCACCGTAGTCAACGATATCTGCAAGGAAAATTGTCTGTCCAACGAACATTGAGCCGATACCGATACTTGCAAGAGTATAACTCAGGTCAAGAGCAATGTTAATTCTGAGAACAGGTCCGAAAATGTACATCAGAACATAGCCCGCAATTGTTATGATAAGTGAAATCTGATAAATTGTACGGTTTGAGAATTTTTTGCTCAGCAGAGGAATTACGAGAAGTCCCAGAGCTGAGCCTACAGCACCGATTGTTGAAAAAAGGCTCTGAGCAGTAGGTTCACCTAAAACGTCATTGAAATAGTAAACTGCAGTACCGCTTGTAAGGTACCAACCTGCATTGGAAATCATTGCAAAAATCATGAAAACAACAAGCTGGTCGTTCTTTGCGATAACTTGAAAAACTTTTTTGAAGCTGAATTTTTCAGAATTATATACAACATGTCTTTCTTTTGTTGAAAAAACGCAGATAACAGCAAAGAAAACAAGACAGATACCGCATATAATCGCCCATTTTGAGAAGCCGTCTGCGCTGTAGCCTTTGTCCGTTTTGACCATACCGCTTGAAAGGAGAGGAAGGACAATGGGAGTGAGAATGCTGATAAGACCCTGACCGATACCGCTGAAAGTACGTGCAACTGTTGCAACAAGGTTTCTGTCCTGAGGGTCGTTTGTGAAAGAGGGAACCATTGACCAGTAGGGAATGTCAGCCATTGTGTTTGTCATACCCCATAGAACATACATTACGGCAATGTAAATATAGAGTTTCATACCGCTCATGCCGAAAGATGTGAAAAGAAGTGACAGTACAATTGCATTTGAAAGTGCGCCGATAATAATCCATGGTCTGTATTTGCCCATTTTTGTTTTTGTGTTGTCAACGATTGTACCCATCATAGGGTCGTTGATACCGTCCCAGATACGTGCAAGGGGAGTAATGAGAAGAAGGAAACCTTCTTTCAGTCCCAACACACTTGAAAGGTAGTATGAAAGGAAGGAATAAAAAAGTCCGTAAGATAAGTCAAGCCCTATGGCGCCGATACCGTAACCGAACTTTTCCCCCCATGTGGTTTTGTAGTCTTTCATGTTTTTCTCTCCTTTTCAAAGGAATTTTTACATTTTTTTCATTATAGCATAAGGGAGAAGAAAAAACAATAACCGACGGCTATTTCACCGTGTGTCGGTTATTGCTTTGCTTTTCATCGCAATGAAAAAAATCATATAAAAACTGATTAGAAGCAGAGAGAAATTATATCTGCTTTCAAGGAGAATCATAAATCCTGTAACTGCAACGGGAAAAACTGTGATGCAGGAAATGATGAGAGAAATTTTATCTGTTGTTTGCTGAGAAAATTTAAGTCTCAGGAAATTTTCAAGGATTTTATTTCCGTCAAGAGGTGTAACGGGAAGAAGATTGAAAAGACCGATTGTCAGATTTATTTCCGAAAATCTGCTTCCTTTAAAAATGAGCCATGCAAGAATGTTTACAAAAGGACCTGCAAATGCACAGAGTATTTCTCTTTTGAAACTGAGGAAAAAATCGGGACATCGTTCAATTCTCATTCCGAAAGGCGTAATATAAATATCCTTGGGCTTTTCACGGCTGATAAGTAAAATTGCCAGATGTCCTGCTTCATGAATAACTCCTGACAAAAGGCACAGAAAAACATTACCTGTTTTGTCAAAAAGTCCTATTAAAGCCACGGTCAGTCCGAAGAAAAAACTGATGTGTATTTTTGTTTCTTTAAACTTTGTTGTCATTTACAGGGAGTACGTAAGCGGGGTTTACTTTTTCTCCGTCAATTTCAATTACAAAATGGAGATGAGGTCCTGTTGACCTGCCTGTTGAGCCTACAAGGGCAATTGTTTCGCCCTGACGGACCACCATTCCTTCCTCTGCAATGATTTCTGAGCAATGAAGATACCGTGTAACAAGGCCGTCAGAATGTGTAAGTTCAATGTAATTTCCGCTGATGTCGTCGTAACTGACACGTGAAACTTTTCCGTAATAAGCAGCTTTTATCTGCTCTCCCGCATCGGCAGAAATGTCAAGCCCCGAATGGAAAGAAAAACTTTTTGTAACGGGGTTTATTCTGTAGCCGAAGGGTGAGGAAATTTTACCGCTGACGGGAGTACATATCCGTGACGAAATGTAATAGGGGGAAAAAGTAGTGCCTGTCTGTGCAGAGAAAACAGAAATATCATCTCCGCCTGAGGGAGGTGACATGAAATTTTTAATTTCCGAAAAAACTTCTTTCACTGTCATATCTTTTTCCATAATCTGATTATATGTTTCCTTTAAAATCAGAAAGTTACGGGGACTCATTTTTTTTACAGCGTAAAGACCGCCTGTCAGTAATATGGTAACAATTGCCTGAACGGCTATGATGTGGGTGAAAAAATCTTTTTTCTTGTCTTTATTTTCTCTTTTTCTTTTGTACTGTTCTTTTTTGTTATCAGAATATTCGTTTTCGGCAGACATAAAAACACCTCCATACAAACTAATATGCATGGAGGTAAGTTTTTATTCTGTGATTTCTTCTTCGTCCTCACCGGGAACATAAGGAACTTCGGCAATAACTTCAAATTTTCTGCCTCTTGTCCAGATACCGGGAGTAATTCTGACGGCATATCCGCAACCGCCGGGCATGAGCCATTCGTGCATCGGTGCTTCAGGAATTCCGAAAGCGGAAAGAAGATACATGATAACTCCGCCATGAGTGAAAATTGCCGCTTTCGTTGTGCCGGTTTTAAGTAAACCGTCAACAATTTTAATAAAGCAATTTGCTACTCTCTCGGCAAAAGCCTCGTTGCTTTCTCCGAAAGGCGGTTCAACTCCCTGTTCACCCGAAAGCCAACGTGCAAAAAGCTCATTTTCTTTAAGTTCTTCTGCCGTTCTGCCCTCGTACTCACCGAAATTATATTCGATAAGGTCGTTGATAACAATTGCCTGCTTATCCGGGAAAACAAGCTCTGCAGTTTTTGTGCATCTCTTTAAGGGACTTGTGAAAACGGCTTCAACGTAAGGGTAGTCATAATCCTCTTTCATCTGTTTGATCTGTTTGATGCCGTCATCACTCAACTCAACATCAGTATGACCGATGTATTTCCCCTCAAGGTTAGAGTCGGTAAGTCCGTTTCTGTAAAAATAAATATAATATGATTTCAAATTATGTCATCCTTTGATAAGTGCGTTGTAAAGTCTGATATAGTCGTTTGCAGATTTCTTCCAGCTGTTGTCACATTCCATTGCACGCTTAACGAGTGTATTCCAGCCGTCTTTATTTTTGTATCCTTCAAGTGCACGGCGGATTGTGTACATCATGTCGTGTGCATTGTAACTTGCGAAAGTGAAACCGTTGCCTTCGTTGTCGCCACTGTCTGATATTGAGTCTTTAAGACCGCCTGTTTCTCTGACAATGGGGATTGAGCCGTAACGGAGTGCCACCATCTGAGAAAGTCCGCAGGGTTCGCTCTTTGAGGGCATAAGGAAAAGGTCTGTACCTGCATAGATTTTCTTTGCGAGGTCAGGAATGAAACCGAGTTTAAGACCCACTTTGTCAGGATATTTTTCTGCAAGGTATTTGAAGAAGTTTTCGTACTGCCAGTCGCCTGAACCGAGAACAACGAGCTGCATGTCTTCTGTACAAAGCAGTTCTTCCATAACAGTCTTTACAAGGTCAAGACCTTTGTGGTCAACAAGACGTGAAACAATACCCATAAGGGGAACATCTGCTCTCTGAGGAAGACCGAAATGCTCCTGAAGCTTCTGCTTGTTCACAGCTTTCTTTGAGAAATCTTCTGAAGAGAAGTTTTCATAAATATTTTTGTCAGTTTCGGGATTGTAGAGAACAGTGTCAATGCCGTTGAGAATACCGCTGAGTTTGAACTGTTTATCTCTGAGAATTCCGTCAAGACCGTGGCTGAACCAGGGATCAAGAATTTCTGAGGAATAAGTGGGGCTGACAGTTGTAACTGCATTTGCACATTCAATTGCGCCCTTCATGAAGTTTACGTCGCCGTCATAATCGAGAATTCCTGCATGCTCTTCTCCGATACCTACAACGTCTGCAAGAAGTTCTTTGCCGTAAATACCCTGATATGCAATGTTGTGGATAGTGAAAATTGTTTTTATATTTTCATAGCCCGGTCTGTTTGCATAGAAGAGTGAATAATAAACGGGTGTGAGTGCAGACTGCCAGTCATTACAGTGAATAATATCAGGCTTAAGACCGATATGGGGGAGCATTTCAAGCACGGCACGTGCAAAGAAAGCGTATCTCTCCGCATCGTCATAGTGACCGTAGATTCCGCCGTCACGCTTAAAATAATACTGGTTATCAAGAAGATAGTAAATAACTCCGTCCACATTTGCCTCGAAAACTCCGCAATACTGTCTTCTCCAGGCAACAGGTACAGAGAAGCTTGTTACGAAGCGGAGATTGTCTTTAAGTTCTTCCTTGATAGCTGAATACATGGGAAGTACAACGCGGCAACCGATAAGTCTCTTCCTCAGTGCTTTGGGAAGTGAGCCTGCAACGTCTGCGAGACCGCCTGATGCAATATAGGGGAGTGCTTCACTTGCAACATATAAAACTTTCATATTTATTTAACCACCTTTCTGATTATGTATTTATTCAATTTGACTGGTGTTACATGAATTCTGTCGAGATTTCTTTTCTCTGAAATGAATTCATAGCCCTTTGGCAGGAT
>JAZOAY010000107.1:0-5810 GCA_045595725.1 Acutalibacteraceae bacterium | reverse complement strand
ATAATTTATCTGTGACCTACCTTGCCATTTTGTTGTCTTCCTTGAGCGTTTGGAATTGTTGTGGCAAATTTATAGCTTATATTGTTTGTTACCGGGACGATTATAAAGTATAATCTCTTATAACATTTCCCTCAAAATCTTTCCACGTGAACACACCGTTTTCAAGTATCATATAACCATGGTGGCTTTCTTCCTTGGGAATTGAAACTGAACCGGGATTCATGTAAACATATTTTTCGTGTTCACGGCACACAGGAACATGGGTATGACCATGGAGAAGTATATCTCCGTCACCTAAAGGCGGAAGATTATTCTCATTGAAATTATGCCCGTGAGTGAGATAAACCATTCTCTTTCCTTCTGAAATAATTGCATAATCAGCAAGAATGGGGAAATCAAGTACCATCTGATCAACTTCTGTGTCACAATTACCTCTTACTGCAAGTATTTCATTTTTCATAGGATTAAGAAGTTCAATAACTTTCTTCGGCGCATAATCACGGGGAAGGTCATTTCTCGGTCCGTGATAAAGAATGTCACCTAAAAGCACAAGTTTATCTGCATTTTCTTCCTTGTAACTTCTGAGCATTTTTTCACAATAATAAAATGAACCGTGAATATCTGATGCAATAAAAAATTTCATATTCAGTCCTCGATTGCTGCTTTCCTTGAATTTATGGTCTTAAAGATTTCTGTGTTAAATTTAGGGGTTCTGTCGTAATAATAAAGACCGTTCTGCTCCTGCTCAATATCATAAAGCTGAGTGTAGCAGAAACCAAACATATTGCAGTTATCAAGAAGTGCATCTGTAAGACCTTTGTATCTTGCAATAAATTCTTCTTCTGTTTTCGGAGCAGTACCGTAACCCCAGTCTCTTTCGCCGGGATTTATTGACCATTGAATTCCGCCGTATTCACTGACAAAAGTCGGCTCTCCGTTATAATGCTGACGGTCTGAGAATTTATCAACGAGAACACCTTCTGTCATCAGTCTGTCATATCGCTCTTTTATAATTTCAGGCTCCTGATCGTAATCGTGAACATCAAATATATCTGTCTCTACATGGAAATTACCGCTTGTGTCGATACAGGGACGTGTTTCATCTACATGCTTAGTTGCATTGTAGATATTTCTTATGTATTCATCATTCTGTTTTCTTCCGTCAACATCCCATGTTTCATTAAAGGGGCACCAGCCTATAATTGAGGGATGGTTGAAATCTCTTTCAACGCATTCAAGCCACTGAGGAAGCATAACTTCAAGAGATTGATAGCTTGAATAATCCGCACCCCAGTTTGCAAATTCGCCCCAGACAATGTAACCAAGTCTGTCACAATGATACAGAAATCTCGGTTCAAAAACTTTCTGATGAAGTCTTGCACCATTAAAGCCTACTGCAAGTGACAGTTCGATATCTTTTATAAGGTCTTCTTCTGTGGGGGCTGTATAAACTCCGTCAGGATAAAATCCCTGATCAAGAACAAGTCTCTGGAAAACCGATTTTCCGTTAATCAGGAATTTGTATCCGTCAAGCTTTACATTTCTCAGACCAAAATAACTCTTCACTTTATCTTCGCAGAATGTGAGTTCAAGGTCGTAGAGTCTGCCGTTACCAACTTCCCAGAGATAGATTTCGTCAAGTTTAATTTCACCCGTTACTGTGTTTTCCGCAATTTTCGAGAATGATCCCATAGGTTTTCCGTTATATGATGCTTTAGCAGAAATTTCACCTTTACCTTCAACAACTGCAGAAATTGTAACCGTACCATTTAGATAATCGGGAAAAATTTTAAAGCTCTTTATATAACTTACAGGCACAAATTCAAGCCATACTGTCTGCCAGATACCCGTTGTTCTTGTGTAGTCGCAACCTCTTGAATAATATTCACGGCACTGTTTACCTATGGGCTGAAGCGGACTTCTTACATCATCAACTGCATAAACAACAAGTGTGTTTTCGCCTGTTGTAAGCAATGATGTAATATCCAATTTAAAAGATGAATAACCGCCTTTGTGAGAGCCCGCTTCTTTACCGTTGATAAAAACTCTTGCATGGTAATCGACTGCACCGAAATGGAGAAAAACTTTACCTTCAAGTTGTTTTTCATTTATGTTTATTTTTCTTCTGTACCATACAGCGGGAATAAAATCAACATGTTCAATACCTGAAAGTTTACTTTCGGGACAGAAAGGAACATTTATTTTCATTTCCCATTCTTCACGATTTAAAATTCCGGTTTCAAGTTTACTTTTACCGAAATCAAATTCAAAATCCCATTGTCCGTTAAGGTTTTCCCAATTTTTTCTTTCAAACTGCGGATTGGGGTGTTCCTGTCTGAAAATCATTTTCAACACGTCCTTTTCGAAAATTTTACTCCACATAAATATTATCAGTTTATTTTTTTGTTGTCAATGTTTCATCAAGAAATTGCTTACCCGTATGGTCGATTGAATAGTTGCTTTTATAAATAAGTTTTTCAACGGTCACAAATTCATATCCCCCGTCTGAAAGTGTTTTCAGAATTTCGCCCAATGCCTCGGGAGTATTAAGTGCCGCATTATGGAACAATACAATTGACCCGTCTTTTACATTTTTCACAACCCTGTTATAAATTTCATCTGCTGAAAGATTTTTCCAGTCAAGGGAGTCAACATCCCATTGAATTGTGTACATTCCGAGAGAATTGACGCAAGAAATCACTTCATTGCTGTAATCACCATAAGGCGGTCTGATGAGGGTTGGTTTTTTCTTTGTAATTTTTTGTATTTTTTCATTGCAGAGAGTGATTTCTTTTTTTATTCCCTCTGCTGATAACTGGGGAAGATTAGGATGTGTATCCGAATGATTCTGTATACTGTGTCCTGCATCAGACAGTGCCTTTACACTTTCCGGGTATTTATCGACCCAACTTCCGACAAGAAAGAACGTTGCTTTTGCATTATACTTTGCAAGTGTGTCAATAAGGTCCTGCGTATCTTCGTTACCCCATGCAGCATCAAAGGTAAGTGCCACCTGTTTTTTGTCAGTTTCCACACAATATATGGGCAGAAGTCTTGCCTGCACCGCCGTTGTTACTGCTCCTTTTGTAAAACCAGCAATGCCCATTACAATCAAAATCACAAGCACTGCACAGATAACAAAAAGTTTTCTTTTGCTCAGAAAAACAGTTTTCATTTTTTCTTACTCCTTCACATATTTTTTAGTAAATTCTATTCACTTTCCGGATTTTGTAAAACCAAAATAAAAAAGTTTGCCTTTTCTACTTGTATTTTCTTCAAAAAAACAGTATAATATCTCCATATTATGTTAACGTGCAATGTTGTCTGTTTTCAGACTCTCCAAGGCATTGCATTCAGAGGAGAAAAAATGTTAGGGAAATTTGTCAGAGTGAAGGTCACTCAGCCCATAAACTCCTTCAACAAACAGTTTGGTTACAAATACTTGCTCAATTACGGAATAATGCACTACAATTCCAAGCCCGGCACTCAGGCTCAGTGGGCTTATATTATGGGTATCAACCATCCTGTAAGGAATTTTGACGGCAGAGTAATCGCCAGAATCAGACGTGCCACAGGCTCGATAGTCTATGTTGTGGCACCAAAAAGAATGCGCTTTATTCAGGCGCAGATTGAAGACGCAGTTGAACACGCAGAAGGCAGAGGCAAATATAACCTCGACTGCCTTTACGAATATTCCTGCGGAGCTGTAGTTTACAGAATCATCAACGGTATGCGCCGTTATCTTCTTATCAAGAACAGAAGAAGTGCACATTGGGGGTTCCCGAAAGGTCACATTGAACGTGGTGAGACACCTGAGGATACGGCCCGTCGTGAAGTTCTTGAAGAAACAGGAATCCACATTGATATATTCCCTGACTTTGAGGAAAAATCAAATTACTCAATTCAGGGTAAAATCGAAAAATCAGTTTCAATTTTTCTTGCGCGCACAAAGGACACTCAGACCATAATCCAGAGAGAAGAAATTGAGGATTATATATGGCTGACTTATGAAAATGCCCTTTCTACGCTGAAGTTTGAAAACGACAAATCAATACTTGAAAAGGCTGAAAATTATTTAAATGAGAGAGGTTTATAACTCATGGCTGAAACCTTAGCGAATTATATCGTTGATCTGCTTCAGAATAAAATTCCGGGAGAACTTATTGCTTTTCTTGTGTCACTTCTCCCTATTCTTGAACTCAGAGGCGGACTTATTGCAGCAAACCTTCTTGGCGTAAAGCTTATTCCCGCCTTTATAATCTGCTTTATAGGAAACATGCTTCCTATCCCCTTTATCCTTTTGTTTATCGAAAAGATTTTCAATTGGCTCAGGGATAAAAAAGGTCTCGGTGCTGTAGTCCGATACTGCGAAAAAAAAGCAGACAAAAACAGAGATAAAATTGACAAATACGGTCTTTGGGGACTTCTTATCCTCGTTGCAATTCCCCTGCCCGGTACAGGTGCATGGACAGGTGCTTTAGTTGCTGCACTTATGAGACTTGATATAAAAAAATCTCTCCCTGTTATTGCTGCAGGTGTTATTATTGCAGGTGTAATTGTTTCACTTGTTATGTATGGTGCAGTTGATGCACTTATAAAATAATATCCTATTAACGAAAGGAGATTTTCCATGAGCAACAAAGTTATTACTATCAGCCGCGAATTCGGCAGTGCAGGCAGAACAATCGGTAAAAATGTTGCTGAAAAATTGGGTATTCCCTGTTATGACAGCGAAATTGTTCAGCAGGTTGCTGTCAAAAGCGGTATCCTTGCTGAAAAAATCGCAGACAGAGGCGAAGACCTTTCCGCATCAGGAAAATTTTCTTCGATTTTCACACTCTACAACCTTTACAGTAACATGAGCAAAGACGACATCATCTGGCATGCTCAGGTGAAAGTCATAAATGAACTTGCAGAAAAAGGTCCTTGTGTTATCGTAGGCAGATGTGCAGACTATATTCTCAGAGAAAGAAAAGATCTTGTACGCGTGTTTATTTATTCTGACATGAAAGCAAGAGCAAAACGTATTGTTGATGTTTACGGTGAAAAAACTGACTCCCCGGAAAAACGTCTTCGCGACAAGGACAAGAAACGTGCTGCATACTACAAACAGTATACGGAAATGGAATGGGGCGACCATGAACATTACGACCTTTGCCTCAACAGCGGAAAATTAGGCATCGACAAATGTGTTGAAATAATTTCAAATTTGTAATAAAAAAAGTAACCGCACAGAAGTTTTTACACTTCTGTGCGGCTTTGTTTTATCTGCATATTTAGTGTTATAAGGTTTTATGAAAATTTATACGGGACGGCAAGCCCGTCCCCTACGTTGCAACCATTGATATCATTATAAAATCGCGTCGCAGACCCGAAATTTTGTATTTTGCGCTCTGCACTTTGCATTTTAAAATAGGGAGAGTTTAAAAACTCTCCCTATTTTTTATGAATTTCCGCCGACTGCACCGCAGCACTTCTTATATTTTTTACCGCTTCCGCAGGGACAAGGGTCATTAGGACCTACTTTTTTTCCCTTATTTCTGACAGGTTCTTTTTTGAGTGTTCCGTCTGATGATGAGCTTGTTTCAGATGTTACTTTAACAGTCTGCTCACGTTTTGTTTCTTCCTCTGTTCTTACACGGACTGTAAGCATCTGACGTACTGTATCTTCACGGATTGAAATTCTCATTTCCTCGAACATGTCGTAGCCTTCGTTTCTGTAAGCTACGATAGGCTGCTGCTGACCGTAAGCACGAAGACCGATACCTCTTTTGAGTTCATCCATAGCATCAATGTGGTCCATCCACTTT
>JAZOAY010000106.1:0-4726 GCA_045595725.1 Acutalibacteraceae bacterium | reverse complement strand
GAGGCAGAACGACGTTTCAGCAGAACGCTTCAACAGGGAAGCCGCGGAACAGAAGTTCAGAGTTTGCAGTATTATCTTGCTTTTATCGGATTTTTTAATGATTCATTACCCGAAATATCAATTGACGGAGTCTTCGGTCCCGCAACAAGAAATGCGGTTCTTGCGTTTCAACGTTATTATGGCTTGACACAGGACGGAATTGTTGGCAGAGATACATGGAATAAAATACAGACGGTTTACCAGAGTATACTCAATAATTTACCTAAAGAATTTCAGTCCTACAGTTCGCTTTTATATCCCGGTTACGTAATTTCCAATGGTTCAACAGGAAGAGTTGTAGAACAACTTCAATCATATTTACGCGTTATCGGACAGAATAACAGATCCGTTCCTGTAATTACGGTTGACGGTGTTTTCGGGAATGCGTCAGCCAATGCCGTCCGTGCTGTTCAGAGACTTTACGGCATTGAGCAGACAGGTGTTGTCGGTCCCGCTACATGGAATGCTATTGTAGAGTTATATAACGGTTACAGAGCATAATTTTACTTTTTCAAGGCAATATAATAAAAAGTTTTCAGGTGGTGTTGTCTTGAAAAATATAAGTATGGATTTTAATGAAACCGTCAGAGTTCTTGACAGAGTTTTGCGTGTGAATGAAAATTTTGACCTGATTGCACGTGAAATGAAAATCGGTAACAGAAGTGCAAAAATGTATTTTGTTGATGCATTTTGTAAGGATGAAATTCTCGAAAAAATGCTTGAATATCTGACAAGGCTTGAAGAAAAGCAGATAAAAAGTGTTAAAAATACAAGAGATTTTTGCTCGCATTTTATAACCTATACGGAAACAGATGTGGAAAGTGATATTGACACAATAGTTACATCTGTTCTTTCAGGTACACTTGCGCTTGTTATTGAAGGCTTCAATCAGGCAGTAATGATTGATGCAAGAACCTATCCTGTAAGGTCGCTTAATGAACCCGATAATGATAAAGTACTGAGAGGTTCGCACGACGGATTTACTGAAACAATAGTTTTCAATACTGCATTGATAAGAAGGAGACTGAGAGACCCCAATCTGATTTTTTATGCAATGAAAGTAGGCAAAAAATCGCAGTCTGATATTGCACTTTGTTATCTTGATAATGTTGTGGATAAAAAGCTTCTTAACAGTATAAAAAAGAAAATAGAGAAAATTGATATCAACACTCTTACAATGGGACAGCAAAGCCTTGTTGAAGCCTTAATGCCGAAACAGATGTTCAATCCTTTTCCGAAAGTAAGGTATACGGAAAGACCCGATGCTGCAGTTGCATGCATTTCTGAGGGAAATATAATAATTCTCGTTGATAATTCACCTGCGGCGATAATTGTAAAAACAAGTTTCTTTGAGTTTTTTCAGGACTCAAATGATTATTATTTCCCCCCGGTAATCGGCTCATACCTGAGATTTGTAAGAGTGATAGTTTTTACTTTGTCTGTGTTTCTTACGCCTACATGGTACCTGCTTGTTGACAATCCGTCATATATACCGGAATGGTTATCGTTTTTGCGGATTGAAGAACAGGCGCAGATACCAGTTTTTGCACAGATAATAGCAATTGAACTCATTGTTGACATGCTCAAACTTGCGTCTGTGAACACGCCTCAGTCACTCAGCAGCTCATTCAGCGTAATAGGAGCATTGATTTTAGGCGAATTTGCAGTAGGTGCTGATTGGTTTTTGTCAGAGGTAATTCTCTATATGGCATTTGTAGCAATTGCAAATTTCACTCAGCCGAGTTTTGAATTGGGCTATGCAATGAAATTTTCCAGAATTACCGTTATTATTCTAACGGCACTTTTCGGATTGTGGGGATATATTGCGGGATATCTTGCGATGGTGATTATGATTGTTACAACAAAAACACTTGCAGGCAGAAATTACCTTTATCCTCTGATTCCCTTTGACAAAAAGGCAATTAGAAGTCTTGCTGTCAGAAGGTCGATTAACAACAGTAAAAATTAATCCTCAAGTATTTTATCAAAAAAACTTTCAGTTGAAACAGCTGACGGTCTGTTATATCTTCCAAGGTGGTACAATTTTTCTGTATCACCTTGTTTTATTATATTTACTCTTTCTTCGCAAAGTAAAGCAGCTTTAAAGCCCAGAGTTTTTGCAAGGGAAATAGTTTCCTTTCTGTAAGCACCGAAAGGGAATGTGAGAGTGTTGGGAATATAGCCGGTTTTTTCTTCCATAACATTCTGCATTTTCAGAATATCAGCACCAACTTCAGTATTGTATGCTGCTACATCTTCATCGTGTTTTTTGCTGATGCCGTGACGGTTTCCGTTATTTTTGTGCAGATTATATGAGTGATTCTGAATTTCAATAACACCGGTTTTTGTAAGTTCTTCAACCTCATTCCAGTCAAGGTAAGAGTATGTAATATTATGGTCGGGATTTTCTGTGAAAAATGTTGTGTATTCTCCTACTATTGAAGCGACAGCACACATATCAAGCTCTTTCAGTAAAGGATAAACATATTCATAAACGCTTTCGAAACCGTCATCAAGGGTAATGATTATCGGATTTTCGGGCAAAATTTTTTTGCCGTAAACAAAATCAATCAAATCAGTCATAGTAATTGTTGTATATCCTTTTTCGCTTATGTATTTCATGTCATTTTCAAATTCCTCGTACAGCACTGTATATTTGCCTCTGCGGGAAGATTTTTTTGTCACCTGATGATACATAATTATAGGTACTTTTATGCCTTCTTGTTCTTCTGCTTTTGAAATTAAGGGTAAAAAATATGCAAAAGCACAAGAGAAAAATATAAAAACCGCAAATGCAAAAATATAACTTTTTTTGATTTTAATTATCATTATTACCACCTCATAGAAAAGCATATGCTTTTTGATATCAGAACTTGATATTTTTCTCGTTTTGAGTTATAATAATCTGAAAAGTTGTATTGAAAGAAGTGAAATTTTCATGTGCACAGATTACGTTTTGAATTTACTTGAAACTTTGTGTTATGCAAACGGAACATCTGGTGACGAAAGTGATGCTGCTAAATTTTCTGCAGAAAAACTCGGTGAATTTATGGATGTTTCAATAGATAAACTCGGAAATGTTGTTGGCAGAAATGAAGAAAAGGGAATTCATTTTCTACTTGATGCACATCTCGACAGAATCGGTCTTGTTGTAACTTCGATTACTGATGAAGGCTTTCTGAAAGTCGGTGCTTGCGGTGGTATAGATGTTCGTACTCTTGATGCTGCTGAGGTTATTGTTTACGGTACAGAACCGGTTTTTGGTGTTGTTACAGCAATACCGCCACATCTTACGAAGTCAAATGAAAACAAAGCAAGTGATATTTCTGATATTTTAATTGATGTGGGTATGGATAAAGAAACAGCACAAAAATATATTACTCCCTCTGACCGCGTAATTGTGAAACCGCAGTTCAACAAACTTCTTTCTTCACGTGTTACAGGTACTGCGCTTGACGACAGAGCGGGAGTTGTGTCATTGCTTCTTGCTTGTAAAATTTTAAAGGAAAAAGGTAAGTTGCCAAATCTTACAGTTGTTTTTTCTGTTTGCGAGGAAACAACGGGCAGTGGTGCAAAAACATCATCTTTTAAAGCATCTGCAGACGAAGCGATTGCAGTTGATGTAAGTTTTGCAATGCAACCCGGTGTTACTGCAGAAGAAAGCGGTGAACTTTCAAAAGGACCGATGATTGGTTTTTCTTCCACTCTTGATTTTGCAATGAGCAAAAGTCTTGTGTCAATTGCTGAAAAAAATGAAATTCCCTATCAGAAAGAGGTAATGGGTTCTAAAACAGGTACAAATGCTGATTCAATTGCAGTTTCAGGTAAGGGTGTGAAAATGGGACTTCTTTCAATTCCGCAGAGGAATATGCACACTCAGGCTGAAATTATTGATGTTCAGGATGTTATTAATACAGCAAAACTTATTGCTGAATATATAATTTACAGAATGGAGGAATGCTGAATGAACAGAATTTTTGATTTTGCAGAAGAACTGTCCATACTTGACGGCATTTCTTCAAGAGAAGATGATGTCAGAAATTATATCATTGACAAGATAAAAGATGATGAATCATGTTCTTACATTGTTGATAACTTAGGAAATCTTATTGTTGAGAAAAAAGGTAAAGCTGTTCCTCAGAATAAGATTATGATTGATGCCCACATGGACGAAGTAGGACTTATCGTTTCTTATATTACAAGTGAAGGCTTCCTTAAATTTCACAATGTAGGTGGTATAAATGAAAAGGTTTTACTCGGCAGAACTGTAAAGGTGAATAACTTGACAGGAGTTATTGGCGTAAAACCGATTCACCTTGTTCCTAAAGATAAGTCAAAAGATATTCCTGAAATGGAAGATTTATGTATTGATATCGGTGCAACATCCCGTGAAGAAGCGGAAAAATATGTTTCTCTCGGTGATAGTGTATCTTTTGTTTCTGAATATACAGTATTCGGAAAAGACGATGAATTTATTAAAGCAAAAGCACTTGATGACAGACTTGGCTGTGCAATTATGCTTGATTTACTTCTGAGTGAAACAGAATATGACGTGACTTTTACTTTTACAGTTCAGGAAGAAGTTGGTTGCAGGGGTGCTATTACTGCTGTAAACAGGGTTAAACCTGATTATGCGATTGCTCTTGAGTGTACAACTGCTTCTGATATCAGCGGAGTTGAAGGTGAA
>JAZOAY010000105.1:0-29031 GCA_045595725.1 Acutalibacteraceae bacterium | reverse complement strand
GGTACAGAACCTACAGAAAACGGTGACGGAGAGAAAATTTACGATAGCGTTGATGAAATGTACGACCAGGGTCTGGCTACAATTTCTTATTACGGTGCATATTACGGACTTAAAGTTTCAGACAACGTTCAGGCGATTATGGATGGTAAGAAAACACTTGAAGATGTATTTATGAATGGGGAGGTTGACTGGCAATGAGAGTTCTTAATATGATAGTAAAAATCCTTACCTTTCCCGCAGCATTTCTGAAAGGTTTTTATGAACAGCTTGTTTGTAAATGTATGGGATGTCCCGTTGAAAGCAAAAAGATTTTTCAGTCAGGTGAAATGGCAGGGCACATTGAACACGAACCCTTCCCCACGGCAGCAAAAAGCTTTTGGTTCTGTTTTATTACAGGATTTATGCTGTTCTTAATAGGTGCTATTTTCGCAGTTCCTGCGGTAATAAACCTGTTCTATCTTGATGTTGCAAGTCCTGTTCTCAGATTTTTCAGCATTTTTTATCTTTATGTTGCTATCGGTGCTTTTTCAAATATGTTCCCCTCAGTTGAGGATGGCCTCATGATGTGGGAAAAGTTTAAGGGTATGAAAAAAGGTGCAAAAGTTATACTTTATCCTGCAGCAGCTATAATGTATGTAGGTTCCTTTACTGAAACTTGGGGTGTTACATTTGTAACAAATTGTTTACTCGGAGCAGCAATGCTTCTTTTATAAAAATTAAATGAGGTGGAAAAATGACAGGCGATTTTAAATCAGACGGCATTATGTTTGCGATAGCTGCAGCAGTTATTGTATTCGTAATCGTTCAGTCAGTGTTCTTTATCGTGAAATCATGGAAAAGAGCAAAAGAATTGGGTATTTCAGAAACAACTCTTAAAAACACAGTAACATCAAGTGCACTTTTCACAGTTGCTCCCGCTTTTTCAATTCTTGCAACTGTATTTGCTCTTGCAAATTCACTTGGTATCGTCCTTCCGTGGATAAGACTCAGTATTATAGGTAACTTGGCTTACGAAACAACTGCAGCACAGACAACGCTTGACTTCTGGGGAATTTCTCTCAGTAAGGCTGTTGAAGACCCTCAGCAGTTTGCAACAATTGCAGTTGCAATGACAATTGGTGCAATTGCTCCTCTTCTTATGATTCCTTTTGTTTGTAAGGTTCTTCAGAAAAAAGTTGGTTCTGCAGTTCAGAAGAGTTCAGCAAAATCAACAGGTCTCAATCTTGGAGATGTCATTTCAGCAGGTGCTTTCATCGGTATTGTTTCTGCTTTCGTTGCGCGCGAAATCAATGGTATGACAGTGGCAAGTACAAATGCTGTAGACGAACTTGGCAACAACGTTCTTGACGCCGCAGGTGAAATCGTAAAAGTAAAGAACATCACAGGTTCAGCAGGTATTGTTTCAATTCTTGTTCTTATCTGTGCTATGGTTTTCATGTTGATACTCAGCGTTCTGTGTAAGAAATTCAAACTTACAAAACTTGAACCTTTTGCAATGCCTATTGCAATGTTTGCTGCAATGGCAATGGCAATACTCTTTATGAATGTTCTTCCTGAATCAATTTCGGGCATGACATGGTATGAAATTGGTGCGGAGGTGTAAAAAATGTCTGATAAAAAGTTTATGAGTCCCCGCGAAAAAGATTACTTTGACAGAGTTCACACATGGGGTATTCTGTGGACAATCGGTGCGGTTTTGGTGATGCTCAGTATTCCTGTTCTTATCTGTGTGAAGCTTAATGTGTTTCCTCAGGTTGATGCACTCAAAATTGTTCTTCCCAAACTTATGGGTCTTTATTGGCTGACTGCAATTGTTGAAGTTATTGCTTATGTTCCCATGCTTGGTGCCGGCGGTACATATCTTTCATTCGTTACAGGTAACATTTCAAATCTTAAATTACCTGTAGGTCTTAATGCAATGAATACTGCTAAAGTAAAAGCAAATACTGAAGAGGGCGAGGTTATTTCAACAATCGCTATCGGTGTATCTGCAATTGTAACTACAGTAATTATTGCTGCGGGTGTTATAATTTTCTCAATTTTTGTAAAACCGGAAGTTCTTCAGTCACCTGCAATCAAACCTGCTTTTGACTTTGTTCTTCCTGCACTTTTCGGTGCATTGGCAGCAAGTTATTTTGAAAAATACTGGAAACTTGTTATTGTTGCAGTTGTAGCAGGTGTTCTTGTTCTTCAGTTCATTGATGCATCAATGGGAGCAGGTACACTTATGTTCATTACAATCGTTGTTGCAGTTGCAGCAGGTATTGCAATGTTCAAACTTAAGTGGCTTAAATAAGGAAGTTTTAAGAATGGTTAAAATTTCACCATCAATGCTTTCATGCGATTTTTCAAAAATCGGCGAGGAAGCAGAAAAAATCACAAAGGCAGGAGCAGATATGCTTCACCTTGATGTGATGGACGGACATTTTGTTCCTAACATCACATTCGGGCCACCTGTAATAAAATCAATCAGAAAAAGAACGGACATTGTTTTTGACGTTCATCTGATGATTTCAGAACCTCATAAATATATTGAGGATTTTGTAAACGCAGGTGCGGACATCATAACCTTTCACGTTGAAAGTGAAAGCGATGTGAAAGAAACAATCAAAAAAATCAAATCCTTTTCATGTAAAGCAGGACTGAGTGTAAAACCGGGTACTCCCATTGAGACAGTTTTTCCGTACCTTGAGGAACTTGATATGGTGCTTGTGATGACGGTTGAACCCGGCTTCGGTGGTCAGAGCTTTATGAGCGATATGACAGATAAAATTGTCACCCTCAGAAAAAAGCTTGGCAGTATGGGAAAAACCACCGACATTCAGGTTGACGGTGGTATAAATGCGGAAACTGTGGCAATTGTGTCAGAAGCCGGTGCAAATGTAATTGTTGCAGGCAGTTCTGTTTTTAGTGCAGATAGTTACGAAGATACGATTTCTTTACTCAGAAGAAATGCCGAAATTAATGCTTTGCAATGACCAATGTTCTTTTGTTATCTCTGCTGTGAGTTTATTCTCGCGGCAGAGATGTGAATATTCATAAAGTTTTATTCTTGTTTTTATCCTATCATCGGCAGGTGTAATCAGGCGGAATTTACCTTTGTTATCAGTGTACAACTTGCCCATGGGAAAATCTTCTTTCATTGAAGAAAACAGGTCAATAACATTGTCAAGACTGTCAAACTCGTAAACATCTTCGTCACGCGCAAGAACTGTCTTTATACTTTGTGAGTGTTCATTTACGGTGAAAAAAATTACACATCCTCCCGTGTCAAGAGGAATGGTTTCGATTGTCATTTTACCTGAAGGGTCAATGTCACGGTGAAGTTCGTGACGTGCTTTGTCAAGAATTGTCCATATCACACGTCGTGTTTCGATGTTTGAATAGTCCATGCTTTCGTATGTAATGTCAAGCTCTGTCATGTCGTCACGGGTCAGTTCTACAATAATTTTTGCCTTGTTTGGTGAATTTATTTTCACTTTGAGGGCACCTCTTTTCCTATGTTCATATTACTATAATATACTGCGGTCAGGCAGTATGCAATGCAAAAATTTTTCCAAGGAGGGATAGTCATGGCAAAGAAAAAGGAAAAACTACCGCCTTTGGGCAGTAACAGAAAAAGTTTTTATGATTTCAGAAAAGATTATCCCGGCTCACTTTACGCTCAGATGCGTGAAAAAGATAACACAGAAATCTATGATACAAAGGGAAAAATAAAACTGGGACTTAAAATTTTCGGAATAGTAGTTTTATTTTTACTTGCGTATTTTATAACATATATGTTGCTCGAAATTTCACATCAGCCGATAGGATGAAACAATTTGTATATACCTTATAATTCAAGAAAAGATTATCATAAAAGTAAATTTGGTGCAGTTGAAGAAAACACACCTGTTGTTTTCAGAATTGTTATGCCCAGAAATTTTTCTGTCAGCGGAGCATATCTTGCAATACGTGAAGAGTTCAGCCGTGAAAAGATGCTTCTTTCTATGGAATGGGAATGTATGCAGGGTGAGGGTGAAGAGTGGTGGAGAATTACTTTTACTCCCGAAAAAGCAGGCTTATACTTCTATCATTTTGAATATGACACTCCGTTTGGCAGGAGTGTCATTCTTCTTAACAAAGAAGGCTACGGCATGCTTAACACTCCCGGCAGAGACTGGCAAATGACAGTTTATGAAAGAGGCTTTTCTGCACCCCATAAATTCAAGGGAGGAATAATTTATCAGATTTTTCCTGACAGATTTGCTTTCTCAGGGAAAGCAAAAAAAGATATTCCCTCTTACAGAATTTTGAGAAATGACAGAGAAAACGAACCTTATTGGAAACCTGATGAAAAGGGGATTACACTTAACAACGACTTTTTTTGCGGTGACCTTGAGGGAATAAGACAAAAACTTGATTACCTTGAGAGTTTGGGAGTCAATTGCATTTATCTCAATCCGATTTTCAAAGCACACTCAAACCACCGTTACGATACAGGGGATTACCTTTCAATTGACCCTTTGCTCGGTGATGAGAAAGATTTCAAAAAATTATGCAGTGACGCAAAGAAAAAAGGCATTTCAATAATTCTTGACGGTGTTTTCAGTCACACAGGTGACGACAGCGTTTATTTCAACAAATATTCAAATTATCCTTCTGAGGGTGCATATCAGTCGGAATTTTCGCCATATTATAGTTGGTACAAATTTAAAGACTTCCCCGATGATTACGAATGCTGGTGGGGAATTAACATTCTTCCTGAAGTTACTGAAGAAAATGAAGATTTCCTTGAGTTTATTACAGGAGAAAAAGGTGTTCTGAGAAAATGGATGAGGCTTGGTGCAGACGGTTGGAGACTTGATGTTGCAGATGAACTGCCCGATATTTTCCTTGACAGACTGAGAGAAGCGGTAAAAGCTGAAAAAGAAGATGCACTTGTTCTTGGTGAGGTTTGGGAAGATGCATCAAACAAAGTCAGTTATTCTGTGAGACGACGCTATCTTCTTGGGAAACAGCTTGACAGCGTTATGAACTATCCCTTTGCAGATGCCATAATTCATTTTGTAAGAACAGGGGATACTTCTTCATTCGGTGAAACTGTAATGACAGTTCTTGAAAATTATCCTAAAACTGTAGTTGATGTGCTGATGAACCACATTGGTTCTCATGATACAATGAGAATTATAAATGCCCTTGCAGGTGAAAGTCTTGTGAATAAACCAAGGTCGTGGCAGTCAGGAAAGGTTCTCAGCGATGAAAATTACAAAAGAGGAATTCAGCTTGTGAAACTTGCTTCAACCGTTCAGTTCACTCTGCCCGGTATTCCATCTGTTTATTACGGTGATGAAATAGGAATGCAAGGTTATGCCGACCCCTTTAACAGAGGATGTTTTATTGAAGAAAAAGCAGAGATGTCACTTCTTGAACATTACAGAAAATTAGGCGAAATCAGAAGAAATAATTCCTGTTTCAGAGAAGGTGACTTCAGACTTGTCAGTTGTGAGAGGGCATGTGTTGCATATGTGAGAGAAGACGAAAAAGAGTCAATTCTCACAATTGCTAACAGAAATGAAACAGATATTGAATATTATCTCCATGAGGAATGGCACTCAGCAGAAGTTCTTATGGGGGCAGACAGTAGCTCTTATTTTGTCAGAGTACCTGCAATGAGTGCAGTAATTCTCAGAAAACAAAAGTAATTCTCATTGACATAAACCGACAATTAGTGTATAATTATTACCCTTGAATTTCATTGAAAGGACTTGAAAGTATGAATATTGCGGTAATTCTTGCAGGCGGTACAGGCAGCCGTATGGGAATGGTTGACAGACCTAAACAGTTTATTGATATTTACGGAAAACCTGTAGTAATCCACACCATTGAAGCTTTTGAAATTAACGAAAATATTGATGCTGTCTGTGTCATCTGTACAAAAGAATGGCAGGAAGACCTTTCAATATGGATTAAGGAATATGATATCCGTAAAGTACGTTGGATTGGTGATGCAGGTAAAACAAGGCAGGAGTCTTCCCTCAATGCGCTTAATGCCATTAAAGACGATGTGACAGACGATGATATTATTGTTATCCACGATTCTGCCCGTCCCCTGATTTCACAGCGTATTATTAACGAAAATATCGAAAAAGTAAAAGTTTACGGTGCTTGTGACACGGTAATTCCCGCACAGGATACAATTATCCGTTCAGTTGACGGAGAACATCTTGACTCAATTCCCGCAAGACGTGAACTTTACCTCGGTCAGACACCACAGTCGTTCAGGTATTCCATTGTGAGAAAAGCATACGATGACTATTTTTCGCTTCCTGAAAATGAACGTCCCGTCATGACAGATGACTGCGGTCTTGTTCTTGCAAGCGGGGCTGAAATCGGCATGGCAATGGGAGATAAATTGAATATGAAGATGACAACAATGGAAGACTTGCTTCTGATAAAATCAATTGTCAGAACTTCGAGGTGACGGAAAGTGTTTGTAAAGAGCTACAAAATCACAGAACCCAAATGTTTTGAAATTTTTGTTGAGGATATCCATGAGGACAAAGTCCTTGTCCGTCCCGAATATCTTGCAATATGCAAGGCTGATATCAGATATTACCTTGGCAACAGAGAAAGAACAATTCTTAAACGTAAGTTTCCCATGAGCCTTGTTCACGAGGGTGTGGGTATTGTGGCAAGGGATAAAAGCGGAAAATTCAAATCAGGACAGAGAGTTGTTATGATTCCTTGCGAAAAAGCAGAATGTGACGGCACAAAATGTGATTCCTGTGTAAGAACTTACGATTATCTTTCAGATAATTATTGTCCCAAATCAAAATTCCGCTCAAGTAATGCAGACGGCTTCAGCAAAGAAATGATTAATATTGATGCAGATTATCTTTTGCCCATTCCCGATGATATCGGCGAGGAGGCCGTTTTTTCGGAACTTATTTCCGTAGGTTGCTGTGCAATGAGAAGAGCAGACTTGTGGAACAGAAAACCGGATGAGATTTCTGTCTGGGGTGACGGCATAATGGGCTATATTATTGCTCTGGTTGCCCGCTTTGGACTTGGGGCAAAGGTGAATGTTATAGGTGTCAACCGTGAGAAACTGAAAAAGTTCAGTTTTGCAGAAACCTTCCTTGCATCTGATATTGACCGTTTACCCAAAACTTCGGCTTGCATTGAAGCGGTGGGAGGAAATAATTCCGCAATTGCAATCAATCAGGCTATTGATTCCTGTTTCTCAGGAGGTACTATTGTTCTCTGCGGTGTGGCAGGGGAAAACGCTCCTATCAACACAAGACTTGTTCTTGAAAAGGGACTGTCGCTTTTAGGTTCAACACGCTCTGATATTTCTGATTTTGAAAAGGCAATTGAACTTCTCACAATTCCTGGATTCAGGGAAAGAATTCTCCCTCTTGTTGAAGGTGTTGATGTGGTTGATGACATCAGAAAATATTATGAGGCGTTCGAAAACGCTTCACGCTCCGATTCCCTTGGTAAAAGAATCATAAAATTAGTTTTTTAAGTTGGTTTTTATGAAAAATTTTCTCAAAAGGTTAAAGAGCTTTATTAAACGTAATGTGAAAAAATTTCTTTATAAAAAACTTTCTCCCGCGGTTTTTAAGTTTTATTCAAGAAAACCCATTAATGAAAAACTTATTCTGTTTGCCGATTCTTCTTCGGTGATAATTCCCGATAATATGACAGGTATTTATGACAGACTGAATGAAATGGGTTATGAAACACGTGTTTTTTTAAAGCGTAAAGGCTCAAAAAAATGGCTGAAAGACAAATATTACGAAGTAGTAAATTCTTACCGTTTTACAAAATATTACGCTCAGTGTTCTTGTCTTGTTCTTACAGATTATTACTACTACGCTTATGCAAACAAACCGAGAAAAGGTCAGCAGGTTATTCAGTTATGGCACGGTTGCGGTGCTTTTAAAAAATGGGGTTATTCAACTGCAAGTCTTGAATGGGGTGCTGATGAAAAAACTCTCAGAGAATATCCTATTCACAACACGTACACCTATGTTACGGTGTCTGATGAAAGTGTAAAGAAATTTTATGCAGAAGCTTTTAACTGTGATGAAAATATAATACATGCTGACGGAGTTCCGAGGTCAGATAAATATTTTGATGAAGAATATGTCTCGTCGGCACGAAGTAAAATCCTTGAACAATATCCTGAAATCGGAAACAGAAAAATTATCCTTTATTCACCAACCTTCAGAGGTGCTTCAAAGGGAAAAGCAAATTTTATACAGATGCTTGATTTTATTTATCTTAAAAAGCATCTTGAAAAAGAATACGTTATTTTAGTTAAACTTCATCCTTTTATTAAAAAGGGTATGAATCTGTCAGACGGACTTAAAGAAATTTACGGAAACTTCATTTTTGATGTTTCAAAAACTCTACCTATTGACGACGTAATGTGTGCGTCAGATATGGTTGTTACCGATTATTCTTCACTTATTTTTGAGTATGCACTACTCATGCGTCCTATGATATTTTTTGCCTATGATCTCATACAGTATGACAGAGAAAGAAGTTTTTATTTTGACTACGAAAATTTTGTTCCCGGTGATATCGTAAGAGATACCGAGGAACTTTACAAGGCAATAAGAAAAAATGAAAAAAATTTCGACAGAGAAAAAGTTGAAGTTTTTAAGAAAAAATTTATGAGTGCTTGTGACGGAAATAGCACGGAAAGAATATTGAATAAAATTACGAAAGGGAAAAGATATGGATTCGTTTAAAGCTTTATTTGATGAAGTAAAAAAAGAAATACAGAAAAACCTGTCAGAGGCTGTTTACAACGTATGGTTTGAAGAACTTCAGTTTGTTTCTTTTGACGGAATGGCAGTAACACTGTCTATAGGTGAATTCAAAAGAAAAATTATCGAACAGAAATTTATGCAACTTCTTCAGGATTCATTTGTAAAAGTTGCAGGGTTTGAAGTTGAAATTAACTTCCTTGATGCAGGCGTCAAACCTGCGGTTAAAAAGGAAGAAGTAATACGCGAGGACACATCGGACGATAAGGAAAGCACATTTGACAATTTCGTTGTTGGTCCTTCAAATAAATTTGCTCATGCTGCTGCACTTGCAGTTTCTGTCAATCCCGGTGCGGTAAGTGAATATAACCCCTTGTTTATCTACGGAAATTCAGGACTTGGTAAAACTCACCTTCTTCATTCAATTGAAAATGAACTGAGAAAAAACAACCCGTCAATGAATATTCTTTCAACCCATGGTGAAGCAATCACAAACGAACTTATTGATTGCATCAAACAGGGCAGAATGAATCAATTCCATGATAAATACAGAACAGTTGATTTGCTTCTTGTTGATGATATTCAGTTTATCGCCGGTAGAGCACAGACGGAAGAAGAGTTTTTCCATACATTCAACACTCTTTACAATGCGGGCAAACAAATTGTTCTGACCAGTGACCGTCCTCCCAAGGATATGCCCACTCTTACAGAAAGACTGAGAGGTCGTTTTGAATGGGGACTTCTTGCTGATATTCAGCCCCCGGACCTTGAAACAAGAATGGCAATTGTAAACAGAAAAGCTGAGAGCATGGGGCTTGATATTCCCAATGAAGTTGTACTTTTTATTGCAGAAAAGATTAAGAGCAATATCAGACAGCTTGAAGGTGCAGTAAAGAAAATTGCCGCTTACCTGAATATTTTCGGCTCAGGAACGGTTACAATTAACATAGCACAGAATGCAATAAAGGATATTTTCAACGACAACAGTATGTCACCCGAGGTTATTACCAAAAAGGTTATTGAAGAAGTTGCACGTTCTTTCAGTATTGAAGTAAAGGAAATCACTTCAAAAAGACAGTACGCTGCAGCTACAAATTCAAGACAGGTCGCAATGTACATAATCAGCGAAATGACAGGCCTTCCTGCAAAGAAAATCGGTGAAAGTTTCAGCGGCAGAGACCACAGTACAGTTCTTTATTCAATAAGCAAAGTAAGAGAAGAAATGAAGCGTAATTCATCTCTTAAGAACACAATTGAAGATATTATCAAGAATGTCAAGGAAAATTAAATGAAAGAAAGAATTATTCTTGCTTCTGCCTCGCCCAGAAGACGTGAACTCATTTCACTTATTACAACTGAATTTGAAATTCATACTTCAGACGTTGATGAAACAATCGAAAAAGGAACTTCCCCTGAAGATGCAGTGATGCTTTTATCACAGAAAAAAGCAATGGCTGTGTCTGAACTTTTCAAAGGAAGAACGGTAATCGGTGCAGATACAATTGTTGTTTGTGACGGTGTAATTTTAGGTAAACCCGAAAACAGGGAAAACGCAAAAGAAATGCTCAGAAGTTTATCGGGAAGAACTCATCAGGTTCTCACAGGAGTAACAATTACCGACGGAGAAAAAACAGATACATTTTTCGTGTCTTCAGATGTATCATTTTTAAATCTTACGGAAGATGAAATTTCTTCTTATGTGCAAAGCGGTGAACCTGACGATAAAGCAGGTGCTTATGCAATTCAGGGAAAAGGTTCATTGTTTGTTGAAAAAATAAACGGAGATTATTTCAATATTGTGGGCTTCCCTGTATCGGAAGTAAACAGGCATCTTAAAAGTTTCTGAATTATGCTTTGCTTGACTAAAAACAGAAAACATGATATAATAAGTTACAGAAATTCCGCATACAGTTTAAGTATGCGGTAAACTTTTTATTTGAGAGGAGGCAAAATGATGGAAAATTTGTGGAATGAAATTTGTTCATGGGAGTGGGAATATGTTTTGAGACTTGTTGTGGCATGTCTTTGCGGTGCTTGTGTAGGTTTTGAAAGAAGCCGCCGTTTTAAAGATGCAGGTGTCAGAACACATGTTATGGTTACTTTGGGTGCTGCACTTATCATGGTGGTTTCAAAATACGGTTTTCAGGATATTCCTGCCCTTGAAATGATGAAAGTTGATGCATCACGTGTTGCATCAAATGTTGTAACGGGTGTCGGTTTCCTTGGCGCAGGTGTTATTTTTTTCAAAGGTACATCAATTAAAGGTCTTACAACTGCTGCAGGTATATGGACTACTGCAGGTATCGGTCTTGCACTTGGCAGCGGAATGTATTTTATAGGTATTGCTTCCGCAGTTATTATGATTATTGCTCAGTTCTTCCTGCACAGAATTCTCAAGAGTGTTGACTCATATTCAACAAGTGACCTTTCAGTAACTCTTGAAAATGTCCCCGGTGCAGTAACGGAGTTTAAAAATCAGCTTGAAAAACATAATCTTATAATCCAGACATGCAAAGTTGTGAAAAACGCAGAGGAGAAGACTGTTGTTCTCAAAGCCACAGTAAGAGTTCCTCATGACCTTGAGTTTGACGGAATGCTTGAGATTATTGAAGCAAATCCACAGATTAAATCCTGCGAATTTTAAAATTGTTTGGGAGTGTGAAAAGATGAACGGAAAACTTAAAATAATGACTTACAATGTTTCCGGGATTCCTGTTTTAGGAGATAATCAGGGTTCTCAGCGTGAATTTAAAGGAAAAGAAAGAATGAAAAAAATCGGCGAAATTCTCTGCCGTAAATCTGACTGTGACATTATCGGTGCGGAAGAAGATTTCAATAACCACCAGGCTCTTGCCGATGCAATGACAGCATATAAATATCAGAGTTTTTCAAAAGGCGGAATACCTCTTGGTGACGGTCTTAACATCTTTTCAAAGAAACCTGTTTACAATGTGAAAAGGTATCCCTGGAGAAAATGTTTCGGTTATTTTGCGGGCGCATCGGACAGGCTTGCAGAAAAAGGAATACTCTCTGCAGTTGTTGAAATTGAAAAAGATATTTACATTGATTTTTACGTTATTCATACTGACGCAGCCAATGACCCTAAATCCCTTGAGGCGAGAAAAGATAATTTTCTCCAACTTGCAGAGCTGATTAATTCTCGCAAAGAGGACAGAGCAGTAATTGTTATGGGTGACTTCAACACAACTTTCATTCTGAATGAAAAGGATGAGCCTTATGAATGTCTTGTGAAAAAAGCCGGTCTTACCGATGCATGGGCAGAAATACATAACGGCGGTAACTGTGACTATAACAGCGGTAAAGAGTGGAATCCAACATTGAAAGAAACCCTTGACAGAGTGATGTATAAGTCAGGTGGCGGAGTTACACTCAAAGCAGAAAGTTATGAATATGTGGAATTTACAAACGATAAAGGCGAAACATACACGGACCATATTTCAACGAAGGCGTGTATTTTCTATGAGGTAACAGGAGAAGTGAAAAAGCCTGAAATATTGGAAATTCCTCACCCCGAAAACAAATTTTTGCAGACAATAAAGGTTACATGGAAATTTATTGCAACTTTTGTAAAAGCGCTTTTCCATCTCTATGAACTTGTTTATCAACATAAATATAAAGATATTACAGACTATCTGCCGTAAAAATAAACCCGAAGAAGATGCATCATCTTCTTCGGGTACTTTTATGCAGTTTGCTCAAATTGACTGTTATAAAGCTCAGCGTAAAATCCGTTTCGTCTGAGGAGTTCATCGTGAGAGCCTTGCTCAATAATGTCGCCGTCTTTCATTACAAGAATAAGGTCGGCGTTTTTTATTGTGGAAAGCCTGTGTGCAATAACAAAACTTGTTCTGTTTTCCATCAGAGTATCCATTGCTTTCTGAGTGATAAGCTCTGTTCTTGTGTCAACAGATGAGGTTGCTTCGTCAAGAATAAGCATGGGACTGTTTTGAATCATTGCACGAGCTACGGTAAACAACTGTTTCTGTCCTGCAGAAATGGTTGTTTTTTCGCTCATAACCGTGTCGAATCCCTGAGGCAGTCTTTTTACAAAGTGATAAATTCCGCAAGCTTTACATGCTTTTATAAGTTCTTCATCTGTTACATTTTCTTTGTTATAAACAAGGTTTTCTCTGACTGTTCCTTCAAAGAGCCAAGTGTCCTGAAGTACCATTGAGAAAAGTGAATGAACACTGTCACGCTTTATTTCGGAAATTGGTGTGCCGTCAATTTTAATTGAACCTGAGTTTACTTCAAAAAATCTCATAATCAGGTTTACCATTGTAGTTTTACCTGCACCTGTAGGGCCTACAATTGCAACTTTCTGACCGGGCTTTACGTGAGCAGAAAAGTTTTTGATAATAATTTTATCAGGGTTGTCAGGGTATGAAAAGCGGACGTTTTCAAACTCAACTTCTCCTCGGATATTTTTACCGGCTTCAGGTTTATCAGTCTCATCTGAAAGTTCTTCTTCGTCAAGAAAATCAAGAACCCTGTCACCTGCAGCAGCTGCTGACTGCATACTTGTCATGCCTTGGGCAATGGTGCTGAGAGGTGAGGTAAAAAGACGTACATACATAATGAAAGCAATAATCACACCGAATTTGATTTCACCATTAATTGCAAGTATTGCGCCGATAACACACACAGCAACATAACCTAAGTTGCCGATAATGTTCATAAGTGGCTGCATAACACCTGAAAGAAATTGACTTTTCCATTCAGCATTGTAAACTGCCTTGTTCAACTCCTTGAAATTTTCCTTTATGCCTTCATTCGCACGTGAGAGACGTACAACGTCGTGTCCTGTGTACATTTCTTCAATGAAACCGTTAAGTGTGCCTAAATTATTCTGACGTGCAATGAAAAATTTCTGCGAGCGTGACATGATTAGCGACATGAAGAGAAATCCTAAAAGCGTTGAACCTATTGCACCGAGAGCCATTCTCCATTCTGTAACGAACATCATAATAATGCATCCCACAAACTGCGCGACAGCACTTATCATAGAGGGAATACTGTTTGAAAGAGTCTGCTGAAGAGTGCTTACGTCATTTGTCACACGGCTTAGAATGTCACCATGAGATGATGAATTAAAAAGTTTCATGGGGACACGGTTGATTTTGCCTGAAAGGTCGTTTCTGAGCTTTCTTGAAAGGTCAAGGGTGACTGTTGCCATAATGTAGTGCTGAATATAGTTGAAAAGACCACTCAGAGCGTAAATTCCCACAAGGAAAAGGCTGAGTCTGCCTACTTCTTTCAGGTCAATTGAGGTGTAAAGAGAAGTTGAAATAAGGTTTGTGACTTCCTTTAATTGTTCAGGACCGACAATTGTGAGTATTGCACCTAAGGCTGCAAGGACAAGAGAAAACAGGGTAGGTGCTTTTAATTTGGGAGAATAAGAAAACAGATTTTTCACAACTCCCATAATGCCTCGTTTGCTTTTTTGAGGCATTGCAGTTTTTTTATGTGCCATGTTATTCTCCCTCCTTACTTCAGTTCATCTTCTGATAACTGTGACATTGCGATTTCACGGTAAACCTCACAGTTTTTCATCAGTTCATTGTGCGTACCTATACCGACGGCTTTGCCCTCATCAAGCACAATAATTTTATCTGCATTTCTGATTGTGCCTATTCTCTGAGCAACTATAAGTCTTGTAACACCGCCGAGTTTTTCATCAAGTTCGTGACGTAAAGCTCTGTCGGTTTTGTAGTCGAGAGCAGAGAAAGAGTCGTCAAAAATCAGAATTTCAGGTTTTCTCGCCAATGCCCTTGCGATTGAAAGACGTTGTTTCTGACCTCCTGACACGTTTGTGCCGCCTTGTGCAATGGGGGAAGAAAGCCCTCCTGAAAGCTTTTCGACAAAATCCTTTGCCTGTGCAGTTTCCAGGGCATCAATAATGTTTTCATCGGTTTTTTCACCACGGCTTTCACCGAAAAGTACATTTTTTCTGATATCGCCGGCAAAGAGAACTGCTTTCTGTGTAACAAAACCTATACGGTCGTAAAGAGCATCAAAAGTAAATTCTTTTACGTTAATTCCGTCAACAAAAACTTCGCCTTCAGTTGCATCGTAGAAACGTGCTGCAAGGTTTATGAGAGTTGTTTTGCCTGAACCTGTGGCACCGATAAAGGCAATTGTTTCACCTTTGTTTACTCTGAAAGAAATGTCTTCAAGTGTGTATTCAGCTGAGTCAGGGTATCTGAAAGAAACGTTTCTGAATTCAACTGTGCCTTCTTCGGGAGACTCATTTTCACTTCCCTGGGTAAGGTCTGTATCTGAGGAGAGAACCTCATTTATTCTCTGTGCCGAAACCTGAGCAGCAGGAAGGAACATGACGATCATAACAAGCATCATAATTGACATGATAACGTAAGTTGCATAAGTGCTGAAAACGACAACGTCGCTGAACATATTAAGTCGCAAAGTGAAGTCACTTGCAGGAATATTGTTGATAATTCCTGCACCTACCCAATAAATTACAAGCCCCAGACAGTTCATTGCAAGTCCAACAAGAGGCATAAGAAGAGCAAATGTACGTTGATTGAAAAGCTGGGTTTTCATAAGGGCGGTTGCTGCTTTGTCGAATTTTTCGTTCTGATAATCTTCAGCCCCGAAAGCATGAACAACATTGATGCCTGAAAGATTTTCACGGGCAACAAGGTTGATTTTATCAATCTGTTTCTGAACAATTTTGAAGCGTGGAATAACAACGGTAATCATAACTGCCATAATTCCAAGGAGAAAAACTACAAAACCTGCTGTAATAAGCGAAAGTTTCCAACTTTTTGTGACAATTTTAATAACAGCCCACACAGCCATAATGGGAGCTTTGATAATCATCTGAATTCCCATTGAAACTGCCATCTGAATTTGTGATACGTCGTTTGTCGTACGGTTGATAAGGCTTGGTACGGAAAAATCCTGCATTTCTTTTTTGCCGAAATCAGAAACTTTGTTGAAGAGATGTTCACGTATAGTGAAACTGAAACCCGAACCCACTCTTGCAGAAAGATAACCGCATAAAATTGCCATAGCGGCACTTATACCTGTACAGAGAAGCATTTTACCGCTGGTAGCAAGTATTTCATTTACCGTACTTCCCGGAGTCTGGATAAGTACAGTCAGAGTGCTCATGTATTCGGGCAGTTTCAGGTCGAAGTAAATCTGACTGAGTACAATCAAAGCTGTGCCGAGAGCCATGAACCATTCTCTTTTTTTCATTTTACCGAGTAATTTTATTATCATTATGTTATTCTCCTTGAATGAGTTTGCATCACTAATTAAAATATAGTATACCACAAATTTCCATAATTGAAAATGTATTATGTGAAATAATTGTGTTACTTTTTTGTGAATGGGTTGAAAAAGAAGATTTTTAATGCTACAATAATTAAAACACAGGAAAAGGGAGTGTTGCAATTGAATGCAGTAATAGATGCAGGCGGAGGTCTCAGAAACATTTACACAGCAGGGGTTTTTGACAGATGCCTTGATGATAATGCTTATTTTGACCTGTGTATAGGTGTTTCTGCAGGAAGTGCCAATATTTCAACATTTCTTGCAAAACAGAGAAACAGGACATATCGCTTTTATCATGACTATTCTCAGCGAAAAGAATATATGAGTCTTGGCAACTTTATAAAAAAAGGTTCATACCTCGACCTTGATTACATATATTCTGTTTTAACAAATTCTGATGGTGAAGACCCTATAGATTTTCCTAAGATTGCAGAATATAAAGGGCAACTTCTTATTGCTGCCACAGATGCAGAAACGGGAAAGGCACATTATTTTACAAAAGACGATTTGCATCAGGATAATTATAAGGTTTTCTGTGCATCATGTGCAATTCCATTGGTGTGCAAGCCTGTGGAAATCGACGGAAGAAAATATATGGATGGGGGAGTGGCTGTGCCTGTTCCCCTTGAAAAAGCACTTGAAATGGGTGCGGATAAAATTGTTTTTGCCCTGTCAAAACCCAAAGATTACAGACGAAGCAGTTCAAGGAATGATACTATAGCAAAACTGATAAAAAGAAAATATCCTGAAGCAGCAAAAACTCTGCTTCAGAGTAATGATGAATATGACCGACTTGTTGATAAGGCAATTGAACTTGAAAAAGAGGGGAGAGTCCTTATAGTTTCACCTGATGATACCTGCGGAGTTGACACACTTACAAAAGATAAAGTAAAACTTCACGCCCTTTACGAAAAAGGCTATAAAGATGCTGAGAAGATTAAAGAGTTTTTAAAATAAATGAAAAGCCGTTGAAACTGACAAGTTACAACGGCTTTTAACTTTACTTTACATTCTTATTTACAATTTCCTGTAATTCTTTTACTTTTTCAGGCAAAGGTTCAGGAATATCACCGAAAGGAAACTCAATTTCCAGATTATCATATTTTGGCTGACAGAGTTTTCTGAAAGGTAGAAGTTCAATTTTCTTTGTGCATTCTTTGTGATTATCTGTAATTTCAAGAAGTTTTGAGATGCTTTCTTCTGTATCATTCTTTGTAGGGATAATCACCTGACGAATCCATGTAGAAATTTTGTTTTCTTCAAGATAATCATAAAATTTAATTACATCTGAAAGTGAACAACCTACATATTTTTTGTAATCTTCTTCATTTGTATACTTTATATCAAGAAGTACAAGGTCAGTTAATGAAAGGAGATTTTTCACTTTTTCATCAAGAATACATCCGCTTGTGTCAAGGCAGGTGTGGATGTTTTCTTTTTTACAGAGGGTAAAAAGTTCATGTACAAATTCACATTGCATAAGTGCTTCTCCGCCGGAGACAGTAACACCACCATCGTGACCGAAATAATCACGGAAACGGAGAATTTTTGCGAGCATTTCTTCCGCAGTTACTTCCTGTTCCTTTGAAAAATCCCAGGTGTCGGGATTATGGCAGCATGAACATCTGAGGGGACAACCTTGCATGAAAATCACATATCTTACACCGGGACCGTCAACTGCACCGAAAGATTGAACTGAGTTGATATAACCCTTCATTTATGCAAGCCTCTCATGGAAAGTACGTGAAATAACTTCTTTCTGTTGTTCACGTGAGAGTTTTACAAAGTTTACGGCATAACCTGAAACACGAACTGTAAGGTTAGGATAATTTTCAGGATGTTCATAAGCATCCATGAGTGTTTCACGGTTCAGAACGTTTACGTTGATATGGTGAGCGTTCTTTCTGAAATATCCGTCAAGAACATGTACAAGGTTGCCTGTTTTTGATTCGTCATCTTTACCCAGAGCATCGGGAGTGATGGAGAATGTATTTGAAATACCGTCGCGGCAGTCATTATAAGAAATTTTTGCAACGCTGTTGAGAGATGCGAGAGCACCGTTTTCTTCACGGTTGTGCATGGGGTTTGCACCGGGAGCAAAAGGTTCGCCTTTCTTTCTTCCGTCAGGAGTTGCACCTGTCTTTTTACCGTATGCAACGTTTGATGTGATTGTAAGAACTGACAGAGTGTGAATAGCATTTCTGTAAGTAGGTGTCTTGCGAAGCTCGGTAATAACCTGATGAGCAAGGTCACGAGCAATAAAGTCAACTCTGTCATCGTCGTTTCCGTATTTGGGGAACTCTCCCGTTGTTTCAAAGTCAACGATATATCCTTTTTCATCACGGATGGGTTTTACGGTTGCATATTTAATGGCACTGAGTGAGTCTGTGATGACTGACAGACCTGCAACACCGAAAGCCATAAATCTTTCTACCTCTGTGTCGTGCAGAGCCATCTGTGATTTTTCGTAAGCATACTTGTCGTGCATGTAGTGGATAACGTTCATTGTGTTGACGTAAAGTTTCATGAGCCATTCTACGTATTCGTCAAATCTCTCTTTTACTTTGTCAAAGTCAAGTACTTCGTCTGACATAACATCTTTCTGAGGACCAATGTGAATACCTGATGTTGTATCGTAACCGCCGTTAAGAGTAAGGAGAAGAAGTTTTGCAAGGTTGCAACGAGCACCGAAGAACTGCATCTGTTTGCCCACTTTCATTGCAGAAACACAACATGCAATCGCGTAGTCATCGCCGTAAATTGGTCTCATTACATCGTCATTTTCGTACTGTATCGAGTCTGTGTCGATTGAAAGTTTTGCACAGAAGTTTTTGAAGTTTTCGGGGAGTCTGTCTGACCAGAGAATTGTAAGGTTAGGTTCGGGCGCAGATCCAAGGTTATAGAGAGTGTTGAGAATGCGGTAACTGTTTTTAGTAACAAGTGTTCTTCCGTCTTCGCCCATTCCGCCTACAGCCTCAGTAATCCACATGGGGTCACCGCCGAAAAGTTCGTTGTATTCAGGAGTTCTGAGATGTCTTGCCATACGGAGTTTCATAACGAAATCGTCCATGATTTCCTGTGCTTCTTCTTCTGTGAGAACGCCGTTTTTAAGGTCACGTTCAATGTAGATATCAATGAATGTTGCAGTTCTGCCAAGGCTCATTGCGGCACCGTTCTGTTCTTTAATTGCGGCAAGGTAGCCGAAATAAAGCCACTGAACAGCTTCTTTTGCATTGGCTGCAGGCTGACTGATGTCAAAACCGTACATTTCAGCCATTTCTTTCATCTTACCGAGGAAAGTAATCTGCTGGAAAAGTTCCTCAAGCTGTCTTACTGTTGCAAAATTCATGCTTTCATCTTTTGCAATCAATGCTTTATCTTTTTTCTTTTCTTCAATAAGTCTGTCAATTCCGTAAAGAGCAACACGTCTGTAGTCGCCGATAATTCTGCCTCTGCCGTAAGCATCGGGAAGACCTGTGATAATGCTTGATTTACGAGCGAGACGCATTTCTTCGCTGTATGCTCTGAAAACACCGTCGTTGTGAGTTGTTCTGAACTGGAATTCATTTTCAATTTTATCTGAAAGTTTGTAGCCGTAAGCCTGACATGCCTGTCTTGCCATTCTGATACCGCCAAAGGGGTTTACACCTCTCTTGAGGGGACGGTTTGTCTGCAAGCCTACAATGATTTCTTTTTCTTTGTCAAGATAACCGGGACTATAGGAAGTCAGAGAAGATACAGTTGTTGTGTCAATATCAAGAACTCCGCCGTACTGCTTTTCAATTGTGAGAAGTGTGTTGAGTTTGCTCATCAGTTCCTCAGTTCTTTTTGTCGGACCGGCAAGGAAAGATGAATTTCCCTCATAAGGAGTATAGTTAGTCTGAATGAAATCACGCACATTAATTTCATTCTGCCATTTACCCGGTTTAAAGTCTTTCCAGCATTCGTTCATCTGATATCATCCTTTCAAAAAAATATAAAAGGGCAATCCACGTGTGACGAGGATTGCCCAGACGGTCGGCTTGAAGTCATTCCATGCTTCACGGTGTTTTGTTCACCTAATCCGTCAGTCACAAGGAATGATTTATGTTTACAATAATATTTTACATTGAAAGCCGTGTTTTGTCAATATGGTATTTTAACCAAAACAAAGTCGTAAATTACTTCTGTCTTGTGAGAATTTTTTCGCCGTCAAAAACAAGAATACTGTAAGCAGAACCTGTTTTGTTGCCTTTTTCAAGCCATTCAGCAAATGCTCTCTGCATTGAAGTGTTTCTGGGAAGTTCAGATACGGGTTTATTATCGTACTGAACGCCGAAAACTCTCCACTGGTCACCGAAATCATATTTTGTTGTAACGTTGAGGGGTTCAAAATCGTAGAGAAAATCTACTGTATTTGAATTTGCGGGGAGAATTTTATCGTTATCGGGGTAAAGGAGCCATGAACCGCACACTATGTACATATATTTCTTGTCGCCGAATTTATCGCGGAAGAATTTGTAGGCCTTTCTGTAAGAATCAAGTCTTACATCCATTGAAAGGCTTCCGCAATGAGAAGGAATATGCATGCCAAGGCAGAATTCTTCATCCTTGATTGTTTCACCTGCAATTGTGAATTCACTGCAACCGAAATCAGCCAGGTCATATTCAAATCTGCCTACCTTGAATCTTCTCATCTGATAGAAACCGTTGAACCAACCTTCAACAAATGTGCCGTACATATCGTAGTTTTCTTTGCATTCAATCATCTTGACTTTAAGGTCTATCATTGAATCCCAGAAAATTTCTTCGTCAATGTTTTCTTTTTTGTATTTTCTGAGAAGTGCTTCTGTACAACTGAGAAGAATTACAAGGTTTACAATGTAAACATGAACACCGATTTCTTCTGACAGAGCCTTTGTTTTATCTTCAAATTTATCAAAGTTTTTATTTTTTTTGAAATAATCTGTTCTGATTGATTCAAGGATTTTGTTTGCTTTTTCGTTTGCGATGATTTTGTCAAATGCATCAGAAATAACTTTTTTTGCTTCTTCAGGATACTCATGCTTGTCCATGAGAAGTGTTACAAATTTATAATTTTTCATTTTAAAAACTCCTTACCTTGCTACGCGGGCACCTTTGCCGCTGATAATATTTTCAACCTCTTTGAGAGAGGCTGTTGATGTGTCACCGGGTGTTGTCATTGCAATTGCACCGTGAGCCACACCGTAGTTTACAGCAGTCTGAGCGTCGTCATAAGTCATAAGACCGTAGATAAGGCCTGATGCGAATGAGTCACCACCACCGACTCTGTCGTAAATTTCAAGTCCCGGAAGTGAAAGTCCGTTGTAAACTTTTCCGTCAGCGTAAACCATTGCACTCCAGTCGTTTACTGTTGCAGTTTTAACTGAACGGAGCGTTGTTGCAATGACTTTGAAATTGGGATAAGCCTTGCAAACTTCCCCCAGCATTTTAACATAACCGTCAAGGTTAAGTTCCTTAAGATTTTCGTCGTTGCCCTCAATTTCAAAGCCGAGACAAGCGGTGAAATCTTCTTCGTTACCAATCATGACGTCAATGTATTTTGCGATTTCTTTGTTGACCTGCTGAGCCTTTTCTTTGCCACCGATATCACTCCAGAGTGAGGGACGGTAGTTAAGGTCATAAGATACTATAGTACCGTATTTTTTAGCAGTTTTTACGGCTTCAATAACAACTTCTGCAGTTGTTTCTGAAAGTGCAGCGAAAATACCGCCTGTGTGAAGCCAACGTACACCAAGTGTACCGAAAATATATTCCCAGTCAATATCGCCTTTTTTTAGCTGAGAGGCTGCCGTGTTACCTCTGTCTGAAACACCTACTGCACCGCGGATGCCGAAACCTCTTTCTGTGAAGTTAAGTCCGTTTCTTACTTTCCTGCCGATACCGTCATAGGGAACCCATTTGATATTTGATGTGTCAACACCGCCCTGAAGAATGAAATCTTCACAGAGTTTGCCGATTTCGTTGTCTGCAAAAGCGGTAACAACACTTGTTTTCATGCCGAAGCATCTCCTGAGACCGCGGGCAACGTTATATTCTCCTCCACCTTCCCATACACGGAAAGAACGGGCATTTTTAACTCTCATGTCGCCGGGGTCAAGTCTGAGCATGACTTCACCGAGAGAAATCATATCAAATGCGCAATCTTTTTTATCTCTTAATTTAAGTAACATGTCTGTTTACCTCCGTTAAATCTGAGAAAGAACATTGTGTAATGCCTCTGACGCTGCATCAAAGGATGCTGACTGCGAGGGATATGTGAAATCATCTTTAAGCTTATCCGCAGTACCGCCTTCACCTTCAAGTGCTGCAAGACCTTCAAAAACAGTCAGATGTGGTTCGAGGGTGAGAATTCTCTTGCCTTCTTTTTTGTTGAAACGTCTGAGAAGTTCGACTAACTGACCGTCGCCATTTCCTGCGGGAACAACTTTTCCTGTTTCAAAAATGCAGTCTTTTACGTGCATGTACTCAATGTATTCTTCAAGCATTTCATAAGCGGGGATAATTTCAACACCGCACTGAATGAAGTTAGCGGGGTCAAAAACACCTTTAATCTTACCTTTAAAGGTTTTGTAAATATCGAGACAATATTCAGCGGTGTCACCGTAAATATCTTTTTCGTTTTCGTGGCAGCACCATACACCTGATTTGAGAGAATAGTCTGCAAATTTTTCAAGTCTTTCAAAAACTTCATCACGGTATTCTTCGTGAGTCTGATTTTCATTAAAGAAGAAACTGAACATACGGATTTTATCTGTACCGAGAATACATGCATTTTCAACATTTCTCTTGAAAAGTTCAAAATGAGGTTTAAAGTCCTCAGCGATGTTGATTTTGCCGAAAGGCGAACCGAGTGCCGAAACTCCGATGCCGTTGTCATCAAGAATTTTTCTCAGTTCTTTGCACTGCTCAGCAGTATATTCAGAAATGTTTCCGTGGTCAAGACCTCTTGGTTCAGTATGTGTAAGTCCGTTTCTTTTAAGTGCGGCAATCTGTTCAAGTATGCCGCCACCTGCTTCGTCTGAGAAAGCAGAAAGTATAAATTCAGCCATATTTTTTACCTCTTAAAATGCAAAATATTTTTTAAGTAACTTTTCGCATCTGCCGTGAAGGAATTGGAGAGTTTCCCTACTGCCTTCTTCACCGCATGCAAATGACTTCATTGCACGTCCTTCTTCAAAGCAAAGGTCATCGTGAATCGGGAAGTAGTTCTGCATGAGGAATGTTGAGTATTTAACCAGTCTTAAATCGCCTACAATTCTGTATTCGGTACTGATTGTGTCAACTGCAACGCTGTAGAAATCTTTGATTGAAGTAATAAGATCTTTTCTTTCGTTTCTTCTTGCAAAAACAATTGTCTTACAGGGAAAACGGTCAGGATCTACTGAATTATGACAGTCAGTTGAACCGACAATGGGATATTTTCTGCCTTTAGCAAGATCTTCATAATATCTTATAGTTTGGAAACCGTTGTGTTCAAAGTAGTTTTCACCACCGAGAACTTCAAATGCATCAAAGGGTTGGGTTTCCATCATGTAGTCAAGAAATGTTTCCGGAACTTGCTGAACATTCGAGAGCCAATAGGGATGGCAGAAAATACCAAGACCATTTGCTTTTCTTATTTCGTCAAAAATAAATTTACATGAAGTATAAGCGTATCTCTCAATGCCTTCGGGAATATCTGCTTTTTCTGAGAGCCTGTCAAGCATTTCATTCATTTCACGGATTGATTTTACTTCAGGGCACTCACCATAAAGTGAACGGAGTTTCTTATTGTCACCTACTTCACGGATGTGGTCGCCTTCAAACATTGCATTGATGCTGTATTCTCCGCCAAAGTTTACAATGTGGATGTCGTTAATATGGTCTTCATCAGCCTTAGGAAGATGAACTTCTTCACCGGGAACAAGGTTTATGTCAATAGGAACATCCTTGTAAAATTCTTTTACTGCAAGGGAGGGGTAATATCTTTCATGGTCTGTAATTGCCATGAAGTCGTAACCGATTTTACGGCAGTTTGCAACTGCAATTTCAGGAGCCTGTTTACCATCTGAAAAACAGGTGTGGAAGTGAAGGTCGCCCATGAAAGGATATCTTCCTGCAAGGTCAGGAGCTACAGCATAAACACATAGTTCAACAAGTTCTTTGCCGTCAGTTTTTATAAGACGGATGTAATACATCTGTTCCTTAGGGAAAGTATATTTAAATCTGATGCACTTGTCATCATCTACCTTCACAAGAGTTTTGTAAAGATTTTTTCTGTCCTTGTAGTTTCTTATTGCACCGTCTTCAAGACCAAGAATGTGAAGCGTATATTCACTTTCTTCAAAGTGAGCATGACCGCCAAGAGGTTTGATTGTAATGAGCGTTTCTTTTTTCTCTGAAACAACTTTCGGGAAAATATCGTAATCTATAAGTTCGGGTAAAATTTTCATTTTCAGTCACCTTATTTCCAATCGAGCATATTCTGAGGATATTTTCCTGCATCTTTCATTTCTCGAATTGCTTTTACAACGTAAGGTCTGTCTTCTTTATAAGTTACACCGAACCATTTGTCAGTTGACTTGAGAACATCGACATAGCATTCACCTTCATGGAGCATATCAGAAACAACGAAAGGTAGCAGAAATTCTGATTTCAGTGGATTGTTTTCAACAGTTTTGAAAAATTCATCAAATCTTGACTGAAGCCTGTCAAGTATCTGAGGTGCAAAGCACCAGCAGTTCATTGAAACAATTGAATTTTCGTCGAGTTCCACGGGAGTTTCTTCGTCTTCATAGAAAACTTTTTCGCCACGGCGGATGATTTTGGTTCTTTCTGTAATTTCAGCAAGTTTGCCGTTTTCATCTGCAACACAAACACCGCGGGAAACGTGACCATTTTCAGTAAGAGTGTTTTTGAGTATGAAACCAACCATGCTGAAAGGGAGTGTTTCCTGAGTGAAATCTGTTTTCTCAATCCAGTCTGCAGCTTCTTTGAAAGCACCTGCACCATAGAAGTCATCAGCATTAATAACAGCAAAAGGTTCCTCAACTGTACCGAGACAGGAGAGAATTGCGTGTCCTGTTCCCCATGGCTTTACTCTGCCTTCGGGAACTGAATATCCTTCCGGAATATTATTTATATCCTGAAAAACATATTCTGTTCTTACTTTGCTTTCGATTCTGTTGCCGATAGCGTTTCTGAATGCTTCTTCATCCTGCTTTTTGATAATGAAAACGATTTTGTTGAACCCAGCTTTTACGGCATCGTATATTGAATAGTCAATAATAAGTGAGCCGTCTTCACCAACGGGATCAATCTGTTTCAGACTGCCGTATCGGCTGCCCATACCTGCAGCCATAATAACGAGAGTTTTATCCATTGTAAAAATCCTTTCAAAAAATAATTTTTATAAGAATCAATATGTTGAACTCATATCTTCATTTACTTTTTCAACAACATTTGTTTTTGCCTTGGAAGATTGTATTCTCTTTTCAAGTTCTGCATAATAAAGGTCTTCATCAATGGGGAGTTCAATTGTTTTATCAAGCCATGATGAAAGGAAAGCAGCGTTTGAAATTGTAAGACCGTTGATGCCTTCTTCGCCTTTTGCGATAAGTTCTTCGCCACGGAGAATGTTTGCTGCAAAAGCATTCATGACGCCTGAGTGTTGGTCGTTTGCACCTTCAAGTTCAACATCATGCCATTCACCGTCTGTTTTTGCGAAACCATCTTCTGATTTATGGATAATGTCAGAAGTGTTGCTTTCAAGAACGTATATACGGAGTTTGTTATCTTCGCAGATGAGTTTTGCTCTGTCGAGAGTGATTTCAAGTCTGTTTGTGCCGGGACAGTCACCTGTTGTTGTGATGAACACACCTGATGCACCGTTTGCATATTCGGTGTAAATTGTAACATCGTCTTCAACTTCGATATCGTGCCACTGACCAACTCTGCATACTGCCTTTACTTTTATGGGCATACCGCAGATCCATTGCCACAAGTCAAGGTTGTGGGGACACTGGTTAAGAAGAACGCCGCCGCCTTCTCCCGACCATGTTGCACGCCAACCGCCTGAATTGTAATAAGCCTGAGTTCTGAACCAATCTGTGATAATCCAGTTTACTCTTTTCAGTTCACCATATTCACCGCTTTTTACGATTTCTCTTGCTTTGCGGTACATGGGATTAGTTCTCTGATTGTACATAATTGCGAAGGTTTTGCCGCTTTTTGCAGCAACTTCGTTCATTTCACGAACCTGTTTTGTGTAAACACCTGCAGGCTTTTCTGTCATGACATGAAGTCCTTTTGAAAAAGCCTTTATTGCCATGGGAGGATGGTCGTAATGAGGCACTGCAATAAGAACTGCATCACAAAGACCGCTGTCAAGCATTGCATCGTAAGCTTCAAAACGTGCAATTGCGGGAAATTCTTTTTCAGCCCATTCAAGTCTTTCTGCTTTGATATCGCACACAGCTGTGATTTCAACTTCAGGCATTAAACCTTCTTTGTAGTTTTTCAGGTGTGATGAGCCCATGTTACCGATGCCCACAATACCTACTCTGATTTTTTCTGACATATGTAAAACTTCCTTTCCGGTTAGTTTTCTTCTGCTACTTTCAGCATGTATTTATAACTGTCTTTACAGGACTGCATTGCACTTACTTCCCAGTCGATATCGTGTTCGTAAACAGCATAAGGAATACCGAGTTCTTTAAGTTTTCTGTAACAGGCGGGGATGTCGACTTCACCCTTGCCAAGTTCTGTAAATTTAAAGCCTCTTTCTGTATCAGCTTTTATGTAGTCCTTGAAGTGGCACACTTTGACTCTGCCTTTTATCTTTTCAAGGAAGTCTACAGGATCTTCTCCGCCAATCTGAATCCATGCTGTATCGGGGATGAACCAGAAGTAATCGGGATTGGTTTCTTCAAGAAGAACCTGCATTATTGTTCTGCCGTCTTCAAGAACTGTCTTGAATTCAAAATCGTGGTTGTGGTATGCAAAATGACAACCCTGTTCAGCACACATTTTGCCAACTGCTTCCGCATCTTTAATAAACTGTCTGACTGATGCCAAGTCTTTTCTGTAATCGTCACTCATGGCACCGAGACCGAGACAATCGCAGTCAATCATTTTATGTTCGTCAATAACAGTCTGAGTGTCAAGTTTCATTCTGTCAAAGTTTGTATGAGTAACACAGACGTCCATATTATATTTTTCAACAATTTCTTTGACTTCCGTCTGAGGAATAGGACCTATAGCGGAAATCTGGATTACGCTCACATCTGCACTTTTAAGTTCAGAGAGAGTTTTGTCAAAGTCTTCAGCAGTTTTTATGAAATCACGTAAAGTGAAAAGCTGAATCCCCAATTTAACTTCTGCCATTTTAATACCTCCCTTAGGTACGTATAAATATACACTTTTATTATACTTTAATTGTCTATAAAATACAATAGTTATAAAGGAAAAATAAATTATAATTTAAACAAAAAATCCCCTCTGTCAAAAACCTTGTTTTTGACTTTTTCTTCCGGAAAAGGGACCCTTTTTTGGACTTCAGACATTCCCACCCCCTGCATTTTCAAGTAAGACCGAAACCGAAGCAAACAGATACATTATAATTTAATACAAAGTGCAGAGTGCAAAATGTCGGGTCTGCGATACTGAATATTATATTGCAACGATTGAGCAAACGTAGGGGCAATTCACAAATTGCCCGTAATAAATTCCACAAAATTCTGAAGGAGAAATGAAAATCTCCCCTGCAGAAAACCGCATTTTTATTGTATAAAATGGGTGAGGGCAACGCCCTCCTGAAACTTTGCACTTTGCATTTTGCCCTTTGCATTAATTTATAACACATAGGTAACAAAAATGCTCCCCTTGAGAATTCAAGGGGAACTGTTGAAAGCTTTTTTGCTTGGAGAAATTTTGTCTGCGTTATTTATTTGTGATGATAAATGTCATTCTTTCCTGGATGGAAGGTCCGCCGTGACCTGTTTTAAATCCGCCGTGGTCAGAAGTGATAATGATGAGCCAGTCTTCAGTTGAATAAGTTTCTCTTTCTTCAATTGCATTCAGAGTTCTGTAAGCGAGAACGTCGTTGATTCTGAAACCCACCTGATAGATAGGGTTATTTGTTGAGAAACCGAATGCATGACCTGCATGGTCTGTGCCCTCGTAAATTGCAAAAATGAAATCTGAGCAGTTGTCTTCTTTCAGATTTTTAATTACTGTATTTGCAGAATTTGTATCGGAAATACAAAGATTAAATGAAACATTGAGACCTTTTTCTTCACAGTATGCTTTTTCAAGATTGTATGTAGCGTTGTCTGTGGAAAAATGACCATCCCATGAAGTTACAAATGCTGCAGAGTCAATTGCTTTGCTTTCAGTAAGAGTAGTGAGTAGTGTTTTGTATTCAAGTGATTTTGTAATTCCGTTGCCGGTGATACCTGTTTTGTCAGCCCACTGACCTGTGAGAATCGAGCACCAACCGGGAGCAGTTGAAGTATCCTGAGTGTTTACTTCGGGATAGTTCACACCGCCACAGTAAACAAGACTCTTTTTTGCACCGCTATCAAGCATTTTCTTTATACCTGAGTCATTTCCCGTTGCCAGAGTAAGAGCATCTGCGCGGCAACCGTCGTAACCGATGATTATTGCTTTTTTCTCTGTTTTTCCTTCGGGAAGGGCAGAAGAAAAATGTTTTTCAATCATAGTATAAATTTCAGTCTGCGGAATTGCTGTTTCGACTGTGTTTTCATAGGAAACAGCAGCAACTGCTTCTCTGTATGCTTCTTCTGTGTCCTTTGCATCCTGAGTATATATGCCAAGTAAAGCGGGTATTATAAGGATGGCTGTGAAAAGTTTTGTAAAAAATGTCATGATATAATCTCCTTGCATAATATGATATAAATATTATATTTCACTTCTGTTATTT
>JAZOAY010000104.1:0-7683 GCA_045595725.1 Acutalibacteraceae bacterium | reverse complement strand
TAAAAAGGCAAAGGTTCCTTTCTTGTTCATACACCGTGAAGATGATGACTTTGTTCCCACTTATATGGTTAATAAAGTTTATGATGCCTGCGCTTCGAAGATGAAAGAACTTTATGTTTTCCCCGGTGCAGCACATGCTGAAAGTTATTATGTATGCCATGATGACTATGTAAAAGTACTTAAAGCATTTGTAGATAAAATTGAATTTTGACATAAAAACTCCGCTTACACAATTCAGTAAGCGGAGAAATTTTTTAGAAACTAAGCATATTTATAAAGAGACCACCCTGAACGGTTCTGTTCTGGAATCCTACTTGTTTTGCATCGTGAGTGTAATACCAATCTGTAAAAGGAACTCTATCAGCAGTTTCTTCAAGCATTTTAAGCATAGCATTAACAATCATGTCGGTGTATTCTTTATCGTCAGTAAGAGCAGTTGACCACATTTGCCAGTCACTCTTTGTATAAAGACTTCTGCAATCAAGAGGTAAACCATAGGCGTTTACTTTTGTTTTGTAATAATTTACTTCTGTCTCAAAAATATCTTCATCAAAAATGTTGAGACCGAAAAGTTTATCCCACACGAGATTGTATTTGATGCTCCAAGTGTCTTCTTTGTCAAAGGCAAGTTTATAGTGGTCTTTATCAAAAGCATCTTTTTTCCATTGTTTTGCATAATCTTTTGCAATTGCAGTGAATTTATTTTCTTTGCCCATCATTTCAAGGAGCATGCCCCATGCAGCCATACCCATAATTGCTTTTACTGAAAGGTTGCAGTTGTGAGCAAGATGTCCTGCAAAGTCGTCTGTGCAAAGCTGATTTTCTGGGTTGTATCCGTATTTAACAAGATACTCAGCCCACTGATTGAGAATTTCAAAATGTTTTTCTGCATAACTTGTGTCATTTTTCTTTTTACATAAAGCTGCAACGCAGAGAAGCATATTACCGCACTCTTCAACAGGCATCTGACTGAGAAGTCTGAGATGACCGTTTTTGATTCCCTGGTCACCGTAAACCTGACCATTCACAAGTGGATACTGACCTGCATCATGGGGAGCAAATTCATATTTCCATCTGTCAGAATATGCAAATTCAAAAACAGGATTAAGCATGTATTCCACGAGGTCAGGATTGTATATAAGGAAAAGTGGTATTGAGGGATATGTTACGTCAACAGTTGCTGCACAACCGTTTGAATAACATTCTTTTGAAACAAAAATTCCCGTTTCGCCATCCCATGCAAGTTTGTGAGCAGCAACTGTCTGACGGTAAGCGATAGAAATAACTTTTGCATATTCGGGACTGATTTTTCCTGCATCTGAAATTAATTTTGTGTCAAATTCATCAACTTTTTTCATGATATCATCATAATCATTTATGGCAGATTCAATAATGTCATTAAAGTTTTCTCTGTCTTTTGTCCAGTAACCTCTGACTCCTCTGCCAAAATATTCTAATGATAGGATATCGTTGTAGCCAAAACAGAAGAACCCTGTAGCTGAGTCAATTTCTTTATATTCATCAATGCCATATATAGCGGGGTAATTATCCATTACACGCATTTCTTTATAGTCATTGATGTCAGAACATTTACAGTTGTCGTCTGTAAAACCTGTTCTGCCTGATGGTGCGGAAAGAGTAACTTCACCCCAGTTTATTCTTTGATCATCTCCGCTGACCGCAAGCATTTTTTCAGTACCGCTTGATAAATAAACATAATTATCTTCCTTGCCAAAAAACACTTTTTCATCAGGAGTGTTTGTGCAGAGCATGCCTGAAACATCAACGTAAACTGAAATGTCATGCTTCTTTCCGTCAATTGATTTTACAGAATATGACATATATGAAACAGGTCGTGAAAGGAGTTTCAGGTCATCGGGCAACAGGGGAGTTGTGAAAACAACTTCAAGTTCAACTGCTTCATCCATAAAAGTATAAATTGTTTTAAGGGGGGTAATCACCAGGTTTGTCTGTTCAATCTTATCGGGAGTTCCGAAAAATTTATGATAAAAAGGATTGTGCCTTTTTTTACCCATAAAGATTTTTTCTTTGCCGTCAACTGTAATTAAACCTGTAAGAGGATTCTGCATATTTGTCCAATGTCTTGGGAAATCTTCATTAAGTTTGTCGCACATTGACCATACATTGAAATAAGGGTCGCAAGAGATAAGCGGGACTGCAGGAAAACGTGTGTATGAGTTTTTCATAAAATTTACCTTCTTTCATTCTAAAAAATCCGCAATCAAAATCATGATTGCGGATTAATTTGGTGGACATTAACGGACTCGAACCGCTGACCCTTCGCACGTCAAGCGAATGCTCTACCAGCTGAGCTAAATGTCCGAAGCACATTGCTAAGTATACTATATATCACTTTAAAAAGCAAGTATTTTGCAACATTTATTCTATTTTCTGGTCCGTGATTCATACTTTGGTTCGCATGTAACATTAATACCGAGTCTTCTGTAAAGTTTTTCATCAACATCGGAAATCACAACTGAGAAATGTGCATCACAGCCTTTAAGTTTTTCTAACTGGTCTATTGCAAGCTGAGCGTCACTGTTTGTAACTGCGCTGACACAAAGAGCCAACAAAACTTCATCAGAATGAAGTCTGGGATTTCTGTGATGGAGATTATCTGTTTTGAGTGTGCATATTGGTTCAATAACTTCGGGACTGATTATATTGATGTTTTCATCAATTCCCGCAAGTTCTTTAAGAGCATTGAGGAGAAGCGCAGAAGAAGCACCGAGAAGATTTGAAGTTTTTCCTGTGATAACCTTACCGTCAGGCAATACCATACCACCGGCGGGTGCACCTGTGAGTTCAGCTTTTTTTATTGAAGCTTCAATTGCGGGGCAGATATCGGGTGAAATACCTTCTCTGTTCATAATGAGCTCTATTTTTTTTACTGTTTCAGAACTTCCTTTTCCTTTTACAAAATCGCTCTGAGCATTATAATATCTTCTGAGTATTTCCATGTGACAAGCATTGCATACAGCATCATTATCAATAATGCAGAAGCCTGCCATGTTAACGCCCATATCTGTAGGTGATTTATAGGGAGATTCACCTTGGATTCTCGTAAACATTTCATCAAGTACCGGAAAAATTTCAACGTCTCTGTTATAGTTTACGCTTGTTTTACCGTATGCTTCAAGATGAAACGGATCAATCATGTTGACGTCATTAAGGTCAGCAGTTGCAGCTTCATAAGCAAGGTTAACTGGATGCTTAAGTGGCAAATTCCAGATAGGAAATGTTTCATATTTTGCGTAACCGGATTTTATGTTTCTTTTATTGTCGTGATAAATCTGTGAAAGACATGTAGCCATTTTACCGCTGCCGGGACCGGGAGCAGTAATAACAACAAGTGAACGCTCGGTTTCAATGTATTCGTTAGAACCGTATCCTTCATCACTTACAATTTTATTGACATCTGAAGGATATCCGTCAATTGGATAGTGTTTATAATTTTTGATACCTAAGTGAGTCAAACGGTTAAGATACGCTTTTGCGGCGGGTTGACCTGTATAGCATGTAACAACAACACTGCCTACAAAGAGTTCAAGGTCCCTGAAAATGTCAATAAGTCTTAAAACGTCTTCATCATAAGTGATGCCGAGATCACCGCGCGTTTTTTTCTTTTCAATATCATTCGCATTAATAACAACGACAATTTCAACCTCATCTTTAAGTGTCTGGAGCATTCTTATTTTGCTGTCAGGTTCAAATCCGGGGAGAACACGGCTTGCGTGGTAATCGTCAAAAAGCTTACCGCCGAATTCGAGATAAAGCTTGCCTCCGAAGTCATTAATCCTTTTTTTGATGTTTTCTGATTGGAATGCGAGGTATTTTTCGTTATCGAAACCGATTTTCTTCATTTTTACATCCTCTTTCACAAATTGACTCAAGTATACCTAAACATTATACTATATCTCATTAATATTTTCAAGGAAAATTTAAATTTGCTTAATATTTTAATTTTTTAGGGATCTTAGTGTTGCTATGCGTGAAAAATTATGATACAATAATATGAATATATTTATAGGAGTTGAAGAGATGTATAAATTTTCTTCTTTTATCAAGTACAAAGTAAACGGCAAAGTTTACACAAGTTACGAAACTGATAATTCAGATTGCAAAATCGTTTTTTCAGCTGACGATGACAAAATTACGGCTTCAATAATCCCTGCAACAGAAATGGAACTTATTGAGTTTAAACTCGATACAAAAATTCCTTACAAAAAAGGTGATGTTTTCTTCTCTAACGGTTATCAGTCATGGTCAACTTCATGGGAAGTGCAGAAAGAAAATGTCCTGAAAAACACAAACCCCATTGCTAACATCAGTGCATGGTCAAAAAATGCTGTTGAAATAAGCGGTGACTATAAATTCTCAGGCTACAAGAAACAGAAGGGCTATTTCCACAGTAATGGTTATACATATATCAGAAACGGTAAAGAACTCGAATTCTTTGGTTCTCTTACTGAAAGAAACGGTTATACACTTTTCAGATATGACATGAATACATCTGATTTCTCAGTAATCAAAGATGTTGAAGGACTTGTAATTGACAGTGAATATCAGCTTGTTGATGTTGTATGCTTCAAAGGTGAATATGATGAAGTGTTTGATAAATACTTTGAAGCAATGAACGTTCCTGCACCCAGAATCAAGCATCTTGCGGGTTATACTTCTTGGTACAACTATTTCCAGAAAATTGATGAAAACATTATCATCCGTGATCTTGAAGGTCTTGACAGAGCAAAAGACAGCGTTTCAATTTATCAGGTTGACGACGGTTATGAGCCCAAAGTAGGTGACTGGCTTCTTCCAAATAAGAAATTTCCAAAAGGAATGAAGTATATTGCTGATAAAATTCATGAAAAAGGATATCTTGCAGGTATCTGGATTGCACCTTTCAGCTGTGAAACTGATTCAGTAGTAGCAAAAGAACATCCCGAATGGTTCCTTAAAGTACCCGGTACTGACAAACGTCATCTAGGTACTTTTGCATGGGGAGGTTCTTACACACTTGATATTTATAATGAAGAGGCAAGAAACTATATCAAAAACTACTTTGATGTTGTTCTCAACGAATGGGGATATGATATGGTTAAACTTGACTTTCTTTACAGTCAGTGCGTATTCCCAAGAAACGGCAAAACAAGAGGTCAGATTATGTGTGAAGCAATGGACTTCCTTCGTGAATGTGTAGGAGACAAACTTTTCCTCGGTTGCGGTGTACCTCTTCTTCCCTCATTCGGTGTTGTTGATGCTTGCAGAATCAGTTGCGATGTAAGCCTTTCTTACAGACCTAAGATTGAGAATATTCTTAATCTTAACAACGAACTTCCTTCAGCACAGAATGCTATCAATAACACAATTTTCAGAAGACATCTTGACGGCAGAGTTTTCTGCAACGACCCCGATGTGTTCTTCCTTCGCAGTAAAAACCTTAAATTTAACTTTGAACAGAAACTGCTTCTTGCATTTATCAATAACCTTATGGGTAACGTGCTTTTTGTTTCAGATAACGCAGGTGATTACACAGATGAAGAAATTGAACTTCTCAAAATGTTCTTCAAAGAAAATGATGCTAAAATCATTTCTGCTGAGAGAGTAAATCTTGGCGACGACATTGAAGTTGTATTTGATGACGGAAAAGGTGCAAAAACACTTAAATTTAACCTTCTTACAGGTGTAAGCAATATCAGAGAAATTTTAGGAGTATAATATTATGAAAAAATCATTTATTAAAAAATTAATTGCAGTTTTGCTTTCAGGCGTAATTCTCTTTTCCCTTGCAGGTTGTTCGGGTTCAGGCAATACAGAACACTCGTTTGTTAAAGTTACAATGGAAACCGGCGATAGTTTTGTTATTGAACTTATGCCTGAATACGCTCCTGAAACAGTTGAAAACTTCCTTCAGCTTGTAAATTCAGGTTTCTATGACGGACTTACTTTCCACAGAATAATTGATGGTTTCATGGCACAGGGCGGTGACCCCGACGGTGACGGAACAGGCGGAAGCGATAAGGAAATTAAAGGTGAATTTTCTGCCAATGGTTATAAGAAAAACACACTTTCTCATGACAGAGGTGTAATTTCAATGGCACGTGAGGGCGGAGATATGAACTCAGCAAGCAGTCAGTTCTTCATTTGTTACTCGGGCGATTATAAAGCATCGCTTGACGGAAATTATGCTGCTTTTGGTAAAGTGGTTGAAGGTATGAAAGTTGTTGACTCCTTCCTCGATATTGAAATGCTTTATAATGCGTCTGAAGGTGCTTTCTCAAGACCGTCAAAACCTCCTGTGATGGAAAAAGTTGAAGTTATTGACTACACAGTGTCTGAATAATATTAAATTGTTGACTTTTTTTAGATTTTGTGATAAAATTACTTTGTTAGAGATTAACTAATTTTGATTATTTTTTATTGAGGTGTAAATCATGAAAAAAGTTTTATCTGTTTTACTTGCATTAACACTCTGTTTCGGCTTTGCTTTAACATCATTTGCGGCTGTAAGCCCTACTCCTGATAAGTACTACACAGTTGATGTTGATGCTGCTGTTGTAGGTTCCGGTACTGCAATTGCAACTCCTACAGCAGGTGTTGCAGGAACTATTGTCGTTCTTACTGCAACTGCTGCTGAAGGTTATGTTTTTGACCATTGGGAACTTGATGGTATGTTTGAAATTGTTGAAGGTACTATTTATGACCCTGAAATCAAGGTTGAAATTGTTCCTGATGCTGATAACAAAACTCATGGCGATGTTGATGGTAACGGTGATATCAATGGTGAAGCACATTTTAAACCTGTTGATGATGAAGTAACAACAGGCGAACAGGAAACTGCAAAACCTGATGATGGTCCTGTTGCTCCTCAGACAGGTGCTATGGATGCACAGGCTATTGCAATTATAGCTTTTGCTGTTATCGGTCTCATGAGCATTGCGGTTGTTTATAAAAAGCGTACAGAGAAAACAAAATAATATGAATAATTAATTTCTGAAGGTCTTGTTTTCGTATTGAATCCAAGACCTTTAGTTAATATGAGGTTTTTTATGAGCACACGTGAAAATGAAAGAAAAAACGCAAATAAAATTGCCATTATAATTCTTGTCATCTTTTTGCTTATTTGTCTTTTAGGCGGAGGGGCGTATTTGTTTTTTCATTGGTATGGTGCCATTGCTGCTGAGCAGTCCTATGGCAGTCTTATGGATTTTGTAGACGGAGTTACTGACGCAGAAAAGCAGGATGAAGAGGAAAACCTTGTTGAAAACCCCATTGATTTTGCATCACTTAAGGCAAAAAATGAGGATGTTTATGCTTGGATTACAATTCCGAATACAAAAATCAATTATCCTGTAGTTCAAAGTAAGGTCGACGATAATTTTTATCTCAACAGGTCTATTGATAAGAAATATCTCTTTGCAGGGATGATTTATTCTCAATCCTGTAACAGTCTTGATTTCTTTGACCCTGTAACTGTTCTTTACGGACATAATATGAAAAACGGTACGATGTTCCAGAATTTGCATAAATTTCAGGACGCAGGGTTTTTTGAAGAAAACGATGAGTTCTATGTTTACACAGAAAACAGAATTTTTACTTATAAAATTATTTCTGCATTCAAATATGACAACAGACACATTATGAATTCCTTTGATTTCAATG
>JAZOAY010000103.1:0-5962 GCA_045595725.1 Acutalibacteraceae bacterium | reverse complement strand
CTATAATCCGAAAAACAAGTCTCTCGTTGAAGAGGCGTTGAAAAAAGCCAAAAGGTTTGACCTTATAGGAAACGGTGAAAAGTGTCTTATAAAAGGTTCAGCATCTCCTGTTCAGAATAAAAACAGACAAAGTATAAATTCAGGACGAGGGAAGTATAATGGGAAGAAAAAGTTTAAAAAATAAGCTTTTTATTTTGTTTCTTTTAATATTTTTCCTTGTATCTGTAGTTCTGTATTTTATTCCTTCAGTAAAAGAAGATGAAAAATGGGCAGAAAAGCTTGCAGAACTGAATGTGTTTTATCAGGTAGCAACTGAGAATAATTCAGGTCTTACCGTAGAATTTGTGAATGTAGGTCAGGGAGATTGCACATTCATTTCGTGTAACGGAAAAAATATGCTTATTGACAGCGGAGAAAGTGAATATTATCAGATAGTTGAAGATTTTCTTAAAAAGAGAAAAATAACTCATTTTGATTACGTGCTTCTTTCTCATCCTCATTCTGACCACGGCGGGGGAATGGAAAAGGTAATTGATAATTATTCAATAGGTGCTTTTCTTCTTCCTGATGTTAATGAAAAAAGTATTGAAACAGATGATTTTTACATTAATATGATGTTGTCGCTCAGAGAAAGAGATATTTCATATAAAAAAGTAGCAGTAGGTGAAACATATATTCTTTCCGATGCAGAAATTGAAATTCTCGGACCCGTAAGTATAAGTGATGAAGAAAACGAAATGTCTGTTGTGTGTATGCTGAAATACGGAGATAAAAAATTTCTTTTCACAGGTGATACACCTGTAAATGAAGAACTTCAGCTCATTGAAAGTGACGTAAATCTTGACTGTGATGTGCTTAAAGTTTCACATCATGGCAGTAATGATGCCACGAGTGATGAATTTCTCAGTAAGGCAGATCCCGATTACGCGGTTATCAGTGTGGGTGAATATAACGAATATAAGCATCCCCATGGTAAAACAGTTAAGAAGCTTATGAGGAATAATGTTTCAATTTATCGTACAGACAGAGACGAAACAATCAGATTTCGCATTCCCGACAAAAATTCAGAAATTATATTGCCTTGAGTGCAGGTGATTATATGTTAAATGAAAATAAAGTTGTTGTTGCCATGAGTGGTGGTGTTGACAGTTCTGTTGCAGCATATTTGCTGAAAGAACAGGGCTTTGATTGTCACGGGGTGACACTTAAATTATATGATGAAACTGACGATAATGCAGGTAAGGCATGTTGTACAGATAAAGATGTGGAAGATGCACGCAGTATCTCTGAAGGTCTTGGCATTCCTTTCTGCGTTTATGACTTTAAGGATGATTTCAAGGGTGAAGTAATTGACAGATTTGTGAAAGGCTATCTCAGGGGAGAAACACCAAACCCTTGTATTGACTGTAACAGATATATTAAGTTTAAACACATCTTAAAAGCGGCAGACGGATTTAATGCCCGATTTATTTCTACAGGTCATTATGCCTGTACAGAATTTGATAAAGGAAGCGGAAGATACCTCCTGAAAAAAGGTAAATATGACATGAAAGACCAGAGTTATGTTCTTTACAATCTTACTCAGGATAAACTTTCACGTCTTCTTCTTCCAATAGGCGAAATGAAAAAAGAAGATGTAAGGGAAATTGCAGAAAAATGTGGTTTCATTAACTCTGCGAAACCGGATAGTCAGGATATCTGTTTTGTCAAAAACGGAGATTATGTTTCTTTTATTGAGGATTACTGCGGAAGAAAATTTCCTGAAGGTAATTTTGTTGAAAGAAGCGGTAAAATTATTGCACGTCATAAAGGTATTATCGGATATACGGTAGGACAGAGAAAAGGTCTCGGTATCGCATCAACTGAACCTTATTTTGTTCTTGAAAAGAATGTTGAAAGAAACGAAGTAATTATCGGCAGGGCAGAGGAGCAGTATCATAAAACAATTACGGCAGACGATGTTAATTGGATAGCATTTGAAAAACTGACTTCACCCTTAAAACTTACAGCTAAAATTCGCTATAAACACAAAGAGGTACCGGCAACCGTGTCTCAACTTGATGATGAAAAAATTATAGTTGAATTTGATGAACCTCAACGTGCACCTGCAAAAGGACAGGCAGTAGTTTTTTATGACGGTGATTACGTAATAGGTGGCGGTAAAATTCTTTAATATTTCATACTTTTTGAAATAGTAATAAAATATGGAATTGCTGTTTCAAAAGTATTTATTGATTTTAAAAAAGCAATGATGTATAATAATGTTGGTTGGATATTTTTCATTTTTGGAGGTATAACATGAAACGTTATTATAAATCATTGCTTTCTGTTGTTCTTGCAGGAATAATGGCGATGAACATTTTTGTTCCGGGAATAAGCGTTTCTGCGAAGATAATGTATGAAAGTTCAATTGTTACGCTTGTACCTGACGGTGAGGTTTCAGAAACAGGTTATCTCAGCGAAAAATGGGTTGATGAAAACGGAAAAGATGTGGTTATTAGCACTTCAGGTGCATCAAAAAAACCTGTAGCCAATAATTCAGGCATACTTCCGTCAACATATTCATCTGTCGCAGAGGGTTATGTTTCGGACGTCAAAGACCAGGGCGGTACAAATTCATGTTGGGCTTTTTCAGCAGTTGCAGCGGCAGAAACTTCACTCATCAAGCAGGGCCTTGCAACAAAGTCAGACAGTATAACAAACTTGTCCGAGGCACACCTTGTATGGTTTACTCATAAAAGTCTTACTCCCGATGTCAATGACCCTACTTTTGGTGACGGCACAAATGAAGGTGCGCCGTACACAAAGGGTGGGTATTGGCTTCGTTCTACAGCGGTTCTTGCAAGAGGTTCAGGGTTTACACTTGAAAAGGACTATCCTTTTTACGCAAACAATACAACTTTAATGGGTGATTATGATGAGAACGCACGCTATGAAAGCAAAATCTCTCTTGATGAAGCCTATGTTATTCCCAATAATAAACCGGATGAAATAAAAAAAGCAATTATTGATAATGGCTCAATTACTGTAGCAGCATGCATTGTAATGGAGTGCTTTAACAGAGGTACTGACGGATATGCTTATTATCAGAACTCATTAATTTCAACAAATCATCAGATGATTATTGTCGGATGGGATGACAATTTTGCCGTTTCAAATTTCAGATCAGATTGCAGACCGTCAAAACCCGGTGCATGGCTTATTAAAAACAGTTACGGTACAAATTTCGGAGATAACGGATATTTCTGGATTTCTTATGAAGAACCGTCTCTTGATCAGTTTGTGGTAGAAAAAGTTTCAGTTAAAGATGAAGATGAGAGAATTTATCAGTATGATGGCTATGGATACAGAAAAGGGTTAGGTCTTAATGGTGAGATTAACGGTGAGTCGTTTCCTATTATGACTGCAAAACAGGCTAATGTTTTTACGGCTGATGCAAGTGAAGTAATCAGCGCAGTTTCTTTTTATACTCTCCAGGATGATGTTACATATACAATAGAAGTATATAATAATGTTAATCCTAAAGACTCAAATCCTACATTAGGAGGAACTAAAGCAGCTTCTGTTACAACAGGTGTTGCGACATATAAAGGTTATCATAAGGTTCCTCTTGTTAAAAACATTCCCATAACTGAAGGAGAAAAATTTGCAGTTGTTGTTACTCTTCAGGTCAATAGTGGTGATAAGCCTGTTTATATTGCGTATGAAGGACAAAACGGTGTAAGTGATGATGTTTATATTGTATATCATTCAAGTTTGCCGGGACAGAGTTATTGCGGAGTCGATGATAGCTACTGGATGGAGTTTTCAGGAAACGACGATTATAACAATGTCTGTGTAAAAGCGTTTACTACGGTTGATAATTCTTATGAAATCAGAACTGCCGAAGAATTCAATGCTTTTGCAAAAGCTGTTTCTTCAGGAGTATCTTTTGACGGAAAGAATGTCAATCTGAAAAATGACATTGATTTTGCCGGAGGAGAAATTATTCCTGTAGGTAATGAAAATAATCCTTTTGACAGCAATTTCCTTGGCAACGGATATGTGCTGAAAAATGGTGTGATAAATTCCGAAGAAGATTATACAGGCGTTTTCTCATATATATCAGAAAATGCTTCAATCAGAAAATTAGGTATTGAAAATGTATCAGTAACAGGTACTTACGGTGTAGGTGCACTCTGCGGTCTTAACGAAGGAACAATTACATATTGCTATTCAACAGGTGCTGTTTCGGGTGAAGAAAGTACAGGCGGTCTTGTGGGAGTAAACTGCGGTACAGTTTCAAATGTATATTCAATATGTGATGTTTCATCTGATTATTACGGCGGTTCTCTGGTAGGTGAAGATGCCGGGGGATCATATGACATGTGTGTTGTAAGTCGGATGTCACCACTTCCTTTTTCCGGTTATGGTGATATCAGTGCAAGAGCATTGAAAAATGAGGGCTTTTCAAACGGACAGGCAGCGTTTTATCTTGATAATGCTGCCGGAAAAAGGTCAGGTATCTGGACAAAACGTGATGGTGTTACAACTTTTGCAAAATCTTCTGCGGATATAATTTATCAGGTTGAACTTTATTCTCCGTCGAATTTCAAAAGTACATATCTGTATGTAACTTCTAATGAGGATTTGGTTGAAGCCTCGAAAGAGGCAAATCCGGGTTATTACGCAGAAATCTTTTTTGACACAAAACTGACTATTCCGTTTGCAGGTAAAATTTCTTCAAACATGATGCTTTATGTTGGTTGGAAAGAAATAAACGCACATCTTTGTGCAGATAATCTCACATTTGTTGAGGGTGTTTCAGCCGATTGTATCAACGAAGGTTTGCTTGCACATTTTAAATGTTCCTGCGGAAAACTTTATCTTGACGAAAAAGCAGAAACGGAAATTGAAACCGCTGTAATAAATGCAACAGGTCACGCGGAAGTAACAGATGAAGCGGTTGCACCTGATTGTAAAAATACAGGACTTACAGAAGGCAGACATTGTTCTGTCTGCGGCGAAATTCTTGTAAAACAGGAAATTGTACAGGCAACAGGTCACGACTATGAGGGAACTTTAACACACCCCACCTGTACCGATAAAGGTTTCACGACCTATACATGTGTATCATGCGGCGACAGTTATGTTTCGGAATATGTTGACCAAAAAGGCCATGCCTATGATGAATGGGAGATAACAGATTCAACATGTACAGAAGATGGAGTAAGAATTAAAACATGTACAGTATGTGGTGACAAAGTGGAAGAATTAATCTCTGCAAAAGGACACACTGAAGTAACGGATAAAGCCGTTTTACCTGATTGCAAAAATACAGGACTTACAGAAGGTAAACATTGTTCTGTTTGCGGTGAAGTTCTTGTAAGTCAGAAAATAGTCCCTGCAACGGGTCATTCTTATTCCGATTTCGTAACTGAAATAGAACCTGACTGTGAAAATGACGGTCTCAGAGTAAAAGTGTGTATTGCTTGCGGTGACAGAGTTGAAGAAACAGTTCCTGCAACCGGACATAATTATAATTCTGTTGTAACGCCTCCTACATGTGAAGTCAAAGGTTACACTACTTATTCATGTTCTTCATGTGGTGCAAGCTATATTTCAGATTATGTAGATGCAACAGGTCATTCTTATGGGGAATGGAAAGTAACAGATGCTACATGTACCGAAGACGGTATTAAAGTAAAAAAGTGTACTGTCTGCGGAGATGAAATTACCGAGACAATTCCCGCAACAGGACACACGGAAGTGACAGATAAAGCAGTTTTACCCGACTGTGAACACTCAGGTCTTACAGAAGGTAAACATTGTTCTGTTTGCGGTGAAATTCTTGCCGGTCAGGAAATAGTCCCTGCAACAGGTCATTCTTATTCCGATTTTGTAACTGAAACAGAACCTGACTGTGAAAATGACGGTCTCAGAGTAAAAGTGTGTATTGCTTGCGGTGACAGAGTTGAAGAAA
>JAZOAY010000102.1:0-7553 GCA_045595725.1 Acutalibacteraceae bacterium | reverse complement strand
TATTAAATTTGCCTGATTTTACATCGTTTTTGCCAACAATCACAAAATAGAAAAAATTTGTGATATAATAAATTTATAAGGAGTGATTTTATGAATTTTAAAAAGTTTTTATCAATTTTCCTTGTTGTTATTCTGACAATCGGAATATGTCCCGTGGTTGCATTTGCAACAGAGGATATCACGACTTTTACAGAAGGCATTTTTACTTACAGTGTAAAAGAAGACGGTAACGCAACACTTGAAAAATGTGATGTAGAGGCTGAAGGGAAAATTGTAATTCCTGACATGACTGACAGTAGTCATAAGATAACAGAAATCTCTGAAACTGCTTTTGAAAATTGTGATAAAATTACAGAAATCCATTTTGGCGAGAATGTTGTAAAAATTGAGAAACCATATAAAAAATCATACACAGCATTTTCCGGTTGCAGCAACCTTGTTCGCTTTGTGGTAGACGATAAGAATGAGAATTTTTTTGTTGATAAGTACGGGGTTTTGTTCAATGAAGATAAAACTGTTATGCGTGCATACCCTTGTGCTGCTGAAATGGAGCACTATTCAGTGCCTGATACGGTGTACGAAATTTATGTAAATTTCAAGGATTGTAAAAATCTGAAAACTATTACGCTTCCGAAAGCTGTTGATTATAAATCTGAGTCATCTTTTGAAAACTGTCCTTTGCTTACCGATATTTATTATGACGGAACAGAAGATATGTGGGAAAATATTGATGGCGGTATCTGGGAAATCGAGGATAAAAATATATCATTACATTTCAGGAAAATGACTGTTTTCGAATGGCTTGATATGGCTATGATAGGAGTTGCTGCAGCTTTTGGCCCGTTTGGATATTTTCCTATGATATTTGCTGTGTATCTTATGAAAATCCCGGGATTTATAATTGATAAAATCAGTATTTGGTTGGAGTCAGTTTTTTATTAATTTAAAAACAATTTTTATAGGTGAAATGCTTTATGAAAAAGATTAAATCTCTGATATGTTTTATATTAGTTTTTATTACAGCTTTTGCAACTATGTCAATTGTTGTATCTGCAAGAACAGTTGTTGACTTACCTAAAACCGAAAATGTAAGAATTGATATGTATCCTGACGGTGTGAATGTAATCTGGGAACCGACAGATACCAACCTTAAATATCAGCATATTGTTTACAGAAGTGATACAGGTAAAGCAGGTACATGGAAGAAGCTTGCAATTGTTGAAAAGTATAATTTTTATTACATAGACGAAACTGCTGTCATGGGTAAAAAATATTATTATACAGTTAAATCCTATTTAAAAGAAGAAGGGACAAGCGTTGTTCATGTTTCTGAAATGAGTGGTAAACATAAGGCAACAAGAACCCCTGCGAGAGGAGAACTCAGTTCAACCACTAACTGCGGTAAGGGCGTTCTTGTAAAATGGACAGCACTTCCGACTTATTATGATGGTTATATAATTTACAGAAGCACAGAAAATAAGGCAGGCACATGGACTAAGATTGTAACAATCAAAAACGGCAAAACAGGAACATATACAGATAATAAGGTGTCCGTAGGTGAAACATATTACTATTGTATAAAATATTTTAAAACTGTTAATGGTAAAAATATTTGCGGAAAGGCATCTCCTTCAAAGAAATCTACTGTTAAAGATGTTGCAGTACCACAGAATCTGAAAGTTGAATACGAGGGCGAAAAAGTAAATATTTGTTTTGATAAAGTTCCTGCAACAAGAGGTTATATGATTTACAGAAGTGAGTCAGGTAAAGCAGGTACATGGGAAAAAATCATTGTAACAACTACAAACAGTAAAACTGAGTTTTATGACGAAACTGCAAAACTCGGCACAAAATATTACTATACTGTAAAAAGTTATAAAAACCTTAACGGTAAAAATCTTTACAGCGGTAATGCAAAAGTTGCAAGCATCGGTCCTGAAATTATCGCTCTTCAGGATAGTGAAATTAAATTAGAAGGAAAAGGCCGTCTTATTGGTATTTGCTTTGATTTGAAGGGAATAAATAAGGAAGATGTGAAAATTTTCATCGACGGCGAAGAATTCACTTATGAACCGCATGAATCAGATGTTGAGTTTTTTGCTGATAAACCATTTGTTTTTGAAATGTGGGGATATACAAATGATGGTGTAGAATTCAATATCCTTCGCACAGGTACAGGAAGCTCAACTATAAGAGTTCAGTATGTGGAAGATGAGAGTATTTATGCTGAGTGCAAAATAATTTGTGTCGCATCTGAGTATGATAAAGATTTAATAGAAGTAGAAAACAGACAAAACTCTGTTAATTTTAAAATGGCTGAAGCGAAAAAACTTCTTGAAGAAGGCTATGATGAAACTACTAAAAACACAAATGTTACAGAGCATAAAAACATTGCTCAGGTTAAAGAACTTGTTTTGTCAGCAGAAGCTGATTATCTTGAAGCTAAAAGGCTTCTCGAAAAACATAAGGAAGATAATGACGGCGGTATTGATTACCTTGATTTAGTTTATTGGGTAAATAACTGTGGACCTAAATTCAATTCTGTTAAATACATGCTTGAGGGTAAAACGGAAAGACCAACCTCTCTTAGAATTGCAGTGAAATTTTTAGAAACAGAGTTTTACTTAGAATAAAACGTTATCCCACTTTCAACGCATAGTGTTGAGAGTGGGATTCTTTTAATAAATTATAAGTATTTTTTATGGTTTAATTATTGTTTTGGAAATTTTTGATGATATAATAAAAATATAAAAATAAGATTTTTATTTAAAGGAGTTGTTGTTATGAAGAAAAAGGTTAAGTCAATTATTTGTTTGGTGCTAAGCATAATTACTATTGTTATGATGAGTTCGGTTTCTTATGCATACCCGTCAATGCGTCCTGATGCGCCGCCCAGTCTTTATGTGTCAGAGGTTGATTATACATCAGTTAAACTTGAGTGGTCGGACCATAATGATTCAACATATCAGTACTTGGTTTACAGAAGTCCTTCAGGTAAGAAAGGTACATGGACTAAACTTGCAACAACAAAAGCAGGTGCAACATCTTATACTGATAAAACTGTTGTTCCAAATAAAGTTTATTACTACACAGTAAAATCTTATTATTATAATCCTGCAAGTAAGCTTAAATTTGTTTCACAAATGAGCACAGTTTGGCAAGTGTCAACCAAAATAGGCAGACCTGTTTTTTCACTTGTAGGTAACGGTGGCTATGGTGTTGTACTTAAGTGGGATATTGATAAAGAAATGAACGGCGTGGCAATTTATAGGAGCCAGACAGGTAAAGCCGGTTCATGGACTAAAATCAAAGTAATTAAAAACAACACAACAAAGACCTATACTGATACAGACGTAAAAATCGGTGAAACATATTATTATTGCTACAAGGTCTATAAAACTGTCGGGGGAAAAGATTATTACAGTACGGCATCAAAGTCATATAAGAGTACAATTCTTGATGTTTCTGTTCCGCAGAATCTTAAAGCTGTTCCCGTGGATAGCGGAGTAAAACTTACATACTCAAAATCCCTCGGCACAATTGGTTACATGATTTACAGAAGTGATACGGGTAAGGCAGGCACATGGAAAAAGATTGCTACAACTAAGAGTAATAACACTCTTGAATATGTTGACAAAACTGCTGTAAAGGGTAAAACTTATTATTACACAATTAAATCTTACAAAAAAGTAGGCGGTGAATTTTTCTACAGTCCTTCTGCAAAAGGTGTAAAAGTTTCAAATGATACATCACGCCCTGTTTTTAAATTTTCTAGAAATGAGATAACATTCAATAGTTTTTATGGTGAAGAACGTGTTATTTTTACATTTGAAAATGTGGATGAAAATGATAGCATAAGAATTTTTTATAATGATATTGAACTTACTGAAGAATTGTTGAATGATGAAAAAGCTTTAGAAAGTTTTGTTTCTGAATGTGATTTTTTCTATTATGTGGAAGAAGATAAAATTTCATATAATAGTTTTACTATGTGCATTTATCGTTTAGGACCGGGAGGCGGAACATTAAGATTTCAACATTCGGAATATGATGATGTTTATGCTGAAATAAAGGTTAATTGTCCCGAGGTTGAATTTGACAAAGACAGACTTTTGATATATGAAAACATTGATTCATTTTATGAAAATGTAGATAAAGCATGGAAAACACTTGAGGCAACCAAAGACTTGTCTGATGATGCTGAAATGGGAAAAGAAGTTAAAAAAGCAAAAGAATATTTATATATTGCAGACGATTGCTTGATTGAAGCACGATATATACTTAATGAGTATAAGTATTACAGCGGCAATGATGAATATGTTGATCTTGATGTTGAAATTGCAGATTTGAGCGGATGTATATCTTCTGATATTGATGCTGTTGAAAGTATTTCAGAATCGAGTCCTGAAAAAGATAAAATTAATAACCTTTGTTATAGTCTTTCTAATTATTTTAAATATATTAATTAAATAGTATTGCAAAAAAGCGGTCCACTTTCAATATGAAAGTGGACCGCTTTTTAAATTATTCTAATTGTTTTAATTTTTTAATTACACTTACCGTTACAAAAATTGAAACGATAAATGTCATACAATCGGAAACTGCCTGTGACATCTGCAGTCCTAAAAGTCCAATTGCATTTGAAAGAATGAGATAAAGTGGGATAAGGAACAAACCCTGCCTTCCCATAGCAACAATTGAAGCTCTGCCACCGAAACCTATTGACTGTGACAGGAACTGCGACATCATAGCGCATGCCTGAAAGGGGAGGGCGAGACTCTGAAATCTCAATGCCAACGTTCCGATTTCAATTACCTCACGGTCATTTTCTCTGAAAAATCCCATTATCTGCGGTGCTAAAACAAAGGAAATTGCACCAAGTGTTGATAAAAGAATTATTGCAACAGTAAGGCAGAAATTAAAAGCACTTCTGACTCTGTCGTATCTTTTTGCACCAAAGTTGAACCCTGAAACAGGTTGAAATCCCTGACAGAATCCGATTAGTCCTGCATGTATGAAAAGCATGTATTTGTTTACAATTGAAAGTGCCGAAAGTGCTGCTGCACCGAAAGGCCCTGCTGCAATGTTAAGAACTATTGATGATACACTTGCAAGACCTTGTCTGCAGAAAGAGGGAAGACCTGAATGCAGAATATTTTTATATATTTCAAGGGATGGTCTGAAATTCCTGAATTTAACGCTGATTGTTGCTTTCCTTACATTTGTAAACATAAGGAGTAAGCAGAAACTTATAAACTGACTAATGATTGTTGCCAATGCAGCACCGGCAACACTCATATTCATGTTATAAATCATTAATGGGTCTAAAATGATATTAAGGACTGTACCTGTTGAAATGCCTATCATTGAAAACAATGCATTTCCCTGCGCTCTTAATTGATTATTGAGAACAAATGATGCTGTCATGAATGGTGCACCAATGAGGATGTATCTTGCATAATCCTCGGCATAAGGTTTAACACTGTCAATAGCACCAAGCAAAGTGACAAATTTGCTCAAAAAGGGGAGTGTACAGATACAAAGTAGCAACCCTAGTGTAATTGCGGTGAAAAATGCAGTTGATACTGTTCTTTTCGCTTTTTCATATTCTTTCATTCCGAGAAGTCTCGAAACATACGTTCCGCTTCCCATACCAAGTGTAAATCCGATCGCCTGTATCATTGCCATGATTGAATATGTAACACCTACGGCTGCAGAGGCTTCTGTAGAAATGTGACTGACAAAATATGTATCAGCCATATTATAAATTGATGTTACAAGCATGCTGATGATTGTCGGTACAGCGAGTTTTAGAATAAGTTTTTTGACAGGTGTTTCTGTCATGTAAATGTGTCTTTCTTCGCGAGTCAATTAAACATCTTCTTTCAATTTTTTTGAATATTTGAATTTGTTATATAAAAAAGCAAAAAGTAAAAGAATCAATGCAACAGGAAGCAAGGGCAAAAGCACAATTAACAGCAAAACGAGAGTAATTATAATGGGTAAACCTTTTTTACTCTTTTTGACCGACTGTTTGAAATCAGGCTTGATTTTGTCTATTTCGTCTTTTGTTGCATAAAGGGGTAATGTAACATTATGGTCGGGTAAACCTTTGTTGAAAACAAGTGGTTCAACCAAATCTGAAACAGTATCAGTCACTTTAAGAATTTTACGGATTTTAATTCCCAGAGTGTCGAGTAATGAGTCGATTATACTCATGAGTCCCATTGTTATTTTATATTGCGCCGTATCTGGTGAAAAAGGGGCATCTCCGCCGTATAAGTTCTGGATGAGTGAAATTATATAATCGATTACTTTATCGTCTTTAATGTGGGAATAATCGCTCTTTTTTAAACCTGTTTCTTTTTTTGTCCATTTTGCAACTGTACCGATTCTTAATTTACAAAGGAATTTTGCAACAGGTTTGATTATCCAACCGAATTTATAAACAAATTCAGGCCTTACGCTGAATGAGTTTGCAGCAAATGCAAATTCATCAATATCTGTTGCTGCGGCTTCAATAGTCTTCTTGATCATACCAAAAAATTGGTTTTTAAGGTGTTCGTCGAAGTCTTTCCCGTTAAATTCAATTTCAGGCGCAATTTCAAGTCCTTTTGATTCAATTTCCATTGTGTTTGTATCTCTGTCAAAAGTTACTTGTCTGTAAAGTGCAGGATATCCGACAGTTGCAGCCGTTGTAATATCATAAAAAACATTACCTTTTTTACTGAAATGGTATGAAATATCATGCATGTGAGAATGACCTGTAAACATGAAACTTACACCCATATCAGCAAATTGTTCACGTCTAATTTCATGGTCTCCCATCATGTCACCTTTACCGATTAAAGAGAAAAAGGGTGAAGGCGAAAGAACCGGGTGATGTGACATTGCAATAACTAATTGATTATTTTTCTGAGCATCTTCAACCTGGTTCTCAATCCATCTGAAACAGTCTTTGCTGAATCCGCTTTTGCCTTCATGGTTTCTGTCATCATTGAGTGCAAAAAGTCTGTAACCGTCTGCTAACTGTATAACATAAGACATGCTGTCTTCGTGAATTGAAATGGCTTCATCAGGTCCGAAATCGCTGTACATCTCAAAAAGCTCTTCTCTTAATGTTGAGGGGATTTCAACTTTTTTATCTCCTTCAAATTTATGACAGATGCCGTTGCCCTGAAAATCATGGGTGGCAGTGATAACATAAACTTTTTTGCCTGAGTTTTTTAGTTCATGAAGAAGTTTAATAAATTCCTTATGACTGTCGGGTTCTCCGTTTTTTGTAAGGTCGCCCGAAATAATAACAATATCAGATGTTTTATCTTCGGCAATTTGTTTGAAAAATGCTTTCAGAACTTCTTCGCTGTCTTTGATAAGGTTTGTACTGCGATTGTTTTCTGACATAAATGCTTTGCCGCTGATGCCGTTTTTCTTGGAATAATAATGCGTATCGGAAATAACCGTGATTTTAAGTTTATCCATACTTTACCCACCATTAGTTATTTTTCTTTATTATACAATTTTTTACATATAAGTGTCAATAAAATTGAATA
>JAZOAY010000101.1:0-12089 GCA_045595725.1 Acutalibacteraceae bacterium | reverse complement strand
GGTTTTTCAACAAACTTGTCTTCCTTTTTTGATGTAAAGAATTTAAGGCCCTTTTCTATCTGCTCTTCTTCGATATAATCGGAAGAAACATTTTCTTCATGAGACTTTTTATTTTTCTTTGACATCACAGCACAGACTATTGCAGCTGCAAGCGCAACAATGCCTATTATAAAAGGAACAAATGATGATGGCTGACCTGTTTCAGGGAGAGAAGTAACAACTCCGTCTGTTGCAAAAGCTGAAATTGCTACACCGAAAACGCCCAGAAGCATCAACACAGCCATTACAATTGCAACAACACGTATAACATTTTTACTAAACATAAAATCTGATACCTGCCACAAATTATTTGATATCAAGAATTTTCTTCATATCCTCTGTAATTTCTTCAGTAATTTTATTTGCTTTATCAAAACTATCTGCATGAGCAGTAATATAAATTTTGATTTTAGGTTCTGTACCTGAAGGACGTACAATAGCAGAACAAGCATCTGTAAGACTATAAGAAAGAACGTTTGATTTAGGCAAATCAATATGAGTCATTATTCCGCTTGGTTTCTCTGTTGCAACACTTGTTTTATAGTCAGAAATTTTAACCACATCAAGTCCTGCAATTGTTGAAGGCGGATTATCTCTGAGATTTTCCATCATCTTGCTCATTGTTGTCATGCCTTCAGCACCTTCAAATGCAAAGTTAAGAAGAGTGTTGAGATAAATGCCGTGTTCAGCATAAATTTCATTCATTACATCAACAAGTGTTTTGCCCATTTTTTTGTAATGTGCTGCCATTTCAGCAATAAGCATTGCTGCAACAACACCGTCTTTATCACGGGCATAAGTTCCTGCAAGGTAACCGTAACTTTCTTCCAATCCGAGAACATAGCGTTCAGCCTCACCTTTTTCTTCAAGCTGAGTAATAAGTTCACCGATATACTTGAAGCCTGTGAGTAAGTCAGCAGTCTCTGCGTTGTATTTATCAGCAACTGATCTGATAAGTTCACTTGTTACAATTGTTTTTACAACGATAGGATTTTTAGGCAATGTGCCTTCATTCTTCTTTGTAGAAAGAATATATTCAGCAAGCATTGCACCTACCTCATTACCTGTCATAAGACGGTATTCGTCACCTGTTTTTACAGCAATACCCACACGGTCACAGTCAGGGTCAGTTGCAAGAAGAAGGTCTGCACTTTCTTCCTCTGCCATTTTAAGAGCACATTCAAATGCCTGACGGATTTCAGGATTAGGGTAAGGACATGTGGGGAAATTACCGTCGGGATTTTCCTGTTCAGGTACTATTCTCACATCGGTAAGACCGAGTCTTTTAAGAATTCTGCGGACAGGTTTGTTGCCTGTACCGTTAAGAGGAGTATAAATAATTTTAAGGTCGCTGTCTTTACAAGCATCCTTATCAACTCTCTGCTCCTCAACGCGGTCAAAGAATTCTTTAATGAGCCAGTCTTCAATATATTCAATTTTCTTGTTTTCAATTGCAACCTCGAAATCCATAACCTTGACATCTTCAAAGATATCAACATTCTGAATATATCCGTAAGTTTCCTTTGCTCCTTCATCTGTCATCTGGAAACCACGAGGGTCATAGCACTTGAAGCCGTTGTATTTCGCAGGATTGTGGCTTGCTGTAATCACAATACCTGATGAACATTCAAGACGTCTCACTGCAAAAGAAAGCATGGGAGTGGGAACAAGTTCTTTGTAAAGATATACCTTAATTCCGTTAGCGGCAAGAACGCAAGCTGCACTCTTTGCAAAAAGGTCTGATTTGATTCTTGAATCATGTGCAATGGCTACAGAAGGATTTTCAAAATTATCTTTAAGATAGTTAGCAAGACCCTGTGTTGCCTGATTAACAGTATAAACATTCATTCTGTTTGTACCTGCACCGATAACACCTCTTAAGCCACCTGTACCGAATTCAAGAGCGCGGTAAAATCTGTCGTTGATTTCATTTTCATTACCTTTGATGCTTTCAAGCTCTGAAATCAAGTCTGCATCATTTTTTGCTTTTTCACACCATAAATCGTACAACTCATTGATATTGCTCATATCATTTCATTCCTTTCAAAAGTATACATATACATTATATATTTTAAACCTAAACTACAATAATGTCAATAAAATCTTTACTACAAATTACGACAAATATAAAAAAGCAGGAGAGTCTCCCCTCCTGCTTCGGTTTTACCAATTCATCTGTTGTTCAATATCGCCTTCAAAGACACCCATTTTTTCAATGATTTCAACGTCTTCCTGGGTAACCTGACCATCGTGGTTTACGTCCATTGCCTCAATGTGAGCTATTGTGAACTCATCTTTACTGAAAAATCCTCCTACATACATTGAAACAATAAATGCGTCCTGACCGTCAACTTTACCGTCAGTATTGACATCACCATAGATAAGAATAGGAAGCACTCTGTATATAGTTCCGTCGCCGTCAAGCAAGACAACATTGTCGGACGTTCCTATCATTTCTTCATCGTCCCTGAAGTTTCCGTCCTTGTCAACAACCGCAATGTTTTCATTTTCAAATTGCAACATAAGACTCTTTGCACTGTAAACTCCCAATGTAAATCCGTAAACACAGATATCTTCTCTGAGTTTAATTGTTGCATTATTTTTAAGAACAAAATTATCTGACCTTAAGTAATTCAGTGCATCAAGAGTATAAACAGGGTCTGCTACAGTAAACTTACCTGCATATTTTGTTGCATCATCAGATTTTTCAGTATTGATAATCTGTTTATCAACATAATATCTTTCAAAATCAACATGAGCAATTTTTTCAGGCATGACAATTTCTACAGGAATTTCCTCACCTGTTTCTTCATCAATTTCAGGTTCAGGTGTAATCACATTGATAACATGACCGTCTGTCAAGTATACAACGTTTGTTTCATCAACAGAAGCACCGTCATGAATATTGAATGTACCGTTTGAATACACACCGACGTTTTCGTTATCAAAAATTGTACCTGCAAAGAAGTCGAAGGTTCCGTCTGCAACGTAAACCGCACCTACGTCCACGTTATTTTCAGTAATCTTACCGCCAAACATTTCAATAAGATTTGTTGATTTTACGGCACTTTCAATTCCGCTTGCTCCGAAAATAACTGTACCTTCGTAAATTTTAATTGAACCGTCTGTGGCATCAACAATTGCATTTCCCGTAACATTTGTGCCGTTAATATAGAGAATATCTCCCTCAATATTTCTGCCGTATGTACCAAAAGAAATTGTAGCTCCGTTTATAACTTTGAACAATGGTCCTTCAAATCCTTCAGAAGCTGAAATTGTATGCGCTATACCGTCTGATTCAAAAGTTATGTTGCTGCCGATAACAATTGTTTCATCAACGATGATATCGTCAAGCAGAGTTATAACCGCAGGGTTTTCGCCAATATCTTCCATTGCTTCCTCAAGCGAGGTGTAAGGAACTTCATCTGAAGTAAAGAAACTTGCATTGATGACATATTTAATTTCCGAACTTGTAAGTCGTCCGCCGGAATTCACGTGCCATAAAGTTTCTTCTTCAGGTGTTATTGTACAAAGACTTGAATTCATTGCTGTATAATCACCTGTTATTACTTCAATTCCATCCGCATATGAAGCAGGTGTCAATTTAACTATCGGTGAAGAATATACAGATTTTGCTGCCATTATAATTCTTTCACCTGTGGGAAGATAAACATCATTTGATAAATCTACACAGCCTGAAGCATAGAATTCAACCATACCTGTTGTATAAACGCCTGAACCGCTTATACCCGCACTGTTTTCAGAAATACTTCCGTCATAAAGCTTCAGCTTGCCGTTATCGGAAACATAAAATGCTCCGCCGTACGATGTGGCAGAATTTGAATATAACGAGCCACCGAAAAGATTAACTGTGCCGCCACCAACATACATAACACCGCCTTCACCGGCAGTATTGTTGTTGAATTCTGTGCCTGTATTTACATTAACTGTACCGCCTGCGTTAAACAGAACGCCACCGAGATTTTTACTGTTATTATTTGTAAACTGTGTTGCATAAATATTAATTTCGCCTTTATTGTAAGCAACACCGCCTGCACGGAAAGCCGTGCTGTCTGAAATGCTTCCGGAATAAAGATTAACTGTACCGCTGTTACTGATAAAACCGCCATCAACTGCAGTATGGTTTACAGCAATTGAATCATAGAAATTAAAAGTACCGCCCTTTTCAACAGTAATCATTGATTCTGCAAAAGACTCACTCAGATCATCAGTAACATTGTTACCGTCCACCGTAAGTGTAGCATAAGAGGCATCATCTGCACCAAAATTAAGTGTTGCACCGTCTTTAACAACAATCGGCTGTTCAAACATAGCTTCATTTCTGAGTAGTATGTTTGTCTCAACTGTCGGTATAACAGTTACGTTACCTGTTACAGTTGCAGTTGTTGAAACATTGACTGTATCCATCAGTTCAACAACACCTGTTCCTGTTCCTATTTTGTCAAACGCTTCTGCAAGTGTTTTAAAATAAGATGTTTCTGTATTGGTAACAACTCTGCAAATAAGACCGTCTTTTAAATATGATACACTTTGAAAAGAAATATCGTACAGATCATAGTCACCTGAGTTTGCAAAAGACAGCAGCTGAGGATAATAAAGAAAATAATCAGAATCCTTAGTGGCAGCCCATGAAGAATCATAAAGTCCTGACAATTTATCGAGAGCACCGGAACCGGTCATCTGAGTAGTTCTCAGACCTGTTGCTTCCTGGTCAGTAACAGAATTGCCGTTTGCATCTGTTACTTTGTTTTTGTCATAATAACAGTTTGTAACAGTACCGTCATAAAGAGCTCCGATAACTGCATTCGTTTCATATGTACCTGTAATTTTACCAATTGAATATGCAGCAGATACACTTGCCCCCGCACTTACAAGTCCTGTAATACCACCGACTTTTGCATCACCTGTAATAGCACCTGTATTATAGCAATCCGTAAGTGTACATCCGTCAAGTTTTCCTGCTATACCACCTACATAACTGTCAGTTGCCGTTACAGAGCCAACATTAAATGTATTCCTGATATCTGCCATATTGTCGCCTACAATACCGCCGACATAGTTGTCGCCTTCCACTGTATTAAAAGAACAACAAACCTCAAGTGAAGAACCAAAATAGTTTATACCAGCAACACCGCCGACACAATCTTTACCTGAAACTACTGAATAAATACTTGATGAGTCAACAATTTTTCCCCAGTTTTCACCAATAATGCCGCCCACATTGTTTGTGCCGTTTACTGTTGTATAAACTACCTTTGCTCTTTCTATCTGACCGAAAGAAATGCCGGCAACCGGTCCTATAGAATTTGTACCGCATATGTATGATTCAGCAACCGTAACATTGGAAACAAGAGCATTTACAGCAAGTTGTCCGAAAAGACCTACAACATCACCCTCAGGAATATACATACCTCTGACAGTAAATCCGCTTCCGTAAAACTTACCGTTGTATTCAACACCGTTTGAACCAATCGGAGTCCATACATTTGACCCTTCACCTAAGTTACCGACATTAAGAACTATACTGTTCGCAAGAATCGCATTCGCTGATGTATTCTGCTCACCGCTTGGCAAAGTACCGTTAACAAGTGCTGCAAACCATGCAAGTTCACGGGGACTGGTTATATGGTAAAATTCTCCTTCTACAGACATTTCCGGTTTGGACATTGTGCCGTCCCAGAGATTCTGGTCAACCTGCCATGAAAGAATGGGATAACCGTTGTTAGCCTTAAGATAATCATAATAAAAATCTGTAAGAGAACCATTCAGAACTGACACAAAGGTATGACGTTTCATTTCATCAGTCGCCATAGGTACTGCATTATCCTCTTTTCCGACAAAAAGGTTCGAGTCATAATAACAGTTAGAAATTTTAGATGAATAATAATAAGCCGCGATAGCACCTGTAAGTCCTGCAGGTTCAGAAACGGATTCAACTTTTGAAGCATTATAACAACTTGAAATATCACCGACATTGTTACCTGAAATACCCGCTACACGAAGGTCACCGTAAACATCACCGGTATTATAACAACTGAGAAGCAAACTGCCTGAGTTAGTTCCTGCAATACCGCCTACATATTTACCTGTTGAATATATAGTACCCTTATTATATGACTGTGAAATAGTACATTCAACATATGCACAGCCTGTAATACCGCCTATGCGGTTACCTGTAGCATTTACTGAACCATCAAAACTGCAATAAGAAATATTACCATTTGAAAAAATATATCCGGTAATACCGCCCACATTATTTGCACCTGTAATTTCAGCTTTGACAGAACTTGATATTATTGAAGTTCTGTTATCAGAATAACCTGCAATACCGCCGACATTATCGCCACCTGTAATATATGACTTTTCAATTTTAACATTTCTGATCTGTGCCCCGTAAAGATAACCGAACAATCCCTGATAATCATTGGCTGATTCTACATTCATGCCGTAAATTGTAAAGCCGTTACCGTCAAAAATACCGCTGAAAACTCGTCCTGTTGTGGAATAATCAGCAATAGGAGTCCATTTATTTGAATAGTCTTCTTCTTCAATGTTATTAAGATAAATATCAGCAGTCATTCTGCCTTTCATTGTAACATTACCTGCATCGTTATTAACCTGAGCTGCAAACCACGCAAGGTCTTCCGCACTCTGAAGAAGATAAAAACCGTCGTTAGTCTGTGAGGGGGTAACAGACGACACTCCGCCTGTCCATACAGCCGCCAATGTTGTAAGCGATGTTGCGGACATTGCAATAAACAAAGCCAAAACACAAACTAATATTTTATATAATTTATTCTGTTTCATAAATGAAACCTCCGGTAACTTTAATAATATGCAAATACATACCCATATAATAATATACCAATCCGGTAAAAATTTCAATGTTTTTTTATTAAAAAGTATCAAAAAATGTTAAATCTTAAAGAATATTTATCAATACTGCATTCGCCAAAAAGAAATTCTACACTTCCAACGCTCGGCGTTGGAAGTGTAGAATAATAAAATTTAAAACTCAAATGTTTTTCTCAGCCATTTTGTCGAAAAATCAACCCATCTTCCGGCATACTCATTGGGAGTGTGACAAACTTCCGGAGTACCTGTTGACATTCCGTGGCCTCCGAAGGGAAAAATATGTAACTCAAAAGGAATTTCATTTTCTGCCAGAGCAGTAGCAAAAAGAAGTGAGTTTTTCACAGGAACTGCACCATCTTCAGCTGTATGCATAATAAATGTGGGAGGTGTATCTGCAGAAACATTATTTTCGAGAGAGTATTTTTTTATAAATGCTTCATCATCTTTGAATTTACCGAGAAGATTATCTCTTGTTCCACCATGAGTAAGTTCGCCAAAGGTAAGAACGGGATAGCAAAGAATTGCAGCATTGGGCTTGTTGCTTTCTGCAGGAATTCCAAGTTCTTCAAAAATCGCTTTATCATTCCACATTGTTGCAAGACTACCTGCAAGATGACCGCCTGCTGAGAAACCTATAATTGCAATTTTGTCTTCTTCAACATTCCATTCTTCTGCATTTTTTCTGATAATTGACATTGCAAGTGATGCTTCAAGCAAAGGCTGACTGAAATCAGGCATTCTTTCAGATGCATGCTCACCTACCGAATAGCGAAGAACAAAGCAGTTAAAACCCAAGGCAAGATACTGGTTTGCAATAGGCTCTGCTTCACGGTCCGAACACATTCCGTAACCGCCACCGGGAAAAATCAGAATTGCAGGACGTTTATTTGTAGGGTATTCAGCAGATGTTTCCCTTACATATGTATCAATGTAAACGTCTTTTCTGTCTTTATAGAGGTAAATTCTTTCACATTTCATTGCGGTTAACCTCCGATAACTTCTACACCGCCACAGGGACGGATTGAAAGCACGTAACATGCTTTTTCACCGAAAACTTTTTTCATTTCAGTAATATATTCATCGAGAATTTCATTTGGAACAAAAGCCTGCATTGTACCTGCAAAGCCGCCACCGTGAACTCTCCATGCACCCTTGTCTTTAAGAAGTCTTTCTGCAATGCAAAGACCGATACTTAAAGGCTGGTCCTGAGGTGCTGAAGACGGATATACATTCTGATTGTACATATATGATGAACGTCCGCTTTCAATAACAGATTTTTTGAATGCTTCAAAATCTCCGTTCTGAAGTGCATCTGCTTCAAGGTCAACTCTCAAATTGTCAGCAAAGAAATGCATTGCTCTGAGTACTGCTCTGTCCCCTGCCTTTTCTCTTACTTCCGCAACTTTAGAATTAAATTCTTCAGGACAAACTTCTCTCAATACTTTTTTACCGAAAACAGCAGCGGCATTTTCCATTTCTGAACGTACAGCACCGTATTCGGGAGTAAGGTCAGCATGGCTTCCGCCTGTATTTACAATACAAAGTGAATGTCCGCATGATGCAAAATCAAAGTCAAGCTTAGTTATAACAGGTTCTTTCGTATCTTTGAAATCAATTTCAACAAAACCGCCTACAGATGATGCCATCTGATCCATAAGTCCGCAGGGTTTGCCAAAATATTTATTCTCAGAAAACTGCGCAATCTGAGCAATTTCAATAGGAGAAATTTTGCCGTCATTGAACATGTAGTTAAGAATTGTGCCTATAAGAACTTCAAAAGCTGCAGAACTTGAAAGACCTGAACCTGAAAGAACAGATGAAGTTGTATATGCATCAAAAGCACCTACATTGTATCCTCTTTCAATAAATCCCGCATACATACCGCGGATAATTTCCTGAGAAGTACCATATGCTTCAGCATGAACATTCATATCAGTAATATCAACAGTATCCATATCATAACCGATTGATTTTACACGTGTGATATTTCCTTCTTTTTTAGCGCAGACAGCAACCGCATCAAGGTTAACTGCAGCGGCAAGAACTTTACCGTTATTATGGTCTGTATGATTACCGCAGACTTCTGTACGTCCCGGTGCACTGTAGTAGCAAAGATTTGCATTTTCGCCGTATTCTTTTTCAAACAGTTCAGCAAGATTTACATATCTTTCTCTCTGCGCCTTTACTGCATCATCAGTAACATAAACTCTTCTGAGTTCATTATCATAATCGCCTGAATTAATTTTTGTTTTTAACATCTTCTTCACCTTTCCTCCTGATGAATAAAATAATTTTTCTTGTTGTCAGCACTCCAACTCCTGAAATAAAACTTGAAATCATAACCGGAATAATAAAAGATGCTGAAAAAGGATTGAACACATTGCGTCCGATAATTGAATATGAAAATATTTTCGGCAGAAAAGCTGAAACTGAAATCAGCAGATATTTTCTGAAATCATATTTCAATCCACCATAAATATTACTTACAGTATTTATTGGAAACAGGGGAATAATTCTGCACAAAAACAGTAACCAAGGATTACCGTCGCCGTCATGTTCAAGAATTTTCCATATTTCATCGTAGCTTTTCAATATTCTGTAGGGTAATGTTTTCCTTTTTGTACCTATATAATACCTTATTGAAAAGATTATTACAAGACCTAAAATGTTTAATAATACAGAAATTGTCAGATTAAATACCATTGCAGAAATAACACATACACACGAAACGGGCAAAACAGCCAATGGTATAACCGATTTCAATGTAAACAATAAAAATATTGCGACAATTATAATCCATTTTCCCTCAAGTGCCGCTACACGTAACTCGAGTTTCACAAGGTATTCCTGATACTCATCATACCATTGCATAAGCTGAGGTAATTTAAAAACAGAAAGTAACAATAATAAAAATATTGATATTAAAATCAATACATGACCTGTCAATTTAATTAAATCAGGTTTTTTAAAAGATTTTTTCATCATATTTTCCGCCTACGTGTTGAATTAATTTAATTTTACTTATATAATTATATGTGAAAAATAAAGCAAAAGAGGTCAGAATATGAAAATTGTTATTTTGGACGGATATACCGTTAACCCCGGTGACCTTAGTTGGGATTGGCTGGGAGAATACGGTGACTACACCGTTTATGAAAGAACACCAAATGAAGAAATACTTTCACGTTGTCAGGGTGCCGATATCGTAATCACAAACAAAACACCGTTAGGTAAAGATATTCTTGAAAAACTTCCTGATGTTAAATTTATTGACCTGTTAAGCACAGGTTACAACATTACCGACATTTATTATGCAAGAGAACATGGTATTCCCGTTTCAAATGTTCCTGCATACAGCACAAAATCCGTTGCACAGCTTACTTTCGCATTTATTCTTCAATTTTCTTCACGTGTTGCTGAACATTCTGCATCAACCGCCAGAGGTGATTGGCAGAAATGCGAACACTTCTGTTACATGGTAGCACCATTAAGTGAACTGGCCGATAAAACAATAGGTATTGTAGGTTTTGGTTCTATCGGAAAAGAAGTTGCAAAAATTGCTGAAGCTTTTTCAATGAATATTCTTGTTAACACTAACCATCCCGGTGAAGATACAGAAAATCTGAAATTCTGTAACCTTGACACATTACTCGAAAATTCAGATTTTGTTACTCTCCACTGCCCTCTTACAGAAAAAACAACAGGTATGGCAAATAAAGAATTTTTCAGCAAAATGAAACCTTCCGCATTCTTCATCAACACATCCCGCGGAGCAACTGTTGACGAAGAGGCATTAAAATACGCTCTTGAAAACGGAGAAATTGCAGGTGCAGGACTTGATGTTCTTTTAACAGAACCTCCTGTTGATGATAAAATCACAAGCCTCGAAAACACACTTGTAACGCCACACATCGCATGGGCTGCAAAAGAAACAAGAGCAAGACTTATGGAAGTAACAAAGGAAAACATAAAAGCCTTTGTAAACGGAAAACCAATAAACGTGGTAAATTAAAAATCAGGACTGTATCAAATTACTTTTTTGATACAGTCCTTTCTCTTTAATAATTATTTATAAAATCTCTCAAGATAGTTTCTGTGAGCGACTTTCATTTCTTCATAGCAAGCTTTAGCATTTTCATAGTCACCGATGAGAGGATGAACCATGAGTGCTTTCATTGCTGCTTCGTCATCGCCGTTAAGTGCTGCCTCAACTGCATATTTTTCATATGCTTTTACAGACTGCATAAGACCCTGCATGTGTCTGTTTGTCTTTTTCTTAACAGGTACCGGAGTTGCACCGTCAGCACCGATTACTGCGCTGATTTCAACAACGTCATCATCTTCCATGAAAGGAAGTGTTCCGTTATTCTTGATATTAACAACATGAACATCTCTCTTATCGTTTGCGATTGAGTCGATAAGTGAAACTGCAGCAAGTGAATATTTATGACCGCCACGTTTGTCAAGAAGCGCAGGTTTAATGCAAAGTTCTTCGTCGCTGTACATTTTAAGAAGGTCCTCTTCGATTTCCATGCAAACCATTGCACGGCTCTTTTTATCTTCTTTAAGATGCTCGATTTTTGCATTTCTGTTGTAATAATACTGAAGATAAGATGAAGGAATACCTTCAATTGCTTTAAGGCATTCAAGGGAGAAACCGTCATCCTTGATGTTAGCCATAACTTTGGGTGAGAAACCTTCTTCAATAAGTTTGGGAAGAAGTTCTTCGCCGTCTTTTACAATTGAAGTAATCCAGCTGAGATGGTTAAGACCAACATAAGTTACTTCACTGTCAAGACCTGTGATTTCCTTGACATCGTCAATCATGTCAATGGGAACATTACAAAGACCGATTGCTTTTACTTTTGTATAGTTAAGAAGGAATTCTGTTACAATACCTGAGGGATTGGTAAAGTTAATAAGCCATGCATCAGGACAGATTCTTTCCATACAATCAGTAATTTTCTGAATTTCAGGAATAGTTCTGAGAGCTTTGAAGAAACCGCCGATACCTAAGTCGGATCGTAGCCATGTCGTTCTGTGAGCCAAGGAGTTGGCACAATAATTTGTCTTCCTAAGACCGCTTGGCCTCCGACTTGATTCTTTCCATACAATCAGTAATTTTCTGAATTTCAGGAATAGTTCTGAGAGCTTTGAAGAAACCGCCGATACCT
>JAZOAY010000100.1:0-5536 GCA_045595725.1 Acutalibacteraceae bacterium | reverse complement strand
TTCACTTGTTGTTGTGGCAGCGATTGCTGTGCTTATCGCAACGCTTATGCTACCGGTTCTGCAGATTCAGGGAAGCAGTATGGAACCAACACTGAACGACGAGGAAATCGTTGTTCTTATAAAAACATCAAATCTGAAAAGGGGACAGTTGTGCTGCTTTTCCTATCAGAATAAACTTCTTATCAGACGCATAATCGGTGTTCCCGGAGACAGTATCAATATTAACGAAGAAGGTTTTGTTTATGTCAACGATACTCTTCTGGATGAACCGTATATTCTGGACAGGGCATTGGGAGAGTGTGACATTGATTTTCCTGTACACGTATCGGAAAATCATTATTTCATTCTTGGCGACCTCCGCTCCACATCAATTGACAGCAGAAGCTCTGCTGTAGGACTTGTGGATACCGAACAGGTGGTAGGTAAAATTTTCTTCAGAATATGGCCATTTGAAGCTTTTGGAAAAATAGATTATCAGAAGAATCAGGACAATCAGGCAGAATAGTCTCTAAAACAATATTTTCGAAAGGGGGATTGTGTATATGGCTGATATGAAAAAAGAATATCTGAAGGACCATAAGTTGTTCAGAGTACGAAATAAAAGAATTGTTGCCATAGTCCCTCTTATTGCGGTTTTAGTTGCAATTGTTGTTTTCTGGTGTCTGAAGCTCGTGGGCATTACCGTTACAAGTGATGCTTTATGCGGGCTCGAAGAGCATTCTCACACAATCAGTTGTTATACTGACGGTGAGCTTACCTGTATGAAGCCTGAACACAGTCATTCTTCGGAGTGCTTCTCTGACAGTACGGCAGACACAGAAACGATCATTGATTGGATGAAGACTTTTGAAAATGTTGAAATAACGGACAATGTTGCCCAAAATCTTGTTTCAATAGCGATAACTCAGTTAGGCTATGAGGAAAGCACCCGGAATTATATATTTGATGACCAAGGAAACAAAATGGGATATACCCGTTATGGTGAGTGGTTCGGAAACCCATACGGTAACTGGAACGGAATGTTTGTATCGTTCTGCATAAACTACGCTGATATAAAAAATTCAGAGTCACTTGTCAGTATGAATGCGTTAACAATGGAACAGAAATGGCAAGAGCTTGATGTCTATGAAAATGCAGCAAGTCACATTACTGCAAAAAACGGTGAAATCGTTTTTCTTGATACTGATGGCGACAATTTAACCGATTCCGTAGGTGTTATAGTTTTAAATTACGAAAACCCTGAAACAGAAAGTGAAAGCATTAAAGTCGGGGTTATACTCGGGGATAGAAACAACAGGGTTGAAGTTGTTTCTCTGAATATTGACGAAGTAAACGGCTACGGATTAACACATAAGCTGCAGTCAGAGAGTGTTTCTGAACAGGAAAGCGAGTCTGACTTAGAAGAGGTATTTGTGTCTGAACTGGACAACTCCGGTGAAGAAAAAGCAGCTTATTATTCGCAGCTTTCAGCAGAAATAAAGACTGATATAGGAAAACTCAGTGAAGAAGAACAGACACTTGTTATTGACCTGCTGTTTTCGATAAATCAGCTTCCTGATACTGATACATTTTTTGAAAAGCTTGATGAATTTTATAATAATGATGATACTTCGGGTGAAGAAGAGTATCTCATTTCTACACAGGAAAGTATGACAAGTGCTTATGCCCATTATCAGGAAATTGAGCACCTCAGAGAGCACATATTCAATCTGGATAAGCTTATGGAACTGAAAAATGTATATTCTTCGCTTTCTGTTCAGACGTACACAACAGGAACATCTTCTCCTGTTACCTTCAATTTTGTCAACAGAGGCTGGAATGCGGTTGCACCGATTTTGATTTACGGAGGCAGTGCAAGAGAGGTAATAACAACAGGCTCCAAACCAAATGTTTATTGGCACGGTATCGTGGTTGATTATAATTCAGATGAAGATTATTACTATGTATCACAGAAATATGAAGGCGGAACATCATCTGATTCGTCATCGGTTCTTGATCTCAAACCCTCAACATCAAAGGGCTTTGTACTTTTTATCTGGATGGCAGATACAAGTTCGACTACAGTTCAGGTAAATGCTGCAGAAACGGCATCGGCAGTTGAGGTCGGTGACCGCGTCACGATTTCGGTTGATCCCTCTACTCTTTCAACAGGCTATAAATCATCAGGCTACGGAACTGTCACTTTCAGCGAATATGTTCCTCCCGCAACTGAAACGGAAGAAGATCTCAATTGGTACGAGGACTCTCCTGATGCATCAGACGGCCAGATAGATGACGGTGGCGGTAGGGTTGTCTCTGCAGACAGGAAGGTTATTACGACAAAGACAATAAATGGTACAAGCGAGGAAAATATTTTTGATATAACACTTACTGTACAGACTCAGACAGATATTCAGACCTTTTTATCTGAACCTGACATGGCGGTTGTTATCGTTATGGATATATCAAATACTATGAACGATTATTACCCGAACACTCAGACATCAACTTCACGATATGATGCTGCAGTTGCCGCTGCTGAGAATTTTATGAGGCAATTTGCCGCTGAAACAGCAGGTCTCAGTCAGGTAGGGTTTGTTGCATTCAATACACATGCCCATGAAATTCTGCCTATGCAGTCGTGTACAACAGCCAATGTGGATTCACTTGTCAGTGAAATGAAATCTGATACGAGGGCGATTATCAAAGCTTCGGGCTACGCCGATTCCCATGACCGTTTCACTAACGTTGAGGGCGGACTGAAACGAGGCTATGATATGCTGAAAAATTCGGGAAATGCCAACAAATATGTTGTATTCCTTTCTGACGGCTTTCCGACGACTTATCTTCAGGATAATTCAGATGATTCAACAAACTACAATGGCTACGATCCCTATACTTCAAGCGGAACGGTGGGAACAGACGGTGTTTTCCACGATGATGTCCTGGGTCTTTATTGCGGAAGCGGTACAAGCTATAGTGATAAAGCTTCAATAAAAGCAAGAGTTATGGCAAACAGAATCAAATCCTCAGGAACAAAGATATTCTCAATAGGTGTTGATGTCGGCGGTCAGACAGTGCAAAAGTATGTTGATGCTGCCTGGAGTACAGGCTCAATTGTTGACCGTACAAGCACCACGTACGAAATAGGCTCACCGACCAGTACATCAGCTTATACTGATTGGCTGGGAAACAGCATTGGTTCGGGTTATTATTACGACAGTACAAACAGTGCGGAGCTTGAAAGGGCATTCTCTGAAATTTTTGCCGAAATACGAGAAATAAATGAGCAAAGCACAAAAACAATATGGACAGTCAGTGACCCTATGCCCGTTCATTACACAGCACCAGGTATTGTAGGATTTATACACTTTTTCGATATAGACGGAAATCCGGTGGCTTCTCCCGATAACCCTGAAAGCATTACGGGTACACATATTGTAGGCGGTGAAAATTCTGCTTATCATAGTGACGAGGTTATTTATTGGGATTTGAAAAAGTCAGGTTATACAACGTCGAAGGATCCTGATAATCCGAGTGTAACTTATTATCATTATTCACTCAAATACCGTATACGTCTTGTAAACGAAAAAAATGATGATATTGAGCCATTTGTAGAAAACCATGTTTATCAGACCAACGGTGATGCAAAGCTTGAATATCGGCTTATTGTTGAAACAAATGGTGTTCAGCAGGTGTCTCCGGTAGAATATGTAAGCTTTTCAAAGCCTGCAGTACACGGATACCTTGGTGAATTGGAATTTACAAAACAGGATAATCTCAATGTAGTCCTGCCCGGTGCAGAGTTCACATTGACACATGATGACGAAAACTGTACCGCTTGTCATGGCGACAATACTGCTATTACAGACAGCTCCGCACATGATGAAAATTATACAGCTGACCATATGGTTCACATTATCGGACCGTATAAGGCGGTGTCGGATTCAGAGGGTAAGGTATCTTTTGTGAATATTCCGTCGGGACATGCTTATATTCTTACGGAATCAGTTCCTCCTGAAGGATATGTTGCAATGCTGAATAAATACAATGTGACCGTAGCTTATGATGAGACTACAGTTACTCAGACTATGCCAAATGGTACGGTAGTTGTATGGACAGGTGATAATAATGTTATCACAAATATTGAAGCATCATATATTATCCCCGAAACAGGCGGCATCGGTACAACAATCTTCTACATTGTTGGCGGTCTCCTTATGCTCGCGGCAGTAGTTATTCTTGTTTCAAAGAAAAGAATGGCTTCTTTTGCTTGAAAGGATAAAGAATCTGAGGAATCATAAGGTTCCACGGTTAATAGCCGACAGATAAAAATTTAAAACCCCTGCTGACCTTGTGTCAGCAGGGATACCCCATTAAAATTCTGACCGTTGTCACCGAACAGGATTCGGCGCTGACGTTGAAAATTTTAAAGAAAATCAGAGATAGATTATGGAAGAAAACAAGAAGAAAAAAACAAAAAAGAAAAAAAGCGGTCTTACGTCAACAATTCTGCTGGTGGCCATTTTCCTGATAGGCTTGTGTGTTCTGCTCTATCCTACGATAAGTGATTTCTGGAATGAAAAAAGGCAGTCACAGGCTATTATGAACTATGACGATTTGCTCGTAGACCTTACTCCCGAGGACTTTTCAGAGCATTTCAGAAAGGCTGAGGAATATAACCGTAAGCTGAAACTCATCTCTTTCCCGTTTTTAGGATATTCAGAGCTTGATGATGAATACTATTCTACTCTTGATGTCAACGGTAACGGAATGATGGGTTACATTACCATTGAAAAAATCAAAATCCAGTTACCTATTTATCACGGAACAAGCGATAAGGTTCTCAACTCTGCAGTAGGTCACCTTGAAGGCTCAAGTCTTCCTGTAGGTGGTGAAGGAACTCATAGTGTGCTCTCAGCCCACCGTGGTCTGCCCTCAGCCAAACTGTTTACAAACCTTGATGAGATTGTTGTGGGTGACATCTTCACAATAACAATTCTCGACAGGACTTTCACTTATCAGGTTGACCAGGTGCTTATTGTTCTGCCTGATGAAATAAATGAACTGAATGTTGTAAATGGTGAAGATTACTGCACACTTGTAACGTGTACTCCTTACGGCATCAATACTCACCGTATGCTGGTCCGCGGTACAAGAATTGAAAACATCGAAGAGGCTAAAAAGGTCAATGTTCTTACTGAGGCTTTCCAGATTGACCCGCTTATTGTGACACCTGCAGTTGCAATTCCTATGTTAGGCGGACTCCTTGCTTTTCTTATGGTAAAATCATCAAAGGAAAAGAAGAAAAATAAAGCAAAGAAAAACGAAAACAAATAAAATTCAAATAGAAAGGTGGTAAAAAAGGATGAAAGCAAAAAAAATCACAGCAATTGTTGCATTTTTTATGATGCTTGTGTTGAGTGTTATTACGTTGTCACCTGCTGCCACCGCTGTTTTGGAAGAAAAGGGCAGTATCACCCTCCACCTGACAAACACAGTAACAAACAAACCTCTTGCAAATATATCTTTCAGGCTGTATTTTGTCGCCGAAGCA
>JAZOAY010000099.1:0-9688 GCA_045595725.1 Acutalibacteraceae bacterium | reverse complement strand
ATATTCAAGGTCAAGATTTCTGCCAAAATAGGAATTTTCCGTTTTATAAGTTATTGCTGTACACATAGTATCACCCCGGTTTTATTATTCCCGCCCAAAATAATAAATATAAAAAAACACAGCAGAGGTTTTTTCAAACTTCTGCTGTATATTTTTGTGTTACTTATTCTATTCCGTTTCTTTCCTTATAAATACGGATAACTTCCTGAAGGTCTTCTTCAGTGTCAACACTTACTGCTTCATACTGTGCAGGTGCGGGTACAATTTTGATTTTGTAACCGTGTTCAAGAACTTTAAGCTGTTCAAGTGATTCAGCCTCTGAAAGAGGTGTAGGAGCAAGTTTTGTGTATGTATTGAGGAAATCATGTGTATAAGCATAAATTCCCACATGTTCAAAATATTTTGCATGCTCTGCATGACGGGGATAAGGAATGGGAGAACGTGAGAAGTAAATTGCATTGCCGTTTACATCTGTTACAACTTTTACAACACAGTTGTTATTGATATATTCTTCACCGTCGATAGGCACACTACCTGTTGCCATAACACATTCGGGGCTGTTGATAAGAGCTGTACCGATGTCATCAATAATCTGAGGGGGAACAAGAGGTTCGTCACCCTGAATATTGATAACATAGTCACATTCATAAGCGTTTGCTGCTTCCGCAACTCTGTCTGAGCCTGTGGGATGGTCAACTCTTGTCATAACTGCTTCACCGCCGAAAGCGATAACTGCATCATAAACACGCTGGTCATCAGTTGCAACAACAACTTTATCAAGAACCTTTGATTTACTTGCATTTTCATAAACGTGCTGAATCATAGGCTTTCCGCAAATGTCTTTGAGGGGTTTACCGGGAAGACGTGATGAACCGTAACGTGCAGGAATAACACCTAAAACTTTAATACTCATATTTAACACTCCTTTAAATTAAAACGCATATTTTTCGCTAAGTGCTTTACGCATTTTCTTAAGTGAGAAGGGTTTGATTTCTTCAACAATCTTCTCACGCATTGCTTTACCTTCCTCAGTATTCTGAGGTGCAGATGTAAAGTCAAGAGTAATGCCAAGTTCTTTACATATTTTGTCAATGAAAATGGGCCACAATTCACCGATATCACCGATAACGGGAATGCTGTTTTCAAGACGTGTGAAAGCTGACATTTCCATACGGAAAGGAATTTTTGTAAGTTTCGTTTTGGGAAGGCCCTCGTTGATTGCCTTCTGGATAAGTTCGCTCTGTTTGTTAAGATCCCATGAGCGTTTGAGATTTTCGTCAAGGTCAAAACGGATAAGAGTTTTATCCTTAAGGCTGTATGTGGGCATACCGTTCATTGCACCCCAGATACCGTGACCTGTATATGTTTCAAAAGGACCATCGTGGATTTCCTGAGTAAGAGCAACTGCTGATTCAATTATAACATCTGCTTCTGAAAGCATTTTTGCAATTCTCTGACAACGCTGGCTGACAGGAATACTGTCAGAAATGCAGAGACCTACCTGACCGCCACCAATAAGCTGAGGTACACTTACAAGAACGGGAACGTTTTTGATTGCACCTGCACCAATCATTGTTCTGGGGTCTGAACCGAGACCTGCCACATATTCAAAGCTTTCACCGAGAGACTGAGCAGCAACCATAATTTCAGTTGATACTGTTTCGTTGAAATATCCTACAGGATAAGCCATATTACCTGCTGCTTTGATAATAACCTTGCCCTCTGCTTTTTCGCAGATAGAAACAAGCTCTTCATCAAGAGGGAGTTCTGAACGTATACGTGCCCATTCTTCTTCACTGAGCTGAGTGAGCTCATAAATATTGCCTCGACAACGGATGCTTTCAGGACATTTGTCTCCGAGAATATCCGCATCAAAACGCTTTACTCTGTCAAGAGTACCACCCATTTCATGTGAAATAACAGCAGAACTTGTTGTAACTCCGTCAATAAGACCTGCATGGATAAGTGTTGCAATAAGGGTTGTAACACCTTCGTGGAGGTTGGGGCCGCTTCCGATAACTGCCGCTACCTTACCGCCTTTTTTCTTTGTTTCCACAACGCTCTTTATAGCAGATGCCAGAAACTCTTTTGTTTCATCAGGAAGTGCCTGATAAAGTTCTTCAACAAGCTGAGGTGATGCCATAATATTATCTCCTGTTCTTAATTTTGTTCTTTTATGCTGAACGCATGTACATAAGTATTTACTTATATTTATAACATACCACTTCATAAATTTTCTGTCAACCGATTACATATACATTTTTCAAAAATTCATCATTGTTGAACAAGAAACGAATATTGATGAAATTTTTTAAAAAATCATATTACAGGCAAATTAAAAGATTGACATGAAAAAATCCTACTGTTATAATCGTTATATAAAATAAATCCGAAAGGTGGATAAAGACATGATAAAAGCTGAACTTTTGTATCAGGAATACATAGCAACAGAAGGCATTAACGAAGAAACCGGTGAATGTCATGCAGCAACAGTTGCAATCTGTGACGGTAAACCTACCGCTGCATGGTTCGGAGGAACCAAAGAGAAAAATCCAAACGTACGTATATGGTTTTCTGAACGTAAAGACGACAAATGGAGTACACCCGTTGCCATAACTCCCGATGACGGTGAGGCTGACTGGAACCCCACTCTTTTTGCAGAAAACGGTGTTCTTACACTTATTTACAAAAGCGGTATTGACGAAGGTCATTGGTACTCAATGAAATCTGTTTCAACAGACGGCGGCGAAACATGGTCAACACCGGAAGAACTTGTTCCCGGAGATGTTGGCGGAAGAGGTCCTGTTAAAAACCAGATGATACGTCTTTCAGACGGTGCTTTGCTTGCACCCGGTTCAACAGAAGACCTTGTTGACCGTTGGGAATCATGGACTGATCGCAGTGAAGACAACGGAAAAACATGGAAACTTTCAGCACCTGTTGCATTTACTCTGCCTGACGGTACAATCTGTAACAGAAAAGAAGAACTCCCCAAAGATGGCGAAGGACTTATTCAGCCTGCGATCTGGGAAGATCCCTCCCATGACGGCAGAGTTTACATGCTTGCACGTACAAATCTTAATTATGTTTACCGCAGTGAGTCTGCTGACTTCGGCCGCACATGGTCTGTTGCACGTCCTACTGCAATGCCAAACAATAACAGCGGTATCGGTGCTGCACTTACAGACTGCGGCGTTCTCGGTCTTATCTGCAACCCCGTCAGCGAAAACTGGGGTGACAGAACCCCCCTCTGTCTTTTCCTTTCGGAAAACAACGGTGAAACATATCCCGTGAGAATTGAACTCGAAACTCAGAGCGGTGTTGAATTTTCATATCCCTCTATCGTTGCCGAAGGTAATCTTCTTCACATGGTTTACACATGCGGACGTAAAAAAATCGGCTATGCTCTTGTCCGTGTAAGTCGCGCCTAAAGGAGGCACTTTCTTGGAAGAAAAACAGGTTAAAGTCAAATCTCTCCAGAAAGCAATTCAACTGCTTTCCTGCTTTACAATAGAAAACCCAAAGCTTGGTGTTTCCGAACTTGCACAAAAAACAGGGCTTCTTAAAAGTTCAGTACACAATATGCTGACAACACTTGAAACGTGTTCAATGATTGAGCGTACTTCAGACGGAAAATACACTTTGGGAGTACGTTGTCTGTGTCTCGGAAATGTTTACAGAATGACCAGAGACAGCAACAAACTTATCAGAACAGCACTCAGAGAATTATCTGAAATAACGGGAGAAACCGTAAACCTTGCCGTGTGCCGTGAGCAGGATGTAATATATCTTGAAAACATCTGCACTAAAGCATCTCACCTCACCCTTGACTACAGCGGTGAAACCGCTCCTCTTTATTGCACGGGAGTAGGCAAATCAATACTCGCTTATCTTCCCCGCCATCAGCAGGAGGCTGTTCTTAAATCAAAACTTGTCCCCTTCACTCAGAACACAATTACAAACCCTGATGAGTTATCAAAGGAACTTAAACTCATCAAAGAACGGGGATATGCAATAGACCGTGCCGAACATGAATATGATATTGCATGCGTGGCAATGGCAATTCTCAATGAATTCGGGCTTCCCGTTGCATCTGTCAGTATTTCGGGACTTGAAGCCCATTTCACGGAAGAAAAAATAAAAGAGTTCTGCAAATACCTGACAAAAACTGCAGAACTTGTAAGATTGTATCTTTAATGAAAGAGGTGTTATTATGACAACACAAAACGAACTTGTATTTATTGCCATAAGTATGCTCACCCTTTGCTTTGGTTGGGGTATGCGCGGTTCCGCTATCGGCGGAGAAAAAGGCGCAATGCTTCCCGGCGCATTGATGGGTATTCTCTGTGTATGGTACACAGGCTCAGAACTTCTTATGGAAAATGTATTCCTTTTTGCCGCAGCATGTGCACTTGGCTATTTCTACGGCGGTATGGAACCATACGGTTCCACAATGGGACTTGTTCTTACTCATAATGTACCACGTTACAATCCTCCTTTAGGATACCTTGCCCTTGCATTCAAGGGTTCAATATGGAGCGGTCTCGGTTCTGCTTTTCTCGGTATCAGTTTTTCTGCATTGAGCGGCACAGTCTACAAATGGTATGACTTTGTTATCTTCTTTGCACTTGTTCCTCTTTCTCAGGAAATCGGTTACAGAATTTTCAACACACCTTACGACCCTGAACACGGCAGAATGCCCAAAATCTGTTTCTCGAAAGACAGCCGTGAAGAATGGGGCAGAAACCTTGTCATCGTTGCAGAACTGCTTATTATGATGATTGTACGCCGTGATATTTTCGGTATCATCATGTGGATCGGCGGTGTTCTTGCAGGTTCAGTAGGTTGGGTTATTGCAATCACATTCTACGACAAAGAACTGCATCCTCTCAAAAACGGCAAACGACTTTTCGGTAAGCTTGACGAAAAGAATCTTATTGATGGCTGGAAAATAATGGAATTCGTACAGGGTGCATTTATCGGTCTCGGTATCAGTGTAGCTTTTATCGTAGGTTGGCCTCTTGCCGAAAAAAATCTTGCACATGCTGAAGCTGCAGGTGAACTGTGGTACATGCTTCCCGAAAAAGTTGACATAACTCTTTCATGGGTATTCTGTGCACTTATCGTACTTACAATATTCCTTTTCATTATTCCCTATCGCAGAAACGGAAACAAAATCACACGCGCTTTCGGCGAAGTTGACATGAACATTGTTGAAGTGCTTGAGCGTCCCTGCTACATGGTTTTCCCCCTTGCACTTATTATGCTCGGCTCAAACACAATGGCTGAAATTATCTGCTTCTTTGTAATGTATTACGTTATCGCTCAGCATGACGGACTTGAACGTTACTGGGATTTCAAGAACATAAAGCTTATCAGAATTATAATAATTCTTGTAGGTGTTGTAATTCTTTTGGGTCAGATTTTCAGAGGCTATACACTCTGGGAAACATGGGTATTCTACTGCCTGAGTTATATCCTCTTTGATGCAGTCTACTTCCTCCGTCCCAAGAGAGTCAAAGAAAACTGGAAAAAATCCAAAAACTTCAAGCAGTTCCTTGAAGCATTCGGAGGAGACGCTACAGTACTTCCCTTCTTCTATGTACTCGTAGCAGCTATGCTCGTTTTCGGTTATCACAATTTCAGATAATTTATTTACCAAAGCCGTTGCAGAAAATGTAACGGCTTTTTTAGAAAGGAATGAAAACAATGACTGAAAATCCCGTAATTTTTATAATTTTCAGTATGCTTGCAATGTGCTTCGGCTGGGGCATACGCGGTTCTGCCATAGGCGGTGAAAAAGGAGCAATGCTTCCCGGTGCATTTATGGGAATTATGTGTGTATGGTACACAGGCTCAGAACTTCTTATGGAGAACGTATTTCTTTTTGCAGCAGCCTGTGCCCTTGGCTATTTCTACGGCGGTATGGAACCCTACGCCTCAACAATGGGACTTATCCTACACCACAATAACCCACGTTATAATCCTCCCATGGGATATCTTGCCCTTGCTTTCAAAGGTACAATATGGGGCGGTCTTGGTTCTGCGTTTCTCGGCATCAGTTTTTCCGCAATGAGCGGTGTTGTTTACAAATGGTATGATTTTGTTATTTTCTTTGCTCTTGTTCCTCTTTCTCAGGAAATCGGTTACAGAATTTTCAACACACCTTACGACCCTGAACACGGCAGAATGCCCAAAATCGGTTTTTCCCATGACAGTCGTGAAGAATGGGGCAGAAACGTCGTTATTGTCACAGAACTTCTCATTATGATGATTGTCCGTGGTGATATTTTCAGTATCATTATGTGGATCGGAGGTATGCTTTCAGGTGCTGTAGGTTGGGTTATCGGCATAGGGCTTTACGATAAAGAGTGTCATCCTCTTAAAAACGGAAAGCGTATGTTCGGAAAACTTGATGAACTGAACATGATAGACGGTTGGAAAATGATGGAACTTGTGCAGGGTCTTGCAATGGGTCTTGGTATTTCTGTTGCATTTATACTTGGTTGGCCTCTCGCAAAAGAAAACATGGCCTCCGCTGAAGCAAAAGGTGCTTTATGGCATCCCATCTCCGATAACGTTGACACAATTCTCTCATGGATATTCTGTGCACTCATTATTCTGACAATTTTCCTTTTCATCATCCCCTACCGCAGAAACGGAAACAAAATAACCCGTGCTTTCGGTGAAGTTGACATGAATATCGTTGAAGTTTTAGAACGTCCCTGCTACATGGTTTTCCCCCTTGCACTCATTATGCTCGGTTCAAACACAATGGCAGGAATCATCTGCTCATTTACAATGTACTACGTTATTGCTCAGCATGACGGACTTGAACGTTATTGGGATTATAAAGGAATTAAGTTTATCAGACTGTTCCTGATTTTAGTCGGTACAGTTCTTCTTGCAATTCAGATTTTCCGTGGCTACACACTTTGGGAAACATGGATTTTCTACTGTGTGGGATATCTCATCTTTGAACTGTTCTTTATGTTCAGACCGTTGAAAGTCAAAGAAAACTTCAAGAAGGCAACATCAGTCGGAAATTTCATTGCCTCCTTTGAATGCTCATCAACAGTCTACCCCACTTACCTTGTAATGATGACAGCACTGCTTATCTTCGGTGCGAATAATTTCAGATAAAGAAGGTGTCCGAAAATGTCAACAAAACTCTGGCACGAAGACTATGAACGGGATTGGATGAGAGCTTTTCCTCTCGGTAACGGCCGTATTGGTGCAATGCTTTACGGCGACCCGTACGAAGAAACAATTGAAATAAACGAGGAATCACTCTGGAGCGGACGTCAGATTAAGGAGAAATATAACAGTTCCCCTGAAATGCTTAAAAAAATTCAGGAACTATTGCTTGACGAATGCTATGAAGAAGCTGCTGAACTCTGTGAAAAAACATTCATGGCAAGTCCTGAGTGTGTACGTTTTTTTGAAAGCATGGGCGAATTACGTATTGAGTTTCCCGACAAAAGCCGATATGAAAACTATCGCAAGGAACTGGAACTCAGCGAAGCTATAGGCCGTGTGTCATATAAAAAAGGTATGAACGAATTCCGCAGCGAAACTTTTGTCAGCGAAAAATATGACAGTCTGGTCTACAAAGTAACGGCAACAGCTCCCTTTGACTGCCATGTAACAATGGTACGTGAGCAGGATGCCTACACATCTGCACTTCGCAACAATCTGCTTTTTATGAACGGCAGAGTAACATATTATGACGAGGACATGTACGGAGAAGGCGGAGAAGGCATGTCATTCGGAGCTAATATTTTCGTCCGCACAGACGGTAAACTTCTCAATGATAAAAAACATATTATTGTTCACGATGCAACATGGGTAATAGTTTACGGTGTATTTGAAACAAATTATAACGTCGAAAAATATGATATTGACGAAACTATTGATTACCGTGCAGTTCTCAGAAAAAAACTTGAAAGCGTAATATCTGCAGATTATGAATCCGTAAAAGCCGAGCATATTGAGGCACATAAGGCTTTGTTTGACAAAGTATCGTTCAACCTGAATGCAACACCTTACGATGATATCCCTGTTGACTGGCGTCTTTATTTCCTGCAACGCAACCGTCAGGAAGACCTCGACATGTTTGAATTGTATTACAACTTCGGACGGTATCTTCTTATTGAAAGTTCAGGAAAAAATGCAACTCTGCCTGCAAATCTTCAGGGGATCTGGTGCAACGGTTTCCGTCCTGAATGGGGCAGCGATTACCACACCAATATAAATATGCAGATGAACTATTGGCCTGCCGAACCGGGCAATATGCCTGAAACAATGAAGCCCTTTGTACATTTCATGAAAATGATCAGCAAATTTGGTAGGCAGACTGCAAAGGAACAACTTGGTTGCAGAGGTTGGGTAATTAATCATACAACAGATATTTTTGGTCGTACAGGTCCTCACGACACTATTCATTGCTTTTTCCCTATGGCAGGACCATGGCTCTGTCTTAATTTATGGGAACATTATGAATTTTCAGGCGACACGGAAATTTTAAAGGAAATTTATCCGATCTTGAAAGGTGCTTGTGAATTTCTCTGTGATTATCTTATTGACGATGGTAAAGGCAAACTGACTACCGCACCCTCAAATTCTCCTGAGAACTGGTTTTATTACTATGATAAAAACGGCAACAGAAAAAGCAGCATGTTCACTCATGGTGCAACTATTGATTTTGAGATTATTGATGCACTTTACACTCGCACAATTCATGCCTGCAAAGTACTCGGAATTGATGCTGATTTTGCATCATGCCTGAAAAATATTCTTACAAAGCTTCCCCCATTACGCGTAAGCGAACGCTACGGCACACTTTGCGAATGGAACAGTGATTATGAAGAGGTAGAGCCTAATCACCGTCATATTTCTCATCTTTTTGCACTTTACCCCGGAGACCGGATAAACGAAACAAATCAGGAAATCTATCAGGCTGCAAAAAACACAATCGCACGTCGTCTTTCACGCGGAGGAGGTTCTACAGGCTGGTCACGAGCATGGACTGTCAACTTTTATGCACGTCTAAAAGATAGTGAGAAAGCATGGGAACATCTGCAACAGCTGATAACAAAATTTACTGCAAACAATCTTTTTGACATCCATCCGCCATTTCAGATTGACGGCAACTTCGGCGGTATTGCAGGTATCAACGAAATGCTTATCCAGAGCCATCTGGGTGAGCCTGACAAACGTATCATTGAAATTTTACCGGCATTACCTGACGCATGGAAAAATGGTTCTGTAAAAGGTCTTAAAGCACGAGGTAACTTCACCGTTGACATAGTATGGAATGAAAACAAAGCAACAATAGTGGTTGTAACTTCGGGACGAAACAATATACTCAGATTAAAACTCAACAATAAAACAGGCAAAATAAAAACAAAAAAGATACATACAGTTGAAAACGGCATATTTATGGCCGAGCTTTCCGCCGGTGAAACCGTTGAAATTGAGTTTGTATAAAAAACTGCACATAACAGCAAAAGAACCAAGGCTATTTCTAACCTTGGTTCTTGTCTTTCTGTCAGATGTCCACTTTCACGGCGAAGCCGCCTGTGAAGAAGTAGTAGGTGTTCGTCTGACTTTTGTTTGGTGGAACAACGTTCCGTGTGTGTGAATCAGTGTTCGTCTGACTCTTATTTGTGTATCATCGCCCAAAATG
>JAZOAY010000098.1:0-6159 GCA_045595725.1 Acutalibacteraceae bacterium | reverse complement strand
CTTTGCTCTTTTATTTACTTCCGCAACCTTAAGATACTGTCTTTTAGGATGAAGAGCTTTTGCCAAAGCTGTCGCATTGTCAGAAAATGTGGGGAATTTGGCCTCAGCTTCCTCAAATCTCTTCTGACGATCTGAAAGCATGGGGAAGAATTTTTTTGCTTTTAATGATTTTAAATCTGCCATATTATTTGCCCTCCTTCTTCATTGCTTTTACTACAAGACCGCCTGCTTTTTCACCTGTGTAATAAGCACAGCTGTAACCGTCGCCTCTCTCCTGAGTTGCACCACAGAAGAAGAAGTTTTTAAAGGGCTGGTCATTAAGATACTGAACTGTACGAGGAATCATGCTATCCCATTTGTCAAGCATATATCCATAAGGTGTGCCCAAAGGAGTATTCAGATATCTTGCAAATGTGGGAGGCAGTGCAATTTCAATTTCCTCAATATAAGGAGTAATTGATATATTGAGTGCTTTTTCGCATGTTTCAATCATGTCTTTTGCAATTTCATTTTTGAATTTTTTATAATCCTGAGGTCTGATGTTTTTCATTACATCACCTGATGTCATTGCTGTAAGGAAAAGCTGACATGTGCCTTCAGGAGTACAATCGGGAATAATTTCATTAAGACAGTTGATGATACAGTAACCACTCTTGTAATTCTGAACAAGGTCATACTGCTTATCTGAATCTGAAACAGGAGCAATAAAAACTGAATAGTCCTTGATTCCGAGTTCTTCCTTTGTTACATTCATGCCAAGATAAACTGTTGTAAGAGTAACTGAAGTTTCTCTTGCGTTGAGCATCTTGAGCTGCTTTTCGGGAATTTCTTTTTCATCGAACAAATCTCTGAATACTGAATAGGGATAAGAGTTACATATGAAATATTTACCGTAAACTTCTTTTTCACCGTTAATTACAACGCCTGCAGGTTTACCGTCTTTCATAATAACCTTTGTAACTTCTGAATTATACCAGATGTCACCGCCGTTATCACGGATAACCTTATCAAGAGCAAGGCTCAGCTCGTGGCTGCGAAGATGAGGAACACCTGTACCGTGCTGAACATAGCTGTGAAGCATTGCAAGGTAATAGAGGAAATCAAGTCTTGATGCAGGAACACCGAGATAGCACCAATATGTATTGAAAATGTCCTGTGCTTTTTTGGGCATTCCGAGAGCATCAAGAGCTTCCGTCATATTGTGAGAAACCATTTTCAAAATATCGGGAAAATCTTTTAAGCTTGCAGGAAGTCTTTTTATAGGATCATCAAGAGCGTCAAGAGCTTTGAACATACGCTCTGACAAATCAAATGCTTTTATACAGCTTTCATAGGAACCGGGAACAACTTCATCAAGTTTCTTTGCAAAGTTTTCAAAACCGACAGGCATACGCACGTCCAATGAAACTTCAACACCGTTTTCATTTACAAAAGTATCTGTGTCCCCTTCTTTTGCGGGAACAACAAGTCTGAAAGTTGAATCATGCCGATACCAATCAACATCACCTTCAAAGCGTCTGAACATGTCTTCAACCTGACCTGATTTGTCAGTCGCACCAACACCTGCAAGTTCATGAAGTGAGGGTTCAAACTCAAATCTGCCTCTTACAAAAGAAGAAGCTGAACCGCCGGGGATGTTGTGTCTTTCAAGAAGAAGTGTTGAAAGACCTGCTCTGGCACAGGTTGTTGCAGCTGCAAGACCGCCGTTACCTGCACCGATTACAATTACGTCATAATTTTTCATCTTTTATCCTCCGTTTCAGTAAATATTACAGGATACTCCATACTAAAACATTATAACTCTATATTCAAAGAAAGTCAATAAAAAAAGACGGACAATTTACAATCATCCGTCACAGAATTTATCTGACCTCTTTTATTTCCAGCCCTGTTTTTTCTTTCAGAAACCGAAAGAACTCTTTATACTCTTTTTCGCTTTCAAAAGATGAGACAGGCAACAGATATGCTCTGGTATTGTTTACATAGATATAGATAATGTTTCCGCCGTTATTATATATTTTTTCCACAGCTGAATATTTCTGTTCTGTTTTTTCCGTTTCCGTTGTTTCAACAATTGTATCTTCACCGAATTCAAGAACAGAAGATGAACTGAAGGGCATTTTCCCCTTCTTCTTCATTTTCCCGATAAAATGTTTCAACCACAATTCTGTCAGTTTTGTGTAACTCACTTCAACTATAACAAGAAGAAAAATCAAAGGAAGTATCTCTATAAAAGAATCATGTGAAAAATCTCCCATGAACAACAATGCAATACAAACAATTACCATGAAGACTGCAATAAAAATCCTTGTTCCTAAATCATTTTTTCTGCCGTAACTTGATTTTAGCAAATGAAATTTGTTAAATTCAAGATAATCATTATCTGTCATATTGATATTAAACCTGAAATTCATACAATCACTCCAATAAACGGATTATATCATGGCACAGCACAAAAATCAACACGGTTGGAATTATTATGGCAAATTATGATTTCTTTGTAATTAACATTGCTTTTATTCTGTTCAGAAAACTTGTTTTCCAATCTTTGTCTCTTTCATCTTCATCAAGAACAAGTGGGAAATCGCCTTTTATTCTGATATAAAAATGTTCATCTTCTCTTTCAACAGGAAGCTCTGCCATTTTTAAAAAAGAAATTTCTACTCCGTATTTTTCAAAAGAAAATTCATCTCCGTCAAATGAACCGCAGACACCGTAATACCCGTCAGAATCATAATAAAATGTGTCGTCCTTACCCATCTCATACCAGAAAACTTCATCTGTAAATTCACAGTCAATTCCGAATTGAGCAAGAAAATCGGACAATTCTTTATTAGTTTTGATAGTCTTATAAAAATTCCTGCATCCTTCGCAGGTACAGCTAGAAAGATTATCTTTCCGGTAAGATGATGTTTTTTCTTTGTCAAAAGTGATATTTATACCATTCAGGTTCAACGTTTGATTCATAACATACACCTCTCACAGAAATCTTTCAGAACTTCTTCAAGATTATTATTGTAAATCAGAAAACGCATGTCACGTCTCGCAACATTTTCGTTGTCTACATTTTTGTCCTTTGCCATAATAACAGCCTTTGTACAAATTTTCTTTCCTGCATTACAGTTTGCTCTTTCAATTTCCATTTCAATAAAATCTTCCAGAAGAAACCGTGAAGTATCACGGTCTTCAACTTTACAACAATCCCAAACACCGATTTTGTCATCATACGCAAAAAAGAAAGGACTTGAAATAATCAGAATATCTCCTGAAACAAAACACATGTTTTCCAAAAAATCGTCTTTAGCATCTGCAATGAAATCTACAGGTAATTTATTTTTAATAACAACATTGCAGATTTTAAAATTAATACTGCTTCCTGCAAACATTTCATATTTTCTACGGTCTCTTTTATAATAAAGAGAGGTTTTATACTTGATATAATCATAAGGCAATTTAAACAGCAAAAAGATACCAAATACAACAGAAAACAATATACTGACAAAGCACAAAAAGAAACTGCTGATTTTGTTAAAAATGTTTTTCATCTGTTCTTTCACCACCCTGGGTATTATAGCGTATTTACACAAGTAATTATTCATCAGCGAAGCAATTTCAATTTACCTTATCTGTTATCAAGTACTTTTTCCACAATCTCTACATTATCAATTTCACCATTTACATACTCACCGTTTTTATAATAAGGTTCGGAATTGATATTTACAACAGCATTTGTTGGCACATATAAAACAGTCTTTATACCTTGTGGGAGAGTAAGGTTAATGACATAATTTTCGGCAGCCTTTTCATAATCCAGAGTGATTAACCCTTTTATGCTGGGAACGGTACATTTTATACTGTCGGAAAGAATGTACTGCGGGTCAATTTTAACCTTTTCATAACCTGCTTCAATGGGTATGATACCTGCAAAATGCTTACTCATTATAACAAGAGGACCGCCACTCCATGCGTGATTTTTAGTACCTCGCCAGGAATCCCAGAATTCCCAGAGAGTCGAATAATCCTCACTCATCATACCCTCATATCTGTCCTTGATTCTGTTACATGCCGCTTCATATTCTCCCATTTTGCAAAGAGCTTCAAGAACATAGTATTCCATATACGGACTTGAATTTTTAGTGGTTGTGAGTACATTCATAATAGTATCATACTGTTCTTTTTTTGCAAGTCCCGACAAAACTGCAAGGGCATTTGCTCTGTCATCGGGCTTTCTTACATCTTTACTTTTAAAACCGTCTTCTGTCCAAAGAGCCTTATAGCCCTTTGAGATAGTATCTTTTCTTTCGGTAATAAATGAGATATCCTCGTTTTCTCCTAAAATCTCTGCCATTTTCTCTGTAGCGGAAAGAGCATAGTAAACCCATGCATTTTCAATGGCGGTCATATCTGCCTTTTTACCCCAATCAGCCCAGTCCCATGAACCACCGCGATGAACAACAAGATTATTTTCACCCATATCCCAAAGTTTAAGGTAATCAAGAGATGCGTCATAAACCTTTTCTACAAAAGCCTTGTCACCGGTATATTCATAGTAGGTAAGGAAGCCTACGATTCCGGCTAGCTGCTGAACGGGAAGCTCAAAATAGTCACCGCTTATAGGCACAACAGTCTGAAGAACTTTTGTGTCGTCAACGTGAGAAAGCATTGCCTCCACACCTTTTTGATACAGTAGGTAGGAGTTACTGTCCAAAGAGTACATTGTCATAATCATTTCACTTGTAACATCACCCCACCACTGAGCCCTTTCTCTGTCGGGACAATCCATAAAGTTGTCACGCATGGTAACATAGAGAGTCCGCAGAGATTTTTGCCACAGAGAATTCAGAAATTCATCATCGCACTTGAAATCACCGCAAAATGAACTGTCATATCCCGTTTCACGATATTTTAAAGAAACAACTGTAACGCCTCTCGGTATTTTATAAGTAATATGTCCTCCGTTAAACCAGCCCAAAGCCTCGAATTCCTGCTCTCCCTCTTTAGTTACATAGGTAGTTGAAACTGCGCCGATCAGCGTATTTTCCGTTGTAATGCGAATTTTCTTGCCCTTAGGTGCTATGATTTTAAGATATGGAGTAAGCTGTGCGTTATAGGGAATATCTACGGTGATTTTTTCACCGAAAAGCTTTTTTACGGTATAGTTTTCATAAATATTTGAATTCTCATAATTTTTAAGACCGTAATCCTTCAAAAGAGGTATTCCCCTCGGATAAAGTTTGCCGTAAACAGCTTCGCCACCGACAGCATATTCGGTTGCGTTTTTCCATGTAGAAACATCATAATCTTCGTTCAGCCAATCGCCCATATCTTTCCTTGCGTCGAAATAAATACTGTATTCGGAAAGTCTGTAATTAGGGGGATAAAGGGGACTGTCAACGAAAGCCACGTTCCTTTTTATCTTCCAGCTTTTGTCAGAAATTATAGTGATATTTCCGTCTATGGCTTCAAAAAGGAATCCGCCCTGACCGCTACTGTTATAGGAATAGCTTGTTTCATTATCCCAGTACCATACCAGAGCACAAATTGTGTTTTCTCCTTCTTTCAGAAAAGGAGCAATATCAATACTGTCATAATAGCCGCTGTTTTCATAGGGTCCACGTTTCAAACTTCCCTCAAAGGTGGCGGTTTCTCCGTTTATATAAAGCCAATATTTAGAATCAGCTGAGATGTGAGCAATAAGTTCTTCAGGAATCTCATCAAGACTTACTTTTTTATTAAAGCACATCCAGACATTTTTCTCCGTCAGATTTTCTTTATCCCAGATCCATTTAGCTTTCCAGTCGGTTTTCTCTTCCGTAGAAATCACACTATATTCGGGAATGCTGTCGGGGATTTCGTAATCATTTGTATATGGTATCATTGCCGTTTCACCCCACGAAAAAACTGAAGAAATAAAAGCTGCCGCTATTGCAAGATAAGAAATAATTGTCTGTAAAATTTGCATATGAACCTCCCGAATATTATCTGTAGTCATAAACCTCGTTTATGAAAATAAAAGCCTACCGAAGAGTTCGATAAATTGGAATTTGTTGATTACACCGGTGTTCCTACTTCAATTAAGTTACCATCCAAATCGTAAAATCTAACCACCTTTTGTCCCCAACTGTGTGTCATCAGATGATTGACATATTCGATTTCAGG
>JAZOAY010000097.1:0-2013 GCA_045595725.1 Acutalibacteraceae bacterium | reverse complement strand
GAAACAATTTGTGTTGAAGAAAGAGAAGAAGTGGATATCTGATGAATGAAATTTTTTCAAGACAGAATATTGTCTTTGGTTCTGAGTCCCTTGAAAAACTTAACAGTTCACGTGTTGCAGTCTTCGGCGTAGGCGGTGTGGGCGGCTATGTCTGCGAGGCATTGGTAAGAAGTGGCGTAGGTACAATTGATATTGTTGATAACGACACAGTATCGCCCTCAAATATCAACCGCCAGATCATTGCTCTGCACAGTACAATCGGTAAAAGTAAAGTTGATGTGTGTAAAGCAAGACTTCTTGACATAAATCCTGATTTGATAGTTAATGCTCATGAATGCTTTTTTCTGAAAGATAATGAACAGGAGTTTGAATTTGATAAATTTGACTATATTGTTGATGCAATTGACACAGTCAGCGGAAAACTTGCACTTGCGGTAATTGCTGATAAACTGAATATCCCTATAATTTCTTCAATGGGTGCAGGTAATAAAACTGACCCGACACAGTTTAAAGTTTCGGATATTTACAAAACTTCTGTTTGTCCTCTTGCAAAAGCAATGAGAAAATTATGTCGTGAGAACAATGTGAAAAAACTGAAAGTTGTTTATTCGGAAGAAATGCCTACAATCAAAGAACCATTTACAGATCAAACATCAGATAAGCGTCAGGTACCGGGCAGTCTCTCCTTCGTTCCTTCTGTTGCGGGACTTATAATGGCAGGAGAAGTTATTAAAGATTTAATCGGATTTGGTGAATAAAATGAAACGAGAACTTGAAGCCTGGCAGATAGCTGAAAGAAGTATTTCAAAAACATATCGCAAAACTATATGGAATCCTTTTGTAGAAGCGGTAAAGAAATATAAAATGATTGATGCAGGAGATAGAATTGCCGTTTGTATTTCAGGCGGTAAGGATTCAATGATTTTAGCTGTGCTGATGAGAATGCTTCAGCGGTACAGCGAAGTGCCTTTTGAACTTGAATACATAGTTATGGACCCCGGATACAACGCTGAAAACAGGGCTAAAATTGAAGAAAATGCGAAGATACTTAACATTCCTGTTGATTTTTTTAATTCGGATATTTTCAACGTTGTGGTTAAAATTGAACAGAATCCCTGTTATCTTTGTGCAAGAATGAGACGAGGTTACCTCTATTCAAGAGCGAAAGAACTTGGTTGTAATAAAATTGCACTCGGTCACCACATGAGTGATGTTATTGAAACGACAGTTATGGGAATGTTTTACGGTTCGCAGATTCAGGCGATGTTACCTCGACTCAAGAGTACAAATTATGAGGGAATGGAACTTATACGTCCTATGTATTGTATAAAAGAAGATGCAATTATCGCGTGGTCAAAGTACAATGATCTTGAGTTTATACGTTGTGCATGCAGATTTACTGAAGATTACAAAACTAATGAAAATAAGGAAGGTCTTTCCAAACGTCAGGAAATTAAAGACCTGATAAAACAAATGAAAAAGGTAAATCCTAACATTGAAATCAACATTTTTCGTTCTATACATAATGCCAATGTTGATACAATGGTGGAATATAAACTGAATGATGAATTTCATTCTTTCATTGAAAGGTTTGAATAATAAAAAAGGGGATGACAGTTTATGAAAAAAGCAGCTAAAATTACTCTTATTGCCTTTGCAGTTGCAGTTATGGCCGTAATACTTTATTTTGTCTGTGCTATTTTCGGTAATCCTGTTTCTTATTTTTTAGCGAAGAATTCTGCAGATGATTACATAGCAGAGAATTATTCGGAATACGACCTTGAAATTGAAAAAGTCGGTTATGATTTCAAGAGTTCAGGTTACTATGCTAAAGTGGTTTCACCTGAAAGTATTGACACTCATTTCAATGTTTATTTTGATTTGCTTGGCAGACCTCGCAGAGATTCTTTTGATAATGTTACAGATGGTTGGAATACGTCAATGCGTCTTGACAATGCATACAGAGAGCGTGTAAAGTCAATTGAAGATGAAATCAAGAAAGAATTTACTACA
>JAZOAY010000096.1:0-6061 GCA_045595725.1 Acutalibacteraceae bacterium | reverse complement strand
GCTACATCCGACTTTGAGAAGTTCTGCACGTCTTCGCGTGGGTTCAAGTTCACCCTGTATTGCTTCAAGAAGCTTATCAAGACCCTGCTTTTTAAGTGCGGAAATAAGAACAACTTTTCCGATTGTGGGCAGGTCGTAAATGTTTTCAACCTTATCGCATTTGTTCATAACCGATATTATAGGTTTACCCATACAGCCGAGGCTCTGCAAAAGATCGTCCGTAACTCTCAGATGTTCTGAACATTCATCGCTCGATGCATCGCACACATTGAGAATAACATCAGCCACAACTGCTTCTTCAAGAGTTGATTTGAACGCTTCAACAAGATGGTGAGGAAGCCTTCTGACCAAGCCTACCGTGTCAACAAGCATAACACGTCTTCCGTCAGGCAAATCAAGTCCTCTTGCCGTAGGGTCAAGAGTTGCAAAAAGTTTATCTTCCGCAAGAACTCCCGCTTCGGTAAGTGCATTCATAAGAGTTGACTTACCTGCATTTGTGTAACCTACAATTGCAACGGTGGGAATGCCGTCTTTCTTTCTTCGCTTTCTCAGGTCATTGCGTCTGCTTTCAACTTTTTCAAGCTCAGCAGAAATTGATGCAATTCTTCTTCTAATATGTCGCCTGTCACTTTCAAGTTTTGTCTCACCGGGACCTCTTGTTCCGATACCACCACCCAGACGTGAAAGCTGAATTCCTTTACCTGAAAGACGAGGGAGAGTATATTTGAGCTGTGCAAGTTCAACCTGAAGTTTACCTTCGTTTGTTCTTGCTCTGCCTGCGAAGATATCGAGAATGAGGGTTGTTCTGTCAATTACTCTTACATCCGTATAATCTTCTACATTACGAAGCTGAGATGGTGTCAGTTCTCCGTCAAAAATTATCAGGTCACATTCGTTATCTTCACAGAAAGTTTTCAGTTCATCAAGTCTGCCTGTTCCTATATAATACGCGGTATCGGGTTTGTCACGTTTCTGAGTGACACGTGCCACAACCTCTGCACCGGCAGTTTTTGTCAGTTCTTCAAGTTCATCAAGTGAACTGTCAGCATCGTACAATCCCATGTCCACACAGACAAGGACCGCCTTTTCCTGTTTTTCTTCAAATTCTATTAAATCCATAAATTAAAAACCGTCGGGATTCTGGCTCTGCCAACGCCATGTATCCTCGCACATTTTTTCAAGTCCTCTCTCAGCTACCCAACCAAGTTCCTCTTTGGCTTTCGAGGGATCGGAGTAACAAGTGGCAATATCTCCGTCACGTCTGGGAGCAATTTTGTAATTGATTTTAACACCTGATGCTTCTTCAAATGCTTTCACAAGGTCAAGAACGCTGTATCCTTTACCTGTACCAAGGTTGTAAACGTTACAGCCTGTTTCTTTGAGTGCTTTTTCAAGTGCCTTTATGTGACCAAGAGCAAGGTCAACAACGTGGATGTAGTCACGGACACCTGTACCGTCATGAGTGTCGTAATCATTACCGAATACACTGAGGCACTCACGCTTACCAACTGCAACCTGTGAAATATAAGGCATAAGGTTGTTGGGAATACCGTTGGGGTTTTCACCGATTCTTCCGCTTTCATGTGCACCGATAGGATTGAAATATCTGAGTAGAACAACGCTCCATTCATTGTCAGAAGCATAAAGATCTGTTAAAATCTGTTCGATGTAATATTTTGTTGTACCGTAGGGGTTAGTTGTACCGCCTGTTTTCATTGTTTCTTTAAGAGGAGAAATGTTTTCGCTTCCGTAAACAGTTGCAGAAGATGAGAAAACAATTTTCTTGCAGCCTGCATCTCTCATTGCCTCGCAGAGAGTAACTGTACCGCCGATATTATTATCGTAATACTCAAGAGGCTTCTCGCAACTTTCACCAACTGCTTTAAGACCTGCGAAGTGAATAACCGCTTCGATATTTTCTTTTGCGAAAATTTCATCGAGACCTTTTCTGTCACGAATGTCACATTCATAGAATTTAAGGTCCTTATTTGTAATTTCTTTTACTCTTTTTAAAGATTCGCTCTTGCTATTATAGAAATTATCAAGTACAATAATATCATAGCCTGCTTCAAGAAGTTCAACGCAGGTGTGTGAACCGATGAAACCTGCACCGCCTGTAACTAAAATTGACATTTTTAAAACCTCCAAAAATCATATACTTATATTATATGATAAACGGATTCAAATTTCAAGGCTTTTGAAAGGAAATACTCAGATGAGAAACTTATGGGAAATTAACACAATAAAAGATATTATGACACGTCACGGATTTCAGTTTTCAAAATCCTTGGGGCAGAACTTTCTTATCAACCCTACTGTTTGTCCTCAGATGGCAGAAGAGGCACTCTCTGACGGCGTAACCTGTGCAATTGAGATAGGTGCAGGTGTGGGAATTCTCACGGCTGAACTTGCAAAGAGAGCAAAGAAGGTTGTTTCAATTGAGGTTGACTCTGCACTTCTTCCCGTGCTTGAAGAAACTCTTTCAGATTTTGACAATGTGGAAGTTATAAATGCTGACGTTTTGAAAACTGATATCAACGCACTTATTGAAGAAAAATTTCCCGGTGAAAAAGTGGCGGTATGTGCAAATCTGCCTTATTATATTACGTCACCGATTATAATGTATTTCCTTGAAAACAAAGCAAAAATAGATAACATGACTGTTATGGTTCAGAAAGAAGCCGCCGACAGACTCTGTGCGGAAGTAGGTTCACGTGAATCAGGCGCAGTTACTGTTGCCGTAAATTATTATGCTGAGGCAGAAAAACTTTTCGGAGTTTCAAAAGGTTCATTCATGCCTGCTCCCAAAGTTGACAGCGCCGTTATGAAGTTGAAAATAAGAAGTAAGCCCCCTATTGAAGTCAGCGATGAAAAGAAATTTTTCTCCCTTGTGAAAAGTGCATTTTCACAGAGAAGAAAAACTGCAGCGAACGGAATTTCTTCAGGAATGGGACTACCGAAAGCAGAAGTAATTGCCGCAATTGAAAGAGCAGGTCTTGATGCCTCTGTCCGTGCAGAAAAACTGACAATGGAAGAATTAGCAAGACTTTGTGAAGAAATATAAGCAAAACAAAAAATGTTAAAGGTCACGGGAATAAATTTCACCGTGACCTTTTTGTGTTGTAGGGGACTTCTAAAAACCTATTGTATAAAATGTGTTTTTAGAAGCCCCCTGTGATTTAATTATTAAAATATTTTTCTGTTTCTTTTTTATCCTCTGATAATTGCTGAGCCAATTCTTCGGGAGATGAAAATTTTCTTTCTTCCCTTAAGAATTTACAAAGTGTTACTCTGACTTTTTTGCCGTACAGGTCTCCGTCAAAGTTAAAAAGATGTGTTTCGCTCCTTACATCATCCTCAGGAAAAGTAGGTCGGGAACCGATATTTGTAAAAGCGTGATAAATTTCTCCGTCAACTTCTGCCAATGATGCGTAAACGCCGAATTTCGGCAACACAAGTTCAGGCGGAAAATACTGATTTGCGGTGGGGAAACCCATTTGTCTTCCCCTTTTCTGACCGTGAACGACTTCAAAGGAATAGGAAAAATCCTTTGTCATCAGTTTATTTGCCTTTTCAACGTCACCGTTACTCAGAAGCTCCCTTAGTTTGCTTGAATTAACTTTTTCACCGTCAACAAATGTTTCTTCATTTACATAAACTTCAATTCCGTTTTCTTTGCAGAGTCTTTCAAGGTCACTTACATCTGCAGTACCGCCTTTACCGAAATGGTAATTGAATCCGCAGAAAACTGCCTTTGCACCTAATTTTTCTTTAAGAACTTCTTTTACAAATTCTTCTGCCGTAAAGTTTTTATATTCATCAAAAGAAAGCATTTCCGTTTCAAGACCGATTTTTTCTATTTCCGTTATCTTCTCCTCATTCGTCTGGAGAAGTCTTATTTTTTTACCGAAAAAGGTTTTCGGATGTACGTCGAATATAAGAGCAACAGCCCTGACTTTTTTGTCAAGGCTATAATTGTATGCTTTTCTGAGAACTGTTCTGTGACCTGCATGAAGTCCGTCAAAATTTCCCAGAGCAATTGCAGAATATTCAGTTTTCGGTGTTTCGTTATTTTTCATTGTAAACACGCTTAACTTTCAGTTGATTTTTTTCTTTGTCGTATTCGCCTATGCCGAGAAATTTCTCCTCAGGAGAATATACCCTGTAATAACCGTCACTAAGGCTTACTTTCAGTCTTCCTGCATCAAGTTCACCGCCGTTTGAAAAACGGACAGCCTGTTTTTCGCTGACTTTGATTTCAGGATAAACATCAAGAAGTCTGTCAACGGGAAGAAGTATTTCCACTTGTCTTCCTTCTTCACAAATTTTTTCAATTTCTTCAAAGGTAAGACAAGCTGAAATATCAATATTATTCGCCATTGTTCTGCGAAGTTTTTTAAGTGTACAGGGAACACCAAGTTTCTCCCCCATATCGTTACAAAGGGAGCGTATGTAAGTTCCGTTTGAACAGAGAACTTCAATTTCAAACTCGTTTTCTTCTGCGTTATGAGAAATGAGTTCAAGTTTTTTTATTGTAACAGGTCTTTCCTCGCGTTGGACCTCAACACCCTGACGGGCTAAATCGTAAAGTCTTACTCCGTCTTTTTTCAGTGCCGAATACATGGGAGGAATCTGCATAATATCCCCGCGAAAAAGCGGGAGAACATTTTCAAATTCTTCACGGGAAACTCTTTTGTCGCTTTCTTCAAGAACATTTCCCGTAATATCAAGAGTATCGGTTGCAATACCGAATTTTATCACCGCAGTATATGACTTTTCGTGACTGGGGATAAGTTCGATAAACCTTGTAGCACCACCGAGAGCCACAGTCATAACTCCTGTTGCCATAGGGTCAAGAGTGCCTGTATGACCTGCTTTCTTTTCGCCCATAAGACGTGACATTCTTTTGACTGCGAAAAAAGAGGTTATATTTTCACCTTTATCAAAACACACAAATCCTGTCATTTGTCAAGATACTCCGAAACTTTAGAAATTATTTTTTCTTTCACTTCGTCCAATGAACCTTCAACCTGACAACCTGCTGCTCTCGCATGACCTCCGCCACCGAGCATTCCACAGATTTTTGAAGCATCCACAGGCTCAAGTGTTCTCAATGAAACCTTGAAAGTACCGTCAGTTTTCTCTCTGACGAAAATTCCGATGTCAACGCCCTCAATCTGCCTTGTTTTTGAAGCAAGGGGGTCAGTTTCACTTTCATCCGAACCGCTTTTTTCATACATATCAAGGGTAAGATAAGTCATTGCACACCTACCGCCAAAATGCATTTCAAGTGTGTCCATAACAAGTCTTTCAAGAACAACATAAGACTTTGTTTTTGTATCAAACATTATTCTGTTGATAAGTGCGCCGTCAGCACCGTGTTCAACAAGGTCAGCTGCAAAACGATAAGTCTGTGCAGATGTATTTGAATATCTGAAACAACCTGTATCCGTTGAAATACCCGTATAAAGGCAATCGGCAATTTTCTTGTCAAATTCTGTTCCCATTTCAACAAGAACTTTGTAAATTATCTCACAAGCCGCAGCAGCAGTATCTTCAAGAAGAAGTTTCTCACAACTTACACAGTTTGAGGGATGATGGTCAATTGCAAGATTTATTTTATCTCCATATTTTTCCCTTACGTCTGCATCAAGAAGTTTTACATCTGCCACGTCTACCGAGACAATAAATTCAGGTTCAAAATCCTCTTTTTCCTGGTCGTCAAAAAGATAATTATACTTTTTACCTGTGTTAAGAGGACGGAGAACCTCTGCTTTTTTGCCCGCCTTTCTCAAGGCTCTCTGCAATGCGTAGCCGCACCCTAACGTGTCACCGTCAGGGTTTGAATGAACAAGAATTATAATATTGTCGTGATTTTTCAGCAATTGAGCTGCTTCTCTGACATTAATCCTCATCTGCGTCTACCTTTATATCATCAAGCATTTTAAAAATTTTCATACCGTGTTCAACAGAGTCATCAGCAACAAATTTAAGCTCGGGACTTTTTCTCAGTCTCAGTCTTCTTGTTACCTCGCCTCTTATCAAACCTTGCGCACAGTTA
>JAZOAY010000095.1:0-7029 GCA_045595725.1 Acutalibacteraceae bacterium | reverse complement strand
AGGTTTGGCACCTCGATGTCGGCTCATCACATCCTGGGGCTGAATTCGGTCCCAAGGGTTCGGCTGTTCGCCGATTAAAGTGGTACGCGAGCTGGGTTCAGAACGTCGTGAGACAGTTCGGTCCCTATCTGTCGTGGGCGTTGGATATTTGAGGAGAGCTGTCCTTAGTACGAGAGGACCGGGATGGACGCACCGCTGGTGCACCAGTTGTCATGCCAATGGCATAGCTGGGCAGCTAAGTGCGGATCGGATAAACGCTGAAAGCATCTAAGCGTGAAGCCGTCTCCAAGATAAGATATCCCATAGCATAAGCTAATAAGACCCCTTATGGACTATGAGGTTGATAGGCTGTAGGTGTAAGTGTAGTGATACATTCAGCTTGACAGTACTAATAGGTCGAGAGCTTGACCATTGTTTGGTTCATCATCACGAAATGTTTTTGTTCAGTTTTTTAGGTACGAAGAGAAATGAGCACCATTAGCTCAGTTGGTAGAGCACCTGACTCTTAATCAGGGTGTCCACGGTTCGAGCCCGTGATGGTGTACCATCAATGTGGCCCGTTGGTCAAGTGGCCTAAGACTCCGGCCTCTCACGCCGGCAACAGCGGTTCGAATCCGCTACGGGTCACCAACGAAAAAAGTTAAAGAAAGCAAAGCAATTTGCTTTTGAGATAAGTTGTGTCGAGCACGAAAGAGTGCCGGTGCAATAGAATTGGTGTCAATGGCGATGAGGGTCCACCCGTTCCCATCCCGAACACGGTAGTTAAGCTCATGTGCGCCGAAAATACTTGGCTGGAAGCGGCCCGGGAAGATAGGACGACGCCAATACAAAGTGCCGGTTTGAAAAACATCAAACCGGCTTTCTTTAAAGAAAAATGTCGAAAAAACGAATATGCCCTAATAGCTCAGTCGGTAGAGCACGCGGCTGTTAACCGCGGTGTCACAGGTTCGAGTCCTGTTTGGGGCGCCACAGGTAACGAATCCGAACTTTTCATTTTACGGTGAAACGTTCGGGTTTGTTTTTTATCCATGACAAAAGTTTTATTTTTTTTATTTGTTGTGTTTTCTGTATTTCAATGCTATAATTGTTTTGTAAGAATTTAAGGAGGTTATTTAAATGAAAAAATTTCTATCGGTGATTCTTGTTGTTATAATTACCCTGAGTATAATACCGTTTGTGTTTGCTGTAGGTACGACTTACTATATTGATGGTGTATCAGGCAATGACGAAAACACGGGATTGTCCGAAACTGCTGCCTGGAAAACTGTTGATAATATCGAATCTTTAACCCTTGGACCAGGCGATAAAATCCTCTTTAAGTCAGACGGAAAATATGATTGCGCAATTACGCTTACTTGCTCGGGAACTGAGGACAATCCTATTGTTATTTCATCTTATGGTGAGGGCAAAAAACCACATCTTAATACAGATGAAAGGGATGCGGTTATGAAGCTTTTTGACTGCTCTTATGTAACCGTTTCGGGTTTTGAAATCACGGCACATAACGGCGGAGGTATCTGGGTTGACGGAGTTACGAAAGAATCAAAGGGTGTCAGAATAGAAAACTGTGAATTTCACGACATGCAGAATTATACCGTAACCTGCCGTGATAATTATACTGAGGGTCCGATTTCGGGCAGAGCAGCAATCGTTATCAAACGCTATGGAGGCTCGGTTTATCCCGTCAACGATTTTCAGGCGGTGAATTGCAAAATATACGATGTTGGCAACGGCATATTTTTCACCGGATCTCAGGACCTTAACAAGAATGCACTTGTAAAGAACTGTGAATTTTACAATTTGGACGGCGAAGCGGTTGTTCTTGAAGGCTGCGATGGTGCTTTGGTAACACATTGCCGTGCCATTGATTGTTGTCAGGGCGTTGGCCTTGATGAAAACGGGGAAATTCTTTATTTTACCGCCGCAATGTGGACTCATTATTCATCAAACTGCACTTTCAGCTATTGCGAAATAGCAGGTCAGAAAAACTATGGTGACGGAATGACTGTGGATTTTGACCACGGCTCATATAACTGTACATACGAATACATTTATTCCCACGATAATATGCGTTTTATGTGTAACAATCCTGCTAAAGGCGGTAACAGAGGCAATACGGTAAGATACTGTTTGTCCGTTAATGACAATCAGGGCAGAAACAAAATTGGTGTATCTGATGGTGAATGGAATTTCAGCTTTTATAATAACACGATAATCAATTGTCCGGAATTTCAGATGACTCAGATTTATGATTCATTGTTTGTAAACAACATTATAGTTTTCCAAGATGGACAAAAGTTTTATTATGTTAACAGCGAAATGAAGGATTCAAATAATGTGTTTGCCAATAACTGCTATTACAATACTTTTAATCCGTCATTTGATAAGAATGCTTTGAACACACTTCCCGGTTTTGTGGGCGGTGACGATCCGATAAAAGCATATCAGCTTGCAGAAGGCTCACCGTTAATCGGTGCAGGTTTTGTGGTTAAGGATGGTTGCATGACAGATTTCTACGGTAACGAAATAACAAGCAACAATATCGGCTGTTACTCAGGCAACGGAGAGGATGCTGAGCTTGAAACAGAAAACTTCCTTGAAAAAGTCGTAAGAATTATCCGACAAGCATTCAATATTGCAATCGTCGAAATCCGCAAATTAATTATTGACATTTTCGAATGATGTAATAATAAAAATTTTTTGATAAGTATTTTCAATGAAACGTATTACAAATAGTGGGGTTGAAAAGGTGTAGAGATCCCAAAGTAACGAATCTGAACTTTTCATTTTATGGTGAAAAGTTCGGATTTTTCTTTATTATGACAAAAAGTATTTATAAGAAATTTTATTGCCATGGTTATCCTTTAAAATAATTTTTACTTTCTTCAAAAAAACTCTTGACTCTCACCTTAACTTAAGGTTTATACTATGTGCATAAGGTACCTTAGATTATGCAAGGGAGAGTTGTTTATGAAAATAGGAGAGTTTGCAAAGATGTGCGGAACAAAAATTTCTGTTTTGCGACATTATGACAAAGAAAAACTGCTTATGCCTGAATACACCGACAGGTTTTCGGGCTACAGACATTATTCTTCTGAGCAGATTCTTCTTTTTCATCGGATTACTGCATTGAAAAATGCAGGTTTCTCCTTGCAGGAAATTAAAGAGCTGATTTATTCCGCGAAAACAGCGGAAGAAATTGCAGAAATTTTTTCACATAAAGAGAAAATTTTTCTGACAACTCTTGAAAATCTTAAGGAGGCTAAATTTATGATGACAAAACTGAATGTAAATTTTGAAAATAACAGGGCAATAATAAAAATAATGCCTGACAGTAAATTTATTGATTTGTGTACTCTTGCAGAGGCTCATATAAAGGCATCAGATTATCAACGCGTTTCACAGTACCGTGTTGCAGGTGATGAAATTGTCTGTGATGTTGTGAAACTCGGAGAAGACATTGACCCGCCTGAAGACATTCTTCCATTTGTCAATGATGAAAAAGTTGTGGGTAAGTGGGAAGTTATCGGTATTTATGCGGTGAGAGAAGATTTCTATGACAACCTTTTCTGCGTAAAGAACTTTTATGGTGATGAGCAGAAATATTTGTATTTTTTGCCGGACGGTGAAAGATACTGGGCATTCAGTTGGACAAAAGGATATCTTAATTCACCAGTAAATAATGAGTATGAAACTGAAAAAATAGGAAATGATTTGTTCATGTTTGTCAATCTCAAAGAATTTGAGTATACACGCGGTGGTAAACCTACCTGTCTTGTACTGAAAAAAGTTGACAGTAACAGATACACCGCAGAAGAAATTGCGAGAAAAGATGATGTCAATAAGCCTTTTGTTAACGATGAACGGGTTCTCGGAAAATGGAAAGCCCATTCGTTTCTCGGTTATCAAGGAGGAAAATCAGAATTTACAACCGAAGCTGAACCTATTGAAGATTTATATTTCAAAGAAATTGAGTTTTTCAAAAACGGTAATTGCAGATGCGTTTATGAAGATGATGTTTTTGAGGGCGAAGATACTGTTGTATGGACGAAAAATTATTTACTCAGAAAATGGAACTGGTCTGCCTGTGAGTATGAAATCAGAATTGTTGACAATAGGGACTATCTGATAATCGAATGGAAAAGCGGAGATTATCGTTATGGCGGATATGATACCAATTATTATGTTTTTACGAGAGTATAAATACAACCTCCGTTCACTCGTGAACAGACGGAAATGTTAGAGAAAATTATTTTATGGGCAAGAGCAGAGGCTGAAAAGTAGCATAAAGCACACATCTGACAAAAAGCAGAGAGTTTCAGAAATCGAAATTCTCTGCTTTTTTGCTTTGTTGTACACGAGAGATGAAGTCAAAACGATATGTTTTTTGAAAAACGGTAAAATTGTGGTTGTGGTAAATTATTTTTCAGAGGTTGGTGTTTTGCAGATGTGACCATAGAATTTATAATTCCTTTCAACGTATGTTGAATAAAAATGATTTTTTATAATTTATTGTTAAATTTTATTAAAAACCTTTATTATTTGTGAATTTTTCTTGACTGTTATGCTCAAATGAATTATAATATACTCGTAGTAAAACGCCTCGAAAAGGAGCGAAATACAATGAATAAAAAGATAAAAAGAATTATAAGTATTCTTCTGTCTGTCATTCTTGTAACATCTTTGTTCGCAATGAATATTTCAGCGGCAGAAGAAAATGTTGCAAGCATTGGCGATGTTTATTACAACAGCGTTGAAGATGCACTTAATGCAGCGGTAAGCGGTAATACGGTTATTGTGCAGAAAGATACGACAATTACACAGAATGTTACGGTTAAAGCGGGGGTTACCTTGCTTGTTCCTCATAAGGATGGTTACACAGGCTATAACGTTGCAAGCGGAAATCCTGACGTAAACTCAAATGCAACGGGATATGTAACAGACGTACTCTATAGAACCCTTACGGTTGCAGAAGGGGTTACTGTTACAGTCAATGGTAATGTCCTTGTTTCTGCACTCATCGGTCTGAAAAAGAGTGGTCACTACCGTCACGAAGTCAACGGCAATTATGCACAGATTATTCTCAATGGTAAAATGAATGTTAACAGTGGCGGCGTAGTTGTTGCTAACGGTTATATCAAAGGCTCAGGCGCTATTGAAGCATTTTCAGGGGCAGAAGTAAGAGACCTTTTCGTTATTGAACATTTCCGTGGCGGTACACATTCATCTTACATGAGAACTCAGGGCGTATGGATTGCTAACGAGTATGATATGCGTAACATCACAGTTGAGATTACTATCCATTCCGGTGCAGAACTGACAGGTCAGAACGTTGCATATTTCAATAGTTCATTCTCATATAACGTTGCAACTCTTGTCGGTTCATCAGAGGGTCTCTTTATTCTTAAAAGTGGTTCAAAACTTGTCAAAACAGTTGAATATCGTGACAGGATAGGAAAAGAGGCAGAAGTTTATAAAATTTACGGTGGCGGATATTTAGGTTCGATTTCAATCAAGATTTATATCAGTATTCTGCCGGTTACCGTTAATTCCTCAAGTTTTGTTCTGGCAATGGATGGTGATAACGAGTTCCATTTTTATGACGGCGAATATGACAGTTATTACGACAGTAAAGCTATAAGCATGAAATTCCTTCCCGGTAGTGAGGCTACAATTCATGACGGTGCAACTTTCAAGGTCAACAGATATAAAACATCTACACGTGACAGATATTCACAGATTGTTGCATACCGAGAGCTTACTGATTCGCAGTTTACAGAAAACTATCGTTATCCTCAGGGCAGACCATCGGCAAAGTTTTTTGTTGAAAACGGCGGTGCACTTTATGTTGATGGTGAACTTGGCGGTGAAATTTACCTTGAAGAAAACGCCACTGTCACAAAGGGTGATAATGCAGTATTCTCTGTTACAACCAAAGAATCTGCAAAACTCAGTACAAAAGATACTGAAACGTATGTAAACGATGCAGAGTTTATTGTTCCCGAAGAATACCATGTTGTAGGTTGGGTAAATAACAAACTTACATGGGAAAAGCATACTTACGGAGAAGCAACAGTTACTAAGGCTCCCACTTGTACAGAAACAGGTACAGGTACTCAGATATGTACTTTTGAAGGCTGTGATGCATCTCAGGTGGCAACAATTCCTGCAACGGGACATTCTTATAAATCAGTTGTAACTGCTCCCACATGTACAGCACAGGGTTATACAACTCACACATGTTCCGTTTGTGGTGCAACATCAAAAGATACTTATGTTGCAGCAACAGGTCATTCTTACAAGTCTGTTGTAACTGCTCCGACATGCGAAGACAGAGGTTTCACAACATATACCTGTACAATTTGTGGTGACAGTTATGTATCAGATTATGTTTCAGCGCTCGGTCATGCAGAAGTCGCAAAAACAACTGAGGCAACGTGTACGGAAGAGGGCAAGGTTACGGTTACATGTTCAGTTTGCGGAAAAATAATTTCAGAACAAGTTATCCCTGAACTCGGCCACACAGAAGTAATCGACGAAGCAGTAGCACCTACATGTACAGAGACAGGTCTTGCAGAAGGTAAACACTGTTCAGTATGCGGCGAAGTACTCGTAGCACAGGAAGTTGTAGATGCACTTGGTCATACAGAAGTAATTGACGAAGCAGTAGCACCTACATGTACAGAGACAGGTCTTACAGAAGGTAAACACTGTTCAGTATGCGGCGAAGTACTCGTAGCACAGGAAACAGTAGATGCACTTGGTCATACAGAAGTAATTGACGAAGCAGTAGCACCTACATGTACAGAGACAGGTCTTACAGAAGGTAAGCACTGTTCAGTATGCGGCGAAGTACTCGTAGCACAGGAAGTTGTAGATGCACTCGGACATACAGAAGTAATCGACGAAGCAGTAGCACCTACATGTACAGAAACAGGTCTTACAGAAGGTAAACACTGTTCAGTATGCGGCGAAGTACTCGTAGCACAGGAAGTTGTAGATGCACTCGGACATACAGAAGTAATTGAC